>JADFYN010000017.1 GCA_015233055.1 Deltaproteobacteria bacterium
ATTTGTCAGTGCCAACCCGACGGGGCCTTTGCATGTGGGACATGGCCGAGGCGCCGCGGTCGGAGACTCCCTGGCCAGGATTTTAAAAAAAGCCGGTTATCAGGTCACGACTGAGTACTATACCAACGACGCGGGCAATCAAATCGCCACACTGGGCCGGTCAGTCTTCCTCCGATATTTGAAGATAGTGGGAAAAGAGATAGAATTCCCGGAAAATTGTTACCAGGGTGATTACATCGTCGATCTCGCAAAAGATATGCTGGACACCTTCGGAGGTGATTTTGCCGACGAGTCGTCCGAACAGCCTCCGGATGCCTTTGCGACGATCGCGGCCAAGGTAATTTTGGAGGGCATTAGAGACGATCTGGCCCGGTTTGGGGTGACTTTTGACCGTTGGTTTAGCGAAAAGGGCTTGTATGATCAAGGGGCGGTCGATATTCTGATAAAAGACTTCAAGGAAAAAGGACTACTATATCAGTCGGAAGAGGCCTGGTGGTTTAACTCCTCTCAATTTGGTGATGAGAAGGACCGAGTAGTCGTCCGGGCCAATGGCGTCACCACTTATCTCGCCTCAGACCTGGCTTATCATAAAGACAAATTTGAACGCAACTTTGATCTGGTCGTGGACATTTGGGGCGCGGACCATCATGGTTACGTGGACCGGATGAAAGCGGCGGTGGCGGCCCTGGGGTATCAACCGGACCGGCTAAAGATCATTCTCATCTATCTGGTCAATCTCCTCCGAGAGGGGAAACAGGTCTCCATGTCGACTCGATCGGGAGAATTTGTGACACTCAGAGAGGTCGTGGACGAGGTCGGCAAGGATGCGGCCCGGTTTATTTTTCTTAGCCGCCGCTCAGACGCCCCGTTGGATTTTGATTTAGAGGTGGCCAAGAAGGAATCCAGTGAAAATCTGGTTTATTACGTTAAGTACGTCCATGCCCGGATTGTCAGCGTGCTTAATCTGGCGGCGGAGCGGGAAATAGCCGTCCCCGAATCTGAAAAAGCCGATCTGCTGCAGTTGACGCTCCCGGAGGAAACAGACATCATTCGCCACCTTTCCTTTTATCCCGATTGCCTGGAGGCGGCCGCGATCAACATGGAGCCTCACCGGATCGTCTATTACTTAACTGAATTGGCCTCGCTTTTTCACCATTACTATAAGCATCACCGGTTCATCGATGATGACAATCCCGGCCTAACCGGGGCCCGGTTGGTCCTGGCCGGAGCGGTGAAGCTGGTGGTCAAAGAAGGACTTGATCTGCTGGGTGTCGAAGCTCCGGACAAGATGTAACTGCGAGTTTCGGGTTGCGGGTCAATGTCATTAACTTAATGACCGGACGATCGTGCTAATGTATTAAAATAGTTCATTCCAAATAAGCCCTGAAAGGGCGATCTAGGTTAGCCCGGGGCAACGCCCTGGGTATGGGCAGCGACTATACAAAATACCATGTAATGGTCACATAAAACCGCCGGGAATTCCGCACTTCAGCCGTAGCCGGATATCCCATTTAAAGGAAATGACTTTGGGGTTGGCCGACCACCTGACCATCCTGCTGACACGTAACCTGCCGTATTTCCCAGGGCGCTGCCCTGGGCTAACCTAGAGCGCCCCGTTGGGGCTTAATCAGAATGGACCATATTATATAAATCGGTGCGATTACCCTGCCCTTTGGGCCAATGACATCGTAGTAGCTAACAATCATAGACCCGTAACACGCAACCCGAAACCCGTAACTCGTAACTCGAAATGTGATGATAATCCATTATGTCGTTTGAAAAAGAAACAAATCAGGAGTACGAACCTCAAGAGAGCACAGAGGAAAAGATCTACCGCCTCCAAATTGGCCGCTGGGGGCTTTTTTTCGTCAGTATCGGATGCCTGGTGGTCTTGTCGTGGATATTTATATTGGGCATATTCGTGGGGCAGGGAGCGATCCCGCAATTAAAGGCGGTGGATTATATCCGGGTGGCCGTTCAAGAGGCCAAGATGCTTCATACCCAAACCAAAAAAACGGCGAAAGATCAAGTGCCGACCGAGGCTCAAAAACCAGCGTTGACTTTCTACGAGACACTGACCCTGGCCAAGCCCAAACAAACGGCAATCCTGCCTGAGACTGAAGTGAAAGACGCCCTGGGGCTGAAGAAGCGTGATCTGGCTACAGAGATTAAGGCCATTGCGGCTGCGGCTAAGAATGACCAACCAGATCGAGACCGCACCGGGGCGGCCCCCGGGCCCAAGGAAGAAGCGGCCAAAAAGACGGCTGAACCAGCCCAACCGATGAAGAAGGCTTTCGTCCACACCACTGAAGCCAAACCAACTCAGGCCAAAGCCGGCCCGGAATCAAAACCAAAAGAAGATAAGCCGAAGAAGGCGTCCGATAGGTACTCGGAGGTTATGAAGTTAGCCGCCGGTCTCAGAGATACCAAACCGGTTCCGGAAAAACCTAAGCCCGAATCTATACCGAAAGATAGTAAATTAAAGAAAGATGGTGACAAATTTTCGGAAATTAAGAGGATTGCGGCCTCGCTGCGGGACAGCGGCCACCCTACCGAAGCCACTCCCGGTAGCCCTGCTTACGATGCCAAGGCCAAATCGGCGGGGTTAAATAAGGACAAGCGAACCCAGGAACCCGGCCTAAAAGACACAATGGATCGGAAACCGGCCTATGAGAAACAGGCCTCCGCCAAAGGAGGTGCCGCGGCTGAAAAATTAGGACATCCATCCAGCGGTGACCGCACTTATTATTCTATCCAGATGCTGTCTTACCGAGACTATGATCAGGCGCGAGAGGCAGTGGAGCGGTTAAAGAAAAAGGGATATGACGCCCATATTTATCAGGTGAGCGTACCGGGGCAAGGGAATTATTTTCGCGTCAGATCAGGCCGATTCCCCAATATCAAAGACGCCGAGAAACAGGCGGCCAAGATCAAGAAGACTGAAGGACTAGCTACCTTCATTTTCAAAGGGTCGGATTAGCCGGATGTTGCGGGTTGCCGAACATGTGGGTGAGAAATCCGAACTAAGAGGTTATCCGGGCCGAGACGTTATTTGGTTGATGGATATCTAAGGTTATTCCCTCGGAGAAGACGACCATCGGTTTCATTTCATTTTGGCAATCCAAAACCCGCAACACGCAACCCGAAACGTAACACCGGGAAGCGACTTATTCAGCGTTTAACATCTTGATATATTCATATATTTCATCTACTCTGGGGTTCGCGGTCGCGGGCTCTTGACCGGTCAGGACCATACGGGTAAAATCAGGGTGTTTGGCCAAAAACTCCACGACCTTCTTGGTATTCCCTTGGGACATAACCAACCACGGGGATTTTTCCATGAGCACCATGTTCAGGTTATACAGCAGGTAATCCCGGTAACTCATCCGAACACCGGGGTTCTGATTAGACCAGGAGACGTACTCCTGCTGAGTCATAATCTGTCCGGACTCTTTATGTTCCGTATTATACCTTTGGTGTTCCTTATAATTCATGTATGAGTCCCGGCCCCAATAATCTCGCCAACGCTCATAATCGGACATGCCCATCACAGGGCCACGATACTCGGCCGAAGCCGAGGTAAAGACCATCACCAGTCCCAGCCAGCCCAGAACGATTACAAATCGCTTCATATGGTTGTCCCTCCGTTGATATTGCGGTTTTGCAGGCCGGGCTGTTTTCCTCCGTCTGCTTCCTTTTGACCACAAAGTAATTATAGCCTCTGGAACTGACCAGTCAATCACTCATTATTCCATTTTTTTGCGGCGCCTCAAATCTGCTCATTGTTAATGGTAACTGTCGTCTTTGGTCGGCATGATGACATGACTGGATTCTTCCGAACTTTTTCGATAAAGATTATAGTTCTCCTCCAATGCCCGGATGAGGCTGGGAACCAGAGCCACGGGTAAGGCAATTTCCGCCACTATGGGGGCGGCCAGCAGCACCTTCTCCCCAGGCGTGATTCCTGAGGTGTTAAGAGGAGGAACGTCGCAAAACCGGATGGTAAAATCAAACGGGCTGTGCATGATTTCACAGTGATTGGCATACATCCGGGTAGGTTTTTGATCGTGCCTGGGGACGATTTCCACCATAATAGGTTGATGATTCATCTTGTTTTCTATTGACATGGTAACCTCCGGCAATTGGTGAATAAAGGATAAGCAGAAGAGGCCGGCATACCCCGGCGGCTTTTTTGTTTTCTTCTGCCTCCTCAAAGACATCTGCGGCCAACAATCGGCAGAATTTGAGATTTGATAATTGCGGTACTTATAATACCGTAATTTCTTGAAAACGTAAAATGATTTCTTTGAGAGGAAGCGGAATGCAGCCGGGAAGCGCCCGATCTGATCATTAAGATACTCACTGACGCCGATGATAGTATTATAAAATCAAATACTAGCCCCTCCAGCAGCCAAGATGGTGATCAATTTGCTTGACTTTTCATGGTTGGTATTTTAATAATAATCCTGCTGTCGGCAAGTACTTCAAATTGTAAGCGGTAAGCTTTCAACGATCAGCAGGCTGCGAAACTGCCGACGTCTTGCCTTACATCGAAGACTGATCGGCGGCTCTTAGCATTCAATAGCCCAAAGAAGCTTTTTATGACCGGACCGGTTTGCCCGCACACCATGGTCCGGTCATTATATTTTCTAAAGCAGCCCTCTGACATCGACGGCTCCAGGTCTGCAGTAATTAAAACGACAAAGGGCAGCATCTATCACCCCTGACTCTGAGGAGGAATAAGGTAAAACTATGGAAAGGGTCCCCATAACCCGTGAGGGTTACATCAAGCTACAAGAAGAACTCACCCGATTAACCAAGTTTGAACGCCCCGGCAATATCAATGCGATCAGTGAGGCGCGCGCTCATGGTGACATTTCAGAAAATGCCGAGTATGAAGCAGCCAAAGAGCGGCAGTCCTTTATCGAGGGGAAGATAGCGGAATTAGAGACAAGAATATCTTATTCGGAAATCATTGAACCAATTTCCGGCCCATCGGTCCGGGCTATTTTCGGATGCATCGTGACGGTGGAAAATCTTCGGACGAACGAACAAAAAAGATATAAACTGGTCGGCCCCTATGAATCGGCTCCCGAGGAAGGACGTCTTTCCATATCTTCCCCGATTGGCCGGTCCCTCATCGGGCGAGAAGTGGGTGATGAAATAAAGGTAAAGACGCCGGGAGGGTTGCAGGAGTTTGAGATCGTTGGTCTTGAATAGCAGTCCGCCGGGCAGGAAGAATAATTGTTTTCTACCTGGTATTAGTTCGTTGTTTTGGCCCTGGTGGTCTATCTGAGCTTAGCCTGAGCTTAGCCGCCTGACCAGGCGAAATCGCGGGCGGCTGAGGATGCCGGGGTGGCCTTCTTTCCGCCCTACCGGTATCCCGAAGGAGGCCCCTGTTTGTTTAAAATATCACATATTTTTGCTATCATTTCATCTAATTGGTAAGGTTTTCCGACGAATCCCGCGGCACCCGCATTTTTGACCTCCTCCAATATGTCAGGTGTAGTATAACCACTCGAAATAATAACCTTTACGTCCGGCCTGAGACTAATCAACTGCTGTAAGCAAGCAATTCCTCCCATGCCGGGCATGTTTAAATCTAGAATGACAATCCTAACATCATCCTTTGCAATGCGGTAAACATCCACGGCTTCTTCGCCGCTAGCCGCGACGATGACCTTGTACCCGCACGAATCCAGCATATCTTGACCGATTTCAAGAAGTAGTTCTTCATCGTCAACCAGTAGGATCGTCCCTACACTATTCTCCATGTACCTTTCCTCGTTACTTTTCCATACTGCCATGGATCGGTCTGAATCCAGCCGGCGCACGTAACCGGTTCGTATAGGAAACTGTGGTCGACAGACCATAATTTAATCCACAGATCGGGATGAGTTCCGCATATCAAAAAAGACGAATGATCGCAGACGCCTGTGGATCTCATCCATCTGCGTTCATCTGTAAACTCTGCGGATATATTGTTGTCTCATAATTAATAACACACGTCCAACTCAGGTTATTCGAGACCCGTCTACTAAAAATATCACACCCGAGGCCAGAATAACAATACCTTTTCTATGGCCGGCGGTCAAATTGTGCAAAACGCGGCATGGTTGCCAGCAGCAAGTGTTACTGAAAGCGTTATTTTTTATAGATGGGTCAAGTATCGTCTTGACCATGCTCAATTCCCACCCGGACTCAAGAGCCATATAAATCCGGCTCATCCCCTTGACAAACAGCCATCCTATGCTTAATTTATGTTCAAAAATTCTGTATATAACGAAAGTTATATAAGCTGCATAAGTTAAATAACTCTCCAGACTACAAACTCGGTTGATCATCAGAGGCCGGGCAAGTCTGGCGGTCCTGAAAAGGTATGAGATATGGCGAAGAAAGACTTATTAGATGTCGAAGATAAAGTTGAACTTTCTTTCAAAAAGATGGAACGAGCCGAAGTCGCACCAAAAGAAAAGACTCTGCCCGAAGAACCCACGGCGACGGAACCACCCTCCGGCGGGGAGGCGGCTGACTTGGCCACGGAACTGGCCGCCAAGGAGGAAGAGGCGAAATCAAATTATGACCGATTGTTACGGGTGTCAGCGGAATTTGAAAACTTTAGAAGAAGATCGGAACGGGAAAAAGTTGAGAATATCAAATTCGCGAATGAAGAGATTATCAAGAAACTTCTACCAATCGTAGACAACCTGGAACGGGCTGTCGATCATGCCAGGAATGAAGGAATGCCGGATAATTTAATGGCCGGAATAGTCTTAACTCTTAACGAACTCAACGGACTGCTGGAAAAATTTGGGGTAAAGTCGGTTTCCGCAGTCGGGGAGAAATTTGATCCCCAGTTCCATGAGGCCATTGCTCAAGAGGTGAATAACACACAAGAGGATAATACGGTCGTCAAAGAATACGAAAGAGGCTACCTCCTGCACGACCGGCTGATTCGCCCAGCGAAGGTCGTCGTGTCTAAACGGGTTCCGGTCAATTGATCCGAAGGGCTGGTCATCTTAAACAATAAACCCAGGAAATATGAATTATTGACCTATCAAGAGCCTGGATGACTTTATCGCGCCGAGATGGACCGTCAGGGGTCGGACGAACTCTATGGAAAAATGGAATATGCCATTGACTATTGACCACCGACTTGGACCCCGAAACACAATCATCATGGCGGCTAACAATATACCATTTTAAATGAACACGGAAATCTTCAGGTGAGGAGGATAAGGGGATGAGTAAAATTATTGGAATCGATCTTGGAACCACCAATTCATGTGTAGCCATCATGGAAGGGGGAGAACCCAAGGTATTACAAAACGCCGAAGGCACCCGAACTACGCCGTCGATGGTTGCATTCACCGAAAACGGCGAGCGGCTGGTTGGTCAGATTGCCAAAAGGCAGGCCATCACCAACCCGGAAAATACGGTCTACGCAGTAAAGAGATTGATCGGACGGAAATTTGAGACCGCCGAGGTTCAGCGGGACGTCAAAATTTGTCCTTTTAAAATCGTATCCGGCCCGAATGCCGATGCCTGCATCAAAATCAAAGACAAAGCCTACAGCCCGTCCGAGATCTCGGCTATCGTTCTGCAAAAGATGAAACAGACGGCTGAAGACTACTTGGGCGAAAAAGTCACCGACGCGGTGATCACCGTTCCGGCCTACTTTAACGACAGTCAGCGTCAGGCCACCAAAGACGCCGGCCGCATCGCCGGTCTGAACGTCTTACGGATTATCAACGAACCTACCGCGGCGTCGTTAGCCTATGGGTTAGACAAGAAAAAAGATGAAAAAATTGCTGTCTTCGACCTGGGTGGCGGCACTTTCGACATTTCCATTCTGGAACTGGGAGACGGTGTTTTCGAAGTCAAATCTACCAACGGCGACACCCATCTGGGCGGCGAAGATTTCGACCAACGGGTGATCGATTTCCTGGCAGATGAATTCCGGAAGGATCAGGGTATTGATCTGAGGAATGACAAGATGGCTCTCCAGAGGCTTAAAGAGGCGGCCGAAAAGGCTAAGATGGAACTGTCCTCCTCTATGGAAACAGACATCAACCTGCCTTTTATCACCGCCGACGCCACCGGCCCCAAGCATCTCAATCTGAAGCTGAGCCGGGCCAAATTAGAATCGCTGGTGGACGACCTGATCGAAAAAATATTGCCGCCTTGTCAAATGGCCATGAAAGACGCCGGCCTCACTCCTGAGGATATCGATGAAGTCATTCTGGTCGGCGGCATGACCCGGATGCCCAAAGTCCAGCAAAAGGTTAAGGAGCTATTCAGGAAAGAGCCTCACAAAGGAGTTAACCCCGACGAAGTAGTGGCCATTGGGGCGGCTATTCAAGCCGGGGTATTGAAGGGTGAAGTAAAAGACGTGCTGCTCTTAGACGTAACGCCTTTGTCCTTAGGGATTGAGACGTTGGGTGGGGTTTTCACCAAACTGATTGAAAAAAACACCACCATCCCGACCAAAAAAAGCCAGATATTCTCTACCGCGGCAGACAGCCAGCCGGCTGTGTCCATCCATGTCCTGCAAGGTGAGCGGGAAATGGCTATGTATAATAAAACCCTGGGCAAGTTTGACTTGGTCGGGATTCCACCGGCGCCTCGGGGCGTGCCTCAAGTTGAGGTCACTTTCGATATCGACGCCAATGGTATCGTCCATGTCTCGGCGAAGGACCTGGGGACCGGCAAAGAACAATCAATCAAAATCACCGCCTCCAGCGGCTTGAGCGAAGATGAAATCAAACGCGCCATCAAGGACGCGGAGCTACACGCCGAAGAGGACAAAAAGAAAAAAGAACTGGTCGAAGTCCGCAATTCAGCCGACACGTTAATCTATGCCACTGAGAAATCTCTTAAAGAGATGGAAGGCAAAGTAGATGAGGCGACCAAGACGGAAATCACCACGGCTGTTGAAAGCCTCCGTAAGGCCATGGAAGAATCGGATCTCAACGACATTAAACAAAAGATGGACAGCTTAACCAAAGCCTCCCACTCCCTGGCCGAAAAAATGTACGCCCAGGCGTCAAAAGCAGCCGGCGCCCAAGAAGGCGAACAACAAGCCGGTGGTGCTGCGGGCGGTCCGAAGCCGGATGATGATGTGGTTGACGCCGACTTTGAAGAGGTCAAAGATAAATAGCAGGTTCTGCCACTTCTTCCCCGACCGGAAGAAAGATGGCCGTCCTGGCCGATTAGCTACTATATACATGCCCCGAACTGTAATCTCTCAGTCCGGGGCATGTTTCTTTTTCATGTCTTCTCACCTGATCAGTCGTCAAACTGCATTTTTTCCTTTGCGCCTTCTGCCTCTTTGGAGTAAACTTTGCTAAAATTAAACCGGACCGGCCGAGTGCGGTCTGCGATCTTTCGGCAACTTACATGGACGGGGAAATTATGAATATTAAGGCAATAATAAGTCTAATAGTACTGGTGTTGGCTCTGGCCCTGGCCGGGGGTTGCGCTCCGGTGAAACCGACCCCGGCCGAAAGCGCGGCCGAGACAGATCGGGAGGCCTCAAAACTACTTGAAACTATCGAAGCCGACTTCAAAGCGGGGAACACGCCCGAGGTCATGCGCGGTTATCAGGAGTTCCTAAACAGATATCCCCAGCATAGCGAAGCGCCCCGGGCCATGAAGACACTGGGGGATATTTACTTCCAACGTGATGAAATTTCCAAAGCCAAGCAATTGTATCAAACCATGATCATTAGTTTCCCCGGCCACCAGTTGACTCGAGACGCCAGGTTAGGTCTGGCTAAATGCGAATCTCGGATGGGGAATCATAAAGAAGCCGTCTTTATTCTCCGGGGGCTTTCACCCTTGTTCCCCGAACCCAAGAAGAAAATTGAGATATTCAAAATGTTGGGAGATGAGTTCACAACCCTCCAGAACTACTCCGAAGCTTTAATGGACTATGTCGATGCCTATGACCTGGCGATTGATGAAGAGAAGACCGAAGTCAATAACAAAATTAAGCAGCTCATCAATGACTCCCCTTTAGTGGATCTGGTGGTTATGTCTAACTTGTTCCGCCAGCGCTATCCCGAGTCATTGATTTTGTTCAGGTTGATCAACGTCTACCGGGAACAGAAAAAAAACGACCAGGCGTTGGAGATGGGGAAGCGCTTCCTGGCCGAATATCCTAAAGACCCACTGGTACCTGATGTCAAGGCCTTGACCGAGGATATCGGCCTAACCGTCAAACGTATCGTCGGGGTTATTCTGCCAATGAGCGGACCCTATCAGAAGTTTGGCGAACTGACGCTCAAAGGCATGCAACTGGCTGCGGGCGTCTCCGACCCTCAAAAAAAGGATCAAGCCATCGAACTAGTCATTAAGGATTGCGTTGATGATCCTGAGGCCGCCGCCCAGGCCGTGGCCGAGCTGGCTGGTCAAAGCAACGTCATGGCCTTGGTGGGTCCGCTCCGGACGAGCACTGCGCAAGCCGCAGCCAAGAAAGCCCAAGAATTAGCCATCCCGATAATTACCCTGACCCAGGCTCCCGATATAACAGCTATTGGAGACTATTCTTTCCGTAATTTCATTACGGTGACTTCCCAAACCAAAGCCTTGGTCGAGTACGCCACCAAGACGCTAAATTTAACCCGCTTCGCCGTTTTATTCCCCAAGAGTAATTACGGGGAGACCTTTATGAGTTCTTTTTGGGATCAAGTCTCCCGCCACGGCGGCGAACTCGTCGGGACCGAAGCCTATCAACCAAACCAATCGGAATATAGTTATCAGTTCAATAAACTTACGGGGTTGTCAGCCGGTCCGACTCCACCACAAGACACCAAACCAACGGTCAACTTCCAGGCCCTGTTTATCCCGGATGATCTTAATCACGTTCGGAATATCCTGCCTTACCTGAGCTATCATAACCTGCAGGAAATACGCATTTTAGGCACCAACTTACTCCATAACCCCCAGGCCGGCGCCTCAGAGAACGCCATCATAAAAGGAGTCATCTTTCCCGATGCTTTTTTTAAAGACAGCCCGAAGCCGGCCGTACGGACTTTCATGGAAGAGTACTTTCAGGCCTACGGCGCCGAACCTGACGTTTTGGCGGCATTTGGGTACGACACCATCAAGATCCTGCAGCAGGTGTTTAAGGATATCAACATAAAGACCAGGGAGGACCTCCGGGAAGCAATGTACCGACTCCGTAATTTCGACGGCGTCACTGGAGTGACCAGCTTCAACCCGGGCGGAGACGTAGAAAAATCCCTTTTTATCCTGACGGTAGACGGAGACGTCATCCGACAACTAAATTAGGCCTAACACGTGTTGCGTGTTGCGGGTTACGGATTGCGTGTTACCGGTCAATATCATTGACTTTAAGGACCGGATGATCGCTCTAATGTTTTAAAATAGATCATTCCAACTAAGCCCTGAAAGGGCGCTCTAGGTTAGCCCAGGGCAACGCCCTGGGAAATACGGCAGGTTACGTGTCAGCAGGATGGTCAGGAGGTCGGCCAGCCCCCAAAGTCATTTCCGTTGGATGGGATATCCAGTTACGGCTGAGGTACGGAATTGCCGGCGGTTTTATGTGACCATTACATGGTATTTCATATAGTCTCTGCCCCTACCCAGGGCGTTGCCCTGGGCTAACCTAGAGCGCCCCGTTGGGGCTTAAGCGGAATTGACATTTTATTAAAATTAGATCCGTTGACCCTGCACCTTAAGTCAATGACCTTGACTCGCAACGAGTAACCAGCAACACGCAACCAGTAGGGTTTACATCTACATTCATTTGTGATATATATCAAACAGGTTGGTTGTCGAAGAGGACTTAGTGAGCCGGGGCGTTCGCGACTAAGTCGTCATTAAGTTCAATTTTCTCTGGACGGTGCCGGCCGCGGACGACTCCCCCCGGTAACTTCGGAGCTACTATGACCCAAGCCCGCATTTTGATCGTTGATGACAGCCGAATGATGCGTCGCGGGTTAAGAAAATATTTAAGCCCACTGAGGGCTGAGCTGACCGAAGCGGTCGATGGGCAAGAGGGATTTGAACTGGCTACAAAATGTAGGTTCGACCTGGTCATTACCGATATTGATATGCCGCGGATGAACGGAATTCAGCTTTGTGAACGCCTCAAAACCACCCCGGCGACAAGGGGAACCCCCGTCATTATGCTCAGCTCCTTTGACTCGGATGCTGATATCGATCGTGGATTCCAGGCCGGAGCTTCAGCCTACGTGACCAAAGATGAAGCCCGATCCTGCTTGTTGGAGACCATTGACGACATATTGCCCAAAGCCGCCTTCAGACGGAACAGGTTGATCCTGGTGGTAGATGATTCATCGATCATCCGGAGGATGGTGGAAAATGGCCTGGCCCAGGCCGGATTTCAAGTAATCACGGCTGAAAACGGGCGAAAAGCCTTGCAGTTTCTCCAAACCCGACGGCCCGACTTTATCCTTAGCGACATTGATATGCCCGAGATGAATGGCTTTGCCTTTTGTGAGGCCGTTCATGCCAACCCCGATCTGGCGACCATCCCCTTCGTGGTGATGAGTGCTAATTCCGACCGGAGTCATATGCTGCGGATGCTGCGACGCGGAGCGACAGCCTACATCACCAAACCATTTAACCTGGACCAGTTGGTCATCCTGGTCGAAAAGCTCTTATCCGACCAGTTCCAATTACTCTTAAAAGAAAAGGAACGTCTGGATGCCGACCGAAAAATGCTACTGGCCAGTATCACCAGTCTGGCTTTAGCCTTGGAAGCGAGAGATGCTTACACCCGCGGTCATTCGGAAGCCGTGGCCACCATTTTATCCGGCATGGCCATGTTAATGGGGGCCTCCAATCCGGAGATCGAAGCCCTGACTATTGGCGGCAAACTTCACGATATTGGAAAAATCGGCACCAGAGACAGCATCCTCCAAAAACCCGGCCGATTGACCGATGAGGAATTCACCATCATTAAACAACATCCCACCATTGGCGCCACTATCCTCAAATCAATACCCAGCTTATCGGACATCATAACTATTGTCCTGCATCATCATGAACGTTTTGACGGAAAAGGCTATCCCGAAGGGTTGAGCGGTCAAAAGATTTCCCAATGGGCCCGAATGGCTGCCGTTGCGGATACCTACCACGCCTTAACCAGCGACCGCCCCTACCGCAAAGGCTTGCCCTGCGATCAAGCCCTTCAGGTGCTTGAAGATGTTCAGGGTAGCCAGCTCTGCCCGGATTGTGTCGCCCTCTTTTTCAAATGGATTTCCACTCAGGAAAATACCGGTTACCTCGTGCCTCAAAATCTCATAGATCAGGGTACTGTGTCAGTCGGTTAGCCGTCTAACGGCACTACCTTACGGTTGTAGAAAATCAATGTGGGTAATAACTGATTTGATGGTTTTATGAATTGGTTTTGTTGGTTGATCTGGGAGGACGTTCCATGGTTGTAAAAAAAATCCGGGTTCTGATGGTGGAAGACAACCCGGCAGATGCTTTGCTGATTCGAGACATGCTGTTTAAAGTTGCCCTGGTTACATATGATATTAAAATGGTTGGGCGGCTTTCCGATGCGCTTGAGATGTTATCGTCTGCAACTTTCGACGCAACCCTCCTAGATATGTCACTTCCCGACAGTACGGGATTAGAAACACTGGCCAAGATCCACCAGCTTTCCGGGCAAACGGCTATCGTCGTCTTGACCGGGACCGACGATGAAGAAATGGCCTGTGAAGCGGTCCGCCAGGGCGCGCAGGACTACCTGATCAAAGGAGAGATCGACGCCAACCTCCTTTCCCGATCCATTCGATACGCCGTTGAACGCCGGCAGACTGAAGAGAAATGCCGGGCCCTGGCCGCGATCATAGAATCGTCGGACGATGCCATTATCGGAAACATGCTCGATGGGACAATCCAAAGCTGGAACAAGGGGGCGGAAAAGCTGTTCGGCTATAGTGCCCATGAAGCCATTGGACGGACCGTGTCCTTGCTGGCACCACCCGGTTATCCGGATGAACTTCCAAAACTTATGGACAAGATTACCCATGGCGTCGGCGTTGATCATTTTGACGCCGTCCGGATGCGAAAGAATGGCTCGCTGGTTGATGTGTCCATCAGTGTATCGCCGATTATAGACGGCCTGGACAGGGTCTCCGGAGCCGCGATTATTCTTCGAGAAATTACCGAACGCAAAAAAACCGAGCAGGCTCTTAAAGAAAGTGAAAGAAGGTACCGTTACCTGGCCGATAACGCCACCGACGTCATCTGGACCATGGATAATGACTTTAAAATGACCTATGTCAGTCCCTCTGTGGAACGTCTCCGGGGCTACACCCCGGAAGAAATCATGTCTCAGTCGCTCGACCGGACCATGGCGGCCGGTTCACATCAACAGACCTTGGACTGGATCGCCGACAAATTGAAGACAGATCCGGCGCCGGGTGATGGCCCTCCTTGGATCATTGAATTGGAGATGTCCCGCAAAGACGGGTCAACCGTCTGGACGGAGGTGATTGCCAATCCGCTTCATGACGACCAGGGCCGACGGATAGGCATTTTGGGCGTTACCCGAAACATAGACGGCCGCAAGCGCTTCCAACGGGCCCTGGATTTTGAACGAAAACAACTATTATCTATTTTTGAAAGCATTGATGAGATTATTTATGTCGTTGATCCCATCACATTTGAAATACTATACGCCAACGCCGCACTGACCGAAATTCTGGGTCAAGTGGTCGGCCGGAAATGCTACCGGACCATGCAAGGATTAGATGCCCCCTGTTCTTTCTGCACCAATCCCCACATTCTGGGCGATAACATCGGAAAAACACATATATCAGAATATTACAACCGCACCATTGACCGCTGGCATAGATCCATCGAGAAGGCCATCACCTGGCCTGACGGCCGAATTGTCCGCTATTGCATGAGCATCGACATTACAGACAGAAAAAAAGCGGAACAGGCCATGACCAATCGTCTCCTGTACGAAAAAGGACTGACCACCTTTTCACAAGCTTTACTGTCCAACGATCACCAGGCTCTGGGCAAAGCGCTGGCTCATTTGCTCGAGACGTCGGCAGCCAGCCGGGTCTATCTTTTTGAAAATGAGTTAGACCCCATCGAAGGTTTGTATGCCCGGAAAACAGCCGAAGTCTGCGCCACAGGGGTCACGCCGCAGGCCTTGGGTCAAAAGCCGCAGGGCTTTTTCTACCGCGAGGGATTTAACCGATGGCAAGCAGAACTGGCCACGGGCCGACCTATCGCCGGACTAACCGATTCGTTTCCCGCACAAGAACAAAACCTGCTTGCCCGCCAAGACATCATGTCTATCCTGATCTTGCCCATCTGGGTGGGAGGAAAGTGGCATGGATACATCGGATTTGACGACACCGGGAAGCAACGCCTCTGGACTGAAGAGGATGTCCGGCTGCTAAGAACCACCGCGGCTATGGTCGGAATTCATCTCGAACGGAAGCACCGTGATGAAATTATTCAAGAAAACTTACATTTTCTACAAAAGTTGATCGATACCATACCGGCTCCGGTATTCTACAAAGATGCACTTGGCATTTACCAGGGATGCAACGTGGCCTTCGAAAGATTCCTGGGCAAATCAAAGGAAATGATTATCGGCAAATCTCTTTACGAAGTCCATCCCCAACGCTTAGCTGATATCTATAGTCGCACCGATAACGAGATATTCAATAATCTTGGCTCATTAACTTACGAGTCAACCATGCAGTCCGCCGATGACGAAGAACATGACCTGGTCATTTATAAGGCCGCTTATTCCGACACCAGCGGAGCCATGGCCGGCTTGGTCGGGGTGATGTTGGATATAACCGAACGGAAGGTTATCGAGGAGGAACTACGGCTGGCCAAAGAATTCGCCGAGGCGGCCAATCAAAAGCTGGAGCAGGCCGTGGAGCGCAGCAGCAGATTAGCCTTGGAAGCAGAAAGGGCCAACGAAGCCAAGAGCGAATTCCTGGCCAACATGAGTCATGAAATCCGGACGCCCATGAATGGGATCATCGGCATGACCGAACTGACCCTGCAAACACACTTGATTCCTGAACAACGCGAGTATTTGGAGACGATCAAAAAGTGTTCTGAGACGTTGCTATATATTCTAAATGATATCCTTGATTTATCAAAAATTGAGGCGGGCCGGCTGGAACTCAGCGAAATGCCTTTTAACCTCCGGGACAGCATCGGGGACATGATCGGCATTGTTTCCCAACGCGCCCACGAAAAAGGGGTGGAACTGGCCTATTATATCGGGCCGGAGGTGCCGGATAATCTTATGGGTGATCCCGGCCGCCTCCGTCAGATCATCCTCAATCTGGTCGGCAATGCCGTCAAATTTACCGACCAGGGAGAGATAGTGGTGACCGTCTCGAGCGAATGCAGGTCAGACATGGGGCTTACCTTGCTTTTCACGGTCAAAGACACTGGGGTCGGGATTCCCCTCGACAAACAACAGGTGATTTTCTCTCCCTTTGTTCAAGCTGACAGAGCCATCTCAAAGCGGCATGGCGGCACCGGCTTGGGTCTGGCCATCTCTTCTCGGCTGGTGGCGATGATGGGGGGGCGGATTTGGTTGGAATCAAAGGAAAACCTGGGTAGTACCTTTTATTTTACGGCCCATTTCGGGCTGCCCACGCTCGAGTCCGTCGCAGAACTGGAACCGGTGTCAATAGATCCGGAACGGCTGCGGGGGGTGCGGGTCCTGGTGGCCGACGACAACAAAACCAGCCGGCGGATGCTCAAAGAAATGCTCACCAGTTGGCAGATAAAACCGACCACCGTGGAAAGCGGTATGGCCGCCTTAGCCGCTTTGCGACATGTCGGAGAGTCCGAAGGGCCGTTTGAGTTGATCCTTCTGGATGCCTACATGCCCGGCATAGACGGTTTTGATTTGGCCGAAAGAATCTTGAAGTGGCCGGCCTACTCTAAGGTCAAGATTATCATTCTCACCCCAGTGGGGGTAAGGGGCGACGCCAACCGTTGCCAGGAGTTGGGAATCGCCGCCTACCTTTTAAAACCTGTCAAACAATCCGATCTCCTTTCGGCCATCATCCGGGTCATGGGCACGCCCCAAAAACCCGATCAGCGTCCTCAATTAGTTACCCGGTATGCCTTGCACAGCGATACCCGGCCCCTCCACCTCTTATTGGTAGAAGACAACCCGGTTAATCTGAAACTGGCTTCGCATATATTGAAAAAGCAAGGCCACACCCTGGCCACGGCCAGGACCGGGCTGGAAGCTCTGGAGGCTTTGAAAAAAAACAACTTCGACCTGATCTTGATGGACGTCCAGATGCCCGAAATGGACGGCCTGGAGGCCACCCGGGCCATCAGAGAAAAAGAAAAACAAATCGGCGGCCATATTCCGATTGTGGCCATGACGGCCTATGCTATGAAAGGGGATCGGGAACGTTGTTTCGAGGCCGGCATGGATGGATATTTGTCTAAGCCGATCGATCCCCAAGAATTGTTCCAGACGATTGATTCATTTTTGCCGCGGTCTTCACTGAGTTGCAACATCAGACCATAATCGGTCTTGGAATAGACTGCTCGGAACCCGGTGTCCTGAGGCGTTCACCATCTGAGGAGGTCAGGTCAGGCCCCAATGCTGGTGAATTAAAGCACGGCCTAGCCATCCTCGGATGTGATAAGATTCCTCACATTCGTTCGGAATGACAAATTTACATCGTCATTTCAGATGGGCCACGTCTACGTCATTTCGGTGCGAAGCTCCCTGTCATTTCGAGCGAAGCGAGAAATCTTAGTGTGACCAAATCTCTCATCACCCCCCCCATCTCCCGGAGATGTCACCCCCAGAGCCGGAAAGCTCTATACGGAGGCCGAACCATGTTGGAAGTTGGAACCAAAGCACCTGATTTTTGTCTCGACGGCATTGACGCAGCGGGACAGGAAAAACAGATTCGTCTGTCTGATCTGCTGGGTCAAGGCCGAGATCTCGTTTTGTACTTTTATCCCAAAGAC
Organism: Deltaproteobacteria bacterium; assembly: GCA_015233055.1. Taxonomy (GTDB): domain Bacteria; phylum Desulfobacterota; class JADFXK01; order JADFXK01; family JADFXK01; genus JADFXK01. The sequence continues at coordinate 17,998 of JADFYN010000017.1, forward strand.
AGCACTTCCGGGTGCACCCAAGAAGCTTGCGATTTCAGAGATAGCTTTAACCGCATCCGAAACAACGCCACAGTTATCGGGATAAGCCCGGACAGCCCGGCCAGCCATCGGAAGTTCAAAGAGAAAAACAGCCTAAATTTCCTTCTCCTCAGCGATCCCGGCCGCCAGGTCCTTGAATCATATCAAGTCTGGGGTGAAAAGAAACAATTTGGCAAAACATCTCTTGGGGTTATTCGATCAACCTATCTAATCGGTCCTGACGGCATCATCAAAAAAGTCTGGACCAAAGTCAAAGTCAAGGGACATGTTGATGAAGTGATCGAGGCGATCTGACGCCTCCCATCTCCTTGGCGTCTGAACCGGGGCACCACCTCTTCCGGGTGATCCTCCAGTCAGCAGCCAGAGGAGATTCAGGCAGAATATCAAAAAGGGCAACCCAATGGCAGTTAGTCGATGATGCTTTCTTTGAGGGCATGGACCGACGGCACCGGGACCGGAACACAATAATCCCGCACCGGATGCCACATCAGCCGATAAGATGCACCCCCTGTGCCGTTCTGCTGCATCACGTCCCAGCCTCGCACAAAATAAGGGCAGGCATCGTTAAAACAGATATACATAAACTCATGATCCCAGTAACAGCCAAACGGGTTATCCGGGACCTCCCATTTCCGCATCTTTTGACCACAATGCGGGCAAGACAGGGTGTGTTTGATCTCTTTTTGGAGTCTCTGGAGTTCTTCCGGACCTAGTCGCCGACCATATTCCAGGTTAATCTCCGGCCTGGCCCTCCTGGTTTCCGTCGCACTCTTTTTGTCGGTATAAACAACGTAAACGGGATCACTGGGCAGGTCCAACCCGGCGTATTTGTCATCCACAGGTCTTGGTTTGCCTTTGGAAACAAAAACATCCGGCATCTCAAATTGCTCTGACCGGGCCAGCCACCACCTGACAATATCGACCCGGCGCTCCTCTAACGCCTCACGCCAGACCTTGACTACCTTGGGCATAAACATCCGATTGGAGAAGATAATCAGAAACAAGCCTCCAGGCTTCAGGATTCTGCCTACCTCCTTAAATACCTCAACCGGGTGGGTAAGATAGTCGACCGAGACTGTGTTTATCACGGCGTCAAAGGTATTGTCTGGAAAAGGGAGAGTCGGGCATTTATTCAGATCATGGATGACGAATTCGGTCAGGGCTTTATTTTGGGACAGCTCTTTTTCATTTAACCCCAGTCCGACGACTCCGGCGGACTTAAGCCGACTCGGGATATGAGAATCCGCACCGGCCATCAAGTCCAATATGACGGGATCATCTTCAACAACTAACTTTCCAATCACCCTTTCTACGGTGTCCAGAGCCAGGGAGTCAAGGTGGTTGACGAACCGTTCCGTGGCATAAAAAACGGCATCATCGTTTTCATCCTGACGGACAAATGCTTCCGCAGTTAAGTCAAATTCCGGAGGACCACAGTGCGGTCGGCTAGTTAGGCTATCTCCATTCATCAGTTGCCTCCATAAAAAAAGCCGGGGTTGCAATAACCCGGCTCGTGCCCCATGACTGGGCAGGTTAATTTTTTGGTTGATAATAATTCTTGTTCCCATATGGTGACAATTATAAAATAAGCACTCACCGGCCGATGTCAAGTTCCGGCTAGTCGTTTAATTTCAGGGTGTCCGGTCCCGTCAGAAATCGAGATTGGTAGAAGCTTATTGAGACTCAGCCGGTCTATGAATATTTGAATATTTCATGCGGCGGCTTGCTCATAATTAACAAATCTCTTGCTTTTTATTAATTATGAGCTATAATATGTTGTTGTTTTGGACCAGCAATAGAAGCAGGGTCCTGAATTTGGAGGGATGTCCGAGCGGCTTAAGGAGACGGTCTTGAAAATCGTTGACTGAAAGGTCCGGGGGTTCGAATCCCTCTCCCTCCGCCATTCTGTAAAAAAAGGCCGATTGAAGTTATTCAGCTTCAGTCGGCCTTTTTTATTGCCTTCTTGTCGATAGATGTCTCACCTGGGGCGACACCCACGCAGTTATCCGGAATGACGGATTTGCCCTGGTCAATTCTCCCCAGGATGACGGTCGATTGGACCAGCCTGTCCGGACTCGAGATGACGGTGGCCGGGAGGCGCGGAATTGGTGCCGATCAACGGATGGTTGGGCTTGGAGGAAAGGTGGAGATTGAGATGCTTTTTCTTTTGGGGAAATATATCCGCCAGGAAATCAATAATTACCAAGGAAGCAAATATACATACGGCAACCAGGTTGAACTCGATACTCAGCCGCAGCGAAAAAGTAAAAAAAACGAAGGCCGCAAACAACCATTTGGTTATAAATATTTTCTTGGGGTTGATATTCACGGCGGATTCCCGGCAGCAAGCACGTTGACCGGCACTCATAAACAACATGTCCCCAAAGGTCAGGCGGACGTTCGAGCCGGTGGTAAGCTAGCCCATCTTTAATAGCATTTATAAAATGAAACCTCGGTGGTTTCTCCTTCCTTGATCGTCACCGTGGTGGAATCCACCAGACGTTTCTTTTCGACCTGGCCAACCTTGACCTGGCCGTTTCCGTCACGAACAGGATGAGGGACAAAGAACAGATTGACCTTATATACACCGGGCCGATATAATCCACTGGGTGGGTCCGCCTGATAGATCCCAAAACCGGAGACGCAGAGGTTGGACACCGCCAGTTCCCCCTTTGGCGGCCCCTCCTTCTTGTCAGCCTTCGGCTTATCAGCCGCACATCCGGAAAATAAAGACCAGGATAACACCAGGATAAATATGCAACAAAATGTGGTGACAGCCTTCATGGGCGACGTTTTCCTCCGATGATTACCTTGATGCAATCTTATACCCGCATTTTTAGCCCAATGTCAACAGCTTTAGACAGGAGTTCATTCGGGCGAAGTTCTATATGGAGCTGATTTTCATCCAATGGCTGTTTCAGTTGACCAGGCAGGTAATCCGTCTGGCTGTCACGTAGATATATCTCAATGTCATTGATTTAAGGCCGGACGGGCATGCTAATTTTTCAAAAATGGCCCATTCCGAATAAGCCCCAACGGGGCGCTCCAGGTTAGCCCAGGGCAGCGCCTTGGGAAATACGGCAGGTTACGTGTCAGCAAGATGCTCAGATGGTCCACCGGTCGGGGCAATCCGACTGATCTTACAACCACCGGGTGGCCGTAATCCCCAACCAGGTGAAGAAGAGACAAACCAAAACATTTATCACGACGTTCAAAGAGGCGATCAGCCACTGTCCCGCCTCAATCAGCCTAAATGTTTCATAACTAAAAGTAGAAAATGTGGTTAATCCACCCAGAAAGCCGACTGTCACCCCAGTTCTGAGGTCGGGCGGAACCAGATTGCTGCGGAGACTAAACTCCATAATCAGGCCGATTAAGAACGCCCCAAGGACGTTGACCACCATTGTTCCATAGGGAAACCCCCTCCCCAAGAGGCTATACACCCATCCCGAACCATAGTACCGGGCCAGGCACCCGAGGGCTCCGAACAGGGCAATAAGCAACACCAACGGCATAGCATCAACTCCTTTGTTTCATTTTCGAGGTCGTCTGCCGACCTGGGTAAGAACATTATTTGAGATTGCCGAAAAAAGCAAGACCCGGTCTCCGCCCGGATCAGGCCGGTGAAAAAAAATCGTCCCGCCACGCTTTTCGGCTTTGATCCCGGCCCAACCACTTCTTCTTATAACCAATGGCCGCGACAAGCGGAAACGAAATATTTTCAAGATACGCAGCCCAATTTTCTTGCTTCTTTTCCTGTGATATGTTAATAGAAGCATATTAAGAGGTTTGAATATTTTTTTTCATTAAGGAGGGAATTCGTATGATGCCTTTAGTTGGAGGGGGAGGAGCCGTCGTCTTAGGGTTGATCGGTCTGGTCATCTGGTGGGGACCTTTTTTGGACATATTAAAAGGAGCTATCCCGATAGCCTTATTACTGGGCGGGGCTTTAGCCACGTACCTGGGCCTGGATGAAATCAAAGACAAGTTCCGCAAAGATGATGCCGATTCGGCCGGCTACGAATCAGCAGAGGAACTTAAGAAATATAAGGAAGAAGTAGATCAGCTTAAAGATGAAATCAAAGCCATTAAAGAAGCCAAAGCCTAGGAAACCATATCGGACGCCGGGGAAATAATCCCCGGAAAACCATCCGAAACACCCGAAGCCAACGCTCTTAGCTGACTATCCCAAAGCCGACTAGCCGTTTACTTTCTAATTGCTTGAATGACGAGACCGCTTCTGACCGGCGAGGATTTCTATTCCCCGGCGGGGCGGTCTTTCTCTTATCCGTGGCCATGATAAAAAATGCTCTCTGCCTACTATTGCTCGCCTCATTTTTCTGTCCCACGGCTTGCCGGGGCGACGGCAAACGAACCGTCCGGTTCTTCCAGTCGGGTAAAGAACTCACCGCATTTATAGCTGAAACGGCGGATACCCCGGAAAAAAAAGTCAGAGGACTGATGTTTCGGAAAGAACTGGCTAAAGACGCCGGGATGCTGTTTATCTATCCCGAAGATGAAGGACTGGCCTTCTGGATGAAAAATACCCTGATTCCCCTCGATATTATTTTCTTTTCCAAGGATATGCGCGTCGTCGGCATTCTTCACAACCCCCCACCCTGCAAGAGTGACCCCTGCCCTACATACCCGTCCCCGGCCCCGGCTAAATACGCCCTGGAAATCAACGCCGGTCTGACTGATGCCCTTGGCCTGTCCACCCAGTGCACCGCCCGCATAGACTAACCAACCCAGCAGCCGACAACATTTAAGAAAAGCATCCCGCCGAGGGTTTGCCGAGAAGGCAATGGCGGTGTCGGGCAATAACACCGAATAACCGGTTGGTAAACCTGATTATCGGACGTCCGTGGCGGAGGCGCCTTTGTCGGCCTGGGCCAGTACTCTCCCCTTGGCGTATGGTGCGGTCTGGATTGGATTGGGCGTTCCCAGGGTGATCATCAAATCTTGGTTATGCTTTCCGGCCCGTTAGGCGTGAACCAGGACTTCATCCTTAAGCCTTTCTTCCGCGACCCGATGAGAAGATTTCGCCGTGGAATTCACCGGATGATCAGCGTAACCGGAATTTATGTAGGACCATTCTCCTTCATAACGGCAAACCATCCCGGTGTGACCGGATCTCTTCGATGAAAACGACAGAATATCTCCTTCTTTCAGTTGCGGCTCAAGTTTCTGCCAGACCTGGTCAACCGCTTTGGCGGGATTCTTCAGGTCGGTCTTGGAGACAATCAGGCGACTAACGTCTTGGGGAGCACAAATAGTCCTCGTCAAGCCCTCACCTGTTAAATAGGCATTGTCGGCTTTGCCCTCCTGTTTGGCCTTATTGACCAGATGGCTGTAGAGTCCGGTGGGGCCATAGTAGTTGACGCCCACGTCCTCCAATAGATTAGCCATAAGCTCATAACAGTTTTCCGAAGACCGGGGCTTGCCCAGGTGCTTGCTTCTGGCCGCATCGATAAGAGATTGACCCAACGACGAATCTTTGGCGGTCTGGCCGACGGCGCGGGATGGACTCAACGACCGATTTTTGACGGTCTCGCTGACGGCACGGGAATCCGGCTGTGTCACCACCGCAGATTTGGCCTGGATAGGACCGGGCGGACCTCCTTTGATCTGAGAAGAATTATAAAGATTAATGTGATATTGCTTTAACCGGTTGGTCAAGGCATCGAAGTCGGCCCGCGCGCCCTGGTCGGTGGGCATCCGGTCCTTAATTTGGCGGCGTTCCACGACTAATGCGGCCACCTGGTTTGCCTTTTCCGGATCATGCCGGACCAGACGATCAAAGGTCCGAGACTGTCGGGTCGTCGAAAGGAGCCGGCGGGCCGCGTCCAACGTGCCTGAGGAGGACAGTATCTCCTTAAACTCGGCAGAGGGTTTGTCCTTCGGTGCCGCGGGCACCCCGGGTGGTCGAACAGATGCCGTCTGATTCACTTGCATGGGCCGCCTCCTTTCCATGGGTTTAGCAACATGACTTTAAGAAAGAGCAATTTCCGCGCCAACAGACATCTCCTCCGGTCCCTCCGGATTACCCCGGCCGGCTGCTTCAATGGCTGTTTTACCAACCTTTCCTTGACATTTTTCTTGTGATAATCCAAAATACGCATCATTTTGGTGTGCGTTACGGTTTCAGGGCAAACGCATGAAATAATTTACGCTTACGAAAATCTTGATCTTCCAGGAATGGACGCCCCTAAAAGCCCTGAACAGGCCTGGTTGGAATTGCCATTCTAAGAAAATTTCATGCGGGTACCCTGGTTACGGTTTCAGCGCCGATATGCCGGGCACCTGATCGAGGATATTATGACAAGCTCTAACTCTTTGGAAAACGATATTAAAAAGATTGGGGATACTTTTCACTTCTTGGATATTTCCGGTTCTACCGAGCAAATTCTCAAAACCCTGGGTGAGTTTGAACGTGGTGTGGCCGGGTACATGGATAACCCCTTCCTGGCCGCCGTCACAAAATGGTACAAGAATCTAATTTTGCAAAAGACAAATCACCTTCCCCGGGCCGAGGAGTTGTTAGACGAAGCCCTGGATACGTTGGAGACAACCGATGACCCCGTCTTTAGCCGGTGGAGATTGAAGATCCATCTCTCTTTGGGGTACGTCCATCTGGCCCAAAAAAACTACCTCGATGCGGAGTTCTACCTCAATCAAGCTCTGCAAATGACCTCGGACCATCCCTCCCTGGCTAAGTTTTCCGGCGAAGTCTATTCGTTACTGGGCACCGCCAATTTGGCTCTCAACCGGTACAGCCGGGCCAGAAAGTATATTGCCCTAGACAAAGAGGATTCGTACGCCAGATACTTAAGAAACGCCGACGACTCTTCTTCAATGATTTACGCCTATTCCCTGGTCAATTTCTCCCGAATCAATCGGTTGATGGACTTAAAGGAACAAGGGGTAGGCCGATGGCTCGATGAAGCCGTGGATATTTTCTCGAAACTTAATTATACGAAAGGGTTGCTAAAGGCCAGATTGGAAAAGGCGGAATGGCGCTTTGTCTCAAATCTCATAGAAGAGGCCCTGGCCGATGCTCTGGAACTGGAGCAAAAATTCAGAGAAGAAGGGATGCACTTAGATCTGCTTAGCGCCGGACTGCTGGCCGCCAAAATTCACAAAATCATGCACGAATACGATCAGGCCGAAAAGAAAATTCACGCCATCATCCGGGTGGCCCGGGAACGCGGTCAAGAACAAGACCAAATTATGGCCGACATCATGTACGAGATGGGCGCCATGTACTACGCCACTAACCGGGAAATGGAAGCCTTTGAATATCTCCGGCAATCGGCCAAAGTAGGTATGATACTCGGAATTAACAGCGTGATTATTCGGGCCTTCAATGCGGCCAGAGTGATTGATAAATACTCGTCAGCGGAGTTGCTGACCTCAGATCTGGTTTACAACGACTCCATGTTCATCAGAAACCGGCTGGGCCGGAACATCAATCCTTTTACCGCGGCCAAAAACCGGACCAAGATATTCGCCTCCACCATCTTTGTCGATATCGTGGGCTTCAGCGGGCTAATGAAACGTTCGGACGAAGATATGACTGTGAAAATGATCGACGAATTAATCGACCGCCTGTGTTTAATCATCTATCAACACGATGGTTACATCGACAAATTCTTGGGGGATGGCTTCATGGCCATATTTGAACATGGAAATCATCTGGCGCCGGCCGTGGCCCTCAATGCCATCAAAGCCGGGGTGGATATCCATCGGGCCTTGATCCACAAAAACCGCAAACTCCGCCAGGTCTATGGCGTCGATTCCAATATCCAGGTCCGCATGGGCGTCAGTACTGGTGAAATCTATGCGATTATTTTAGGAAACTATATCAAACGAGAATTCACCTACCTGGGTAATTCAGTCAACCTGGCCGCCAAATTGGAGAGCCAGGCGGCCGATCAGCTCATGTTGGTGGACACCCCAACTTATGACCTGGTTAAGGACAACGTGGTCGCCGACCAAGAAGTCATCACCGTGCGCGGCCTGGGCCGGATCAATGTCTATCATGTCTCCCGGCTGACCAGGTTGGAGACCAGGTAATAGTCATTTGATATCACCGTGTTGTGGGGTTTGAAACAATGTTCCGGACCATGGAAGAAATCAAGGATCAGCTAGCCGCCGGGGAAGATTCTTTGGCCGAATTCAAGGAGCTCCGATTTAGAAATAAATCAGTGAGTTCGCCTAATCCCGAGGACGTGGCCGGAGAAATGGCGGCATTCGCCAACACTGAAGGAGGCGCAATTTTTTTGGGGGTGGATGACAACGGAGTGGTCAAAGGAATTCCAAAAGATTGTCTGGATAACGTGGAACACTGGGTCATCAACATCGCCTCCAATAATTGTGATCCCCCGATCAGGCCGATCATCCGCAAGCTGCTATTGCCGGACTTATCCGGCCATGATGCCAACGTGTTGATGGTATTTATCCCCAAAAGCCTTTATGTTCATCAAACATCAAGCGGCCGCTGGAGTATTCGGGTGGGAAAAACTAAACGAATTTTGACCCAGCAGGAACTGGCCCGCCTGTTTCAGCAACGGGGAAGATCGTTTGTTTTCGACGAGATGGCGGTACCTACGGCTGTCGAAAGCGACTTGAACGAGACGGCCATAAAAAATTACTTCGGCCCCTCCCCTCTTCCATTACGGGATTTATTACTCAACACCAGGGTGATGACGAAAGATGAGGAGGGGCTGATCCGGCCCACTGTGGCCGGCCTCCTGATCTTCGGCCTTAATCCTCAGCGTCACTTGCCTTCAGCCTATATCCAGTCAGTGGTCTATCGAGGGTTCTATCCTGATTCGGATGACCTGGTACATGAGGAAAAAATTGAGGGATCGGTCGATAACCAGATTGACGGGGCGTTAGCCTTTGTGAAACGATTTATGCTCAAGCCGGCGACAAAGAAGATAGGGCGCCTGGATTACCCTCAGTATTCTCTGTCGCCCGTCTACGAAGCCCTGGTGAATGCTGTGGCGCACCGGGATTACTCTATTTCCGGCTCTAAAATCAGGCTGTTCATGTATGACGACCGTCTGGAGCTGATGAGTCCGGGCGGTTTGCCCAATACCATCACCCTGGAAACCTTACCCTACAGACAATATACACGAAACCAGCTTTTGGTGTCCCTGTTATCGAGAATAAAAAACAAGGAGACCGGAATATCATATATAGAAACACGGGGTGAAGGCGTGAGAAAAATTATATCCGAAAGTCTGGCCCATTCCGGGAAGGAGCCGGTTTACAGCCTGGTCGGACCGGAGTTGATGCTGACCATTTACGGCCAACCGTCTCCACACAAAAATAAGCGAACCTAAACTAACCTGTATAGAAGGAATGATCATGCTTATCGTTCACGTTTTTGTCCAGGTCAAGGATGATCAGATTGAGGCGTTTAAGGCGGCCACGATGGAAAACGCCGGCCACAGCGTGCTGGAACCGGGGATAGCCCGGTTTGATGTCATCCAGCAGGCCGATGCCCCCGATCGTTTCGTCCTGGTGGAGGTCTACCACACGCCTGATGACCAGGCCCGGCATAAGGAGACCGCCCATTATCTGAAATGGCGCGACACCGTGGAAAGCATGATGGCCGCGCCGCGCCAATTCGTCAAATACACAAATATCTTCCCAGACGAAAATGGTTGGGGGTAACCATGCGTTTTGAATTCGCCACGGCCGCCCGGATCATCTTCGGTCCCGGCGCGATCAAGGACGCGGCCCCCTTGGCCCGCGACTGGGGAGATAAGGCCCTGGTGGTTACAGGCAGTTCCGGCGAGCCGGCGGATCCGCTTCTGGACGCCTTGAAGTCCCACGGAATTTCGGTCACGGCCTATCACGTCTCAGGCGAACCGACCACGGACACCGTCCTGACCGGCACGGCCCTGGCCAGGGAGATGGGCTGCAATGTGGTCCTGGGACTGGGTGGCGGCAGTGTCCTGGATACCGGAAAAGCCATCTCCGCCCTGCTGACTAATCGAGGTGATTTGTGCGATTACCTGGAGAGAATCGGCCAGGGAAAACCACTGACCCAGCCAGCCGCCCCCTACATGGCCATCCCGACCACGGCCGGCAGCGGCGCTGAGGTGACCCGTAACGCCGTGTTGACCTCCACCCGGCACCGGGTCAAGGTGAGTTTCCGCAGCCAATGGATGACCCCCAGGCTGGCCCGGGTCGACCCGGAATTGACCTATTCCCTGCCCCCCTCGCTGACGGCGGCCACCGGCCTGGACGCCCTGACTCAGGTTCTGGAGCCATACGTCTGCAATATGCCCAATCCGATGACGGACGCTATCTGCCGGGAAGGCATGTCCCGGGTGTCCAGGTCTATTCGCCGGGCTTATCAAGACGGACACGACGCCCAGGCCAGGGAGGATCTTTCCGTGGCTGGCCTCTTCGGCGGACTGGCTCTGGCCAATGCCAAACTGGGCGCGGTACACGGCCTGGCCGGTTCCCTGGGTGGGATGCTCTCGGCTCCGCACGGGGCCATCTGCGCCCGATTATTGCCGCTGGTTATGGCCGCGAATCGACAGGCCCTTCAGCAGCGAGATCCTGATTCACCTGT
>JADFYN010000180.1:0-1123 GCA_015233055.1 Deltaproteobacteria bacterium
TCATACTGCCGGGTAATCCATTCTTTGGAGCAAATATTGGGCCTGGCCAGGCAGGCCTGAATAAAGGCATTATGGTCCGAAGGGGAAGACAGAACCGGTTCCGTCAAGCCCCGCATGGTGGGCGGATGCCAGTCGGCCTGGAATTCCCATCGGGGGAACCCCGACTCCAGGAAATCAATATCCACGTAGGCGCAGGTTTGACCGTCATAGCGGAGATGGAGTTTGCCGTTTTCTATAAAAGTACCAATGACGGTACTCTCCACTTCGTGCTTGGCGGCCAGTTCCATGAATCTATCCCGATGGTCGGGCTTGACCGCGATGGTCATCCGCTCCTGGGATTCCGAGACCCAGATCTCCCATTGATCAAGCCCGGCATATTTAAGGGGGACCTGGTCCAGATCCACCTCGCATCCCCCTGCCACCCGGGCGGACTCTCCCACCGAAGAAGACAAACCACCGCCGCCGTTATCGGTGATAAATGAGATTAATCCTTCATCCCTGGCTTCTATGAGGAAATCGCTCATTTTCTTTTGTGTAAGGATCGCCGATTTGAACGTGACCGGCCGGGGTGTGCTCGCTGTAGACCTCGGAAGAGGCCGTGACTCCGTGAATCCCGTCTTTGCCCACCCGGCCGCCGGCCATAATGATCAGATCACCGGAGTCGATGGATTTCTGTTCCGCCGGGCGGCCCTGGACCTGAGCCGGCATGATCCCTAAGGCGGTGACAAAGACCAGACACTTGCCCAAATAATTGGGGTGAAAAAAGACCTGACCAAAGGGAGTCGGGATGCCGCTTTTATTGCCTCCATCCTTGACCCCGGTGATCACTCCGTCCAGCAGTCGGCGGGGATGCAAATGGGGCTGCAACGGGCCGGGATAATCTCTGGGACCGACGCAATAGCCGTAAGCGCCCATGACCAGTTTGGCGCCCAATCCGGTGCCCATGGGGTCCCGATACACCCCGACGATGCCGGTTATAGCGCCGCCGTAGGCTTCCATGTTGGACGGGCTGTTGTGGGTCTCCCCGGTGATGACATAGTAATGATCTTCATCGAACCGGCCGACTCCGGCGTTGTCCCACAGGACGGAGACGACCCACGGTTTTTTGGCCTTAACGGCCAGG
>JADFYN010000180.1:1214-7274 GCA_015233055.1 Deltaproteobacteria bacterium
GGTTGCAGTGATCGCTGCGGCCCTGGGAGAGGTACTCCAGTTCGACATCGGTGGGTTCATCCAGGCCCACCTTGGCCCGCTCTGCCCGGACCTCCTCCCGCAGAAAGTAGTTTCGGATGGTCGGAATATCATTTTCATTCAGGGCCAGGTTCCGCTCCTGACTGAGGCGGGCCAGTTCGGCGTCGCTGCCGATGGGGATGATGGTCACCGAGGGTGTTTTCTGGAGCCGGACCTGGGGAATAACCAGACCGATTCCGGTGTGCTTATCCCAGCTCCGGGCGTCGAACATCCGCCATTGCTGGATGATGTCATTGGCCAGTATCTCTGAGGCCAGGACTTTGGCGGCTTGAGCGGCTTTTTCCCGGTCAACTTTGGTTGTGGCCAACAGGTAAATCTTGGAGGTGTAGATGTCCTCACCGGGTTTGAATGAATATCCCAGGTAGTCTCGGATGGCTTCGAGGGCGGTGTGGCCGGCCGTGTCGTTTACTCCAGGTTTGAGTCCGACCCAGACGGCCAGGTCAATCTCTGGGGATAAAGGCTGGAAAGAGGAGAATTCAGTGACCGGGTTGGTGAATATGCCGTTCTGGACGGCCGTAAGTTGCTGTTCAGTCAAGTCGGCGTCAATGGTCAGGACCCGGATGGTTCGGACTGCTTCGATAAAATCATAGCCGAAATACTCGGCCGCCTTTTTCTTCAGGCCTTCACCCTCGGGGTCGGTAAGACCGGGTTTGAGGCCAATCTCCAGCCTGGCAGCCATAATTAAGCCTTTCCTGGACAGGGTTGGTGAGGGGGGATCAGGGAAACAAATATTTGACACCACTTTTAACAGGGTTGAAGTCATTCGTCAACTCCTTTGATGAATAGCTTCGGGAGTGGCAAAACCGAGAGAGACGGGAAGGGGGGAGGACAACATATTTTTGTTTACAATCACCGGGTAGGCTTATAGAATAGGTTCGTTGAAGACGGTTGAATCGGACCTGAGGAGGATTCAGATGGCTTTGGTCGCCCCGCAAACAGAAAAGTACACCTATGGCGATTATCTGACCTGGTTGGACGGCAAACGGTGGGAGATAATCAAGGGTGTGCCATATCAAATGACTCCCGGACCAGCGATGCGGCATCAACTGGTGTTGGGAGAACTTTATCTGCAGATGGCCACTTTTTTGAGAGATAGGACATGTCGCGTCATCCTGTCCCCTTTTGACGTCCGATTGCCCCGGGGGGATGAGGCGGACAGTCACATCGACACGGTCGTGCAGCCGGATCTCGTGATTGTTTGTGACCGGACCAAGCTTGATGAACGGGGATGCCGGAGGGCGCCCGACATGGTCGTGGAGATTCTCTCTCCTTCCACTGCCGACCGGGACCAAGGGGTCAAATTGGACCTGTACGAACAACACGGAGTGAAAGAATACTGGATTATCGACCCGATTGACCGGGAAGTGACCGTGCGCTTACTGGGTGAAGACGGCAAACGGCCCCCCCGTCATTTATGAGGGTGAGGTTGACCTGGAAGCGGCCATTGTCCCAGGTTTGGTGATTGACCTGGGCCGGGTTTTTGGTGATTGACCTGGTGAGGTGCGGACTACTGTTTGATCCATCCCTGGCATCAAATTAACTCAATAAACGTCCGGTCCCGTCGGTTGAACGGGTGACGTATCTTGATGAAAGGAATACCAATGGCCCTCGACCCGAAAAAAAGACAGAAGAAACTGGCTGAAAAAGCCGCCAAGCGGAAGGAAAAAAAAAAAAAGGCAGGCGGAGCGGGCCACCTTCCGGGCCTGGTGTCTAAGTCCCGGCAACTGGCCGGCGTCCCTGTCCATGAGTGTCTCGTCCCTTTGGAACTATTCAAAATAGGGCTGGGGAGCGTAATATTTACCCGAAAGATGAAAGACGGGCAACTGGCTCTGGCTTCTTTTCTGTTAGACGTATTTTGCCTGGGAGTAAAAGATGCGACATTCGCAATTGTCACCAAGGACCAATACGAGTCTTATAAAGAGGGACTTCAACGTCGTCAAGAATCGAAGATAACAGATCCATCCTGCGTCCGGAAATTAGTGGAAGGGGCCGTTGAATACGCCCGCGATTTGGGATTTGAGCCACATAAGGATTACAAGAAAGCCAGGCAAATCTTTGGTGATTACGATGCGGAGGAGTGCCCTGAAACATTCGCTTATGGCCGGGATGATCTGCCCTGTTTTATCAACGGTCCTTATGATACTCCGGGCAGATGTAAGAAGATAATAGACACCTTGAACGAGAACTGCGGTGAAGGCAACTACCACATCATGATAGGAGGTCTCGGTAGTGATTTATGACAGTTGGAAAATATTTCCATACCGAGACAGCGGTTTCTCGGTTGCCGGCGTTAGACCTTTATGCTATGTAATTAAGTTACGACACTTAAGACTGTTCCGGCTTCGTCCCGGTGAAACCGAGATTTGTTTTTTTGGGGTGATAGCGGGCATACCGTTTAACAGGAATTTATTCCAGGGGACCATGGTGATGGCTGAAACAGATTTAGGCAGGCTAAAGGTCCTGGTGGTTGATGATCAGGCGTTGATGAGGCGAACCATCAAAAGTATTCTTAGGCAAGCCGGGATAGAAGATATCAAGGAAGCCGAGGACGGGGTGGTGGCTCTGCGGATGCTGCAACAAGATACATATAATCTGGTTATTTCCGACTGGAACATGCCGCGGATGAGGGGGAATGAACTACTCAGGAGTATTCGGGAGGATGACCAACTCAAGGACATCCCCTTTCTGATGGTCACCGGAGAGATGGATGAGGCGGTCGTCGGGGAGGCCGGTGAAACAAATGTGGGCGCCTATATTCTTAAGCCATTCGGGGCCAAAACGCTGCTGGAAAAAGTAGCACAGCTCATCAACCGAAAGAAATCACCATCTAAGATTGACTCGTGTCTACAACTGGCGATGACCCATTTGGAAGCTGGAGAATACGATCAGGCCCTGGACCAGGTCCAGGCGGCCAGAGCCATAAACAGGAACAGTCCCAGGGTGCTCTATGTCTCCGGGTTGATTTTTGAGGCCAAGAAAGAACATAAGAAGGCTGAACGGGTTTACCTCAAGGCCTTGGAATTGAGCCCTAAGTTCGTAAAAGCGCATGAGCGGCTTTCTTATATTTATGAACTGGCAGGCAAGACGGACAAAGTGGTAGAACATTTGATGAGGGCCTCGGAGATCAACCCCCGGAATATCGATCGGCAGTTGAATTTAGGAGAGAAACTTCTGGAACAAGGAGATCCGGATAAAGCCAAAGAAATTTTTAAACACACCCAACGTATCTCGGATGTCACTACGGCCGAATTGACTAAACGCATCGGCGATATTTACTTAAAAAAAGAGATGATTTCGGAGGCTATAGACGCTTATGAGAAAACAGCGGAGCTGCTTCCCGATGACGTATACGTCTTGAATCGTATGGGCATTTCTTACCGTAAATTAGGGGAATGGGACAATGCCTTGAAGGTGTATAAGAAAGCCTTGGAGTTGTGCCCCGAAGATGAGAATATTTATTACAATGTCGGCCGGACTTACTTGGAGATGGGAAACAAATACAGAGCATTGGACTACTTCGAACAGGCCTTGAAAGCCTACCCCGATTTTGCCGAAGCCAAGGCCGTCATCCAGAAACTGACCAACGGTTCCTGAGCAAATTGATCTACCGGTTGGGGCAAGACCAGGCCGGAGTTACATTTTTTGGGGATACCAAGGACGCGATGAAGACACAAAAAGTGTAGAAGTTTTTTGGCCGGCGGAAAAAGGATCAAAAATTTGGATATGCTCACAGACAAAATATCAAGTCAAGATGAACGGTACATTCAGATTCGGCCGGGTCTAATTAACTTCTACAGGGACCTGCCCGTTTACATTATTCATCCTCAAAAGGGTGGGTTGGTTCGGTTTCTGGCCAGGAAAGAGCAATATGCGACAAAGGCGATCAGCTTTCTAACCCAGAGGGGAATCAACGTTTATGTCCGGTTGAGTGACCACAAGGACCGGAACTCTCTGTTGGAAGAGAAGTTGGCGGAATACCTTGATGGGCCTATTGATGAAGAAAAGGCTGTTTTTATAAAAGAGCTTACTTTTCAACTGGTTAATGAATTTTTTGTCGGCCAGGCAGCTCCCCAAGGCGGGCATCATATTGACGCTAAATCATTGAAAAAAATAGCTAAAATAGCTGAATATTACGTCGGCTTATTGGACTTGGAGAACGCCGCTGAAGCCCTGGAGATGATTCATAACGTTATCCGCAAAGATCTGACCACCTACGCCCATTCAGTTAATACGATGATCCTGATTCTCCGGTATTTGGAGCAGGAAAGAAGGAAATATCGGGACAAGATATCTTTTCCAAACGAATTGCTGGCTAATAAGTATGAGATGGAACAAAAACAAAGAGAGCAGGACCGAAAATGGGCCTTGGGAGCCATCCTGCACGATGTCGGGAAGGTGGGTATCCCCGATGAGTTATTAAAGGCGGCCAGAAAGTTGACGGACAAAGAATACGAAATAATGAAAATGCATGTTGAATTCGGCTGGGAGATGATCAGGGCGGTCAGTTCCAATTACTCCAGAGACGACATCATAAAAGGGGCCATCCTGCATCATCACGAACGGCTGGATGGGACCGGATATCCACGCAAATTGACCGAGTTCAGCCTCGCCGGACAACTTATCGGGCTATTGGACTGCTATGAGGCCCTGACCACCGATAAACGGCCATATCGCAGCGCTGCCACCCCATCGGAAGCCTTGGAAATTCTCACGCAGGACGTCAAGGTCGGAAAATTTGACGCCATCCTCCTTAAGAAACTGGTCGAACTGGTAGCCAATGATCGCATTGCCTAGAATGTCCCGGTTAACCAGCCTACCTGTACATGGATTTCAACTCACATTCCCCAACCCAGCTTATGGATGATCGACAATTTTTCTCCGGCGCTCCGGCAGACATATCTAATCCAGGCAGGGCTTATGGAATTTTCAAAAAAATCCCATCGAGAACTGGGTCTGCTACTTCGAAAAACTCCGACAGACTTCATCCAACCTGCTGTAAATCCATGGAATCATGTCAATTCAACAGGCCTCCTAAGGAAAGGGCTTTTTTTGAGGCGCCTTATTCACTTGGATCGCAAGCTCTCCGCTCTGCTGATGAAGTGTAACATGCGGCATCGATGAAACGCAACTTTTCTGTTGCATGCAACACTTTTCCTCCTCAAGTCCACAACCGCCGATGGGTTTTACTCTGGCGTAACAATTTATATATATTGATTAAAATGAAGCGGTGACGTTTCTCAATCCGATCGGCATAGAACTTGCCAGTATAATGTCACATAGCTCATTTCTAATGAAATATGTCCCCGCCTGTTGTCTCTTCCAACGGGGACAATAGTTGTCCTGCGCGGGCAGAGATGCCGGCGGATATGTTCAGTCCGGGCATCAGTGGCCGGTTTCCAAATAGACGCAAATCAGGTCAGGGGACAATCTGCTTTCCTGCCCAACCTGGAGAGGTGGTGATCATATGGGAACCATCCTGATATTGCTCTTTGGCGGTGGCGGCGGATACTACTGGAGGCGGCGCCGTTAGGCATCCAGAGATAGCGATCAATCACTCTTTAGCGCCGGTTTAACATAATAACGTGGCTGCTATCCGGTGCAGGCCAAGGAGAGCCTGGGCAGCTTCGTCATTTCCGGCAATCATCGCCCTTTAATTTTTTATGAGGAGAACTATGGGAATAAACAATTTCGTAGTTGATGAGACTGGAGGAGCCGAGGCAGAGTTTCAGGGCTCGGGTAAGTCAACCGGCTTCGAGAATGTCAAAAATATGGTTGCTGATAAGTTGCATAATGTTGCTGAGGTGCTGGGCGAAAAAGCGGCAGATCAGGACGCTCAATCCGGTAAAGCCCAGTACGGAAAGCAGGCATCCGAGTGGTTGGACCAGTCATCCGAGTACGTTCGGCAATTCGATTACCATGAGCAGGTAGATGCCAGGATCCGAGACTATGTCAGACAGAGCCCGGGGCGCAGCCTCTTAATAG
>JADFYN010000181.1:0-2266 GCA_015233055.1 Deltaproteobacteria bacterium
CTTGTAAAATTTTGCGGCCACCGAGTGTTTTGTCCAGCACCGCTTCCGGCCCCGGGTTGCGGCCCCCAATTCATGGGGCGGCCGGTTTATTCCGGAAACCGGAAGTCCTGGACCACCCTTGGTCTGGTCAATGCCCAACCTGGGAAGGCCGGACTCGCCCCCTGGGCCGGATTCCTAACCATTGGTCATCCCCCACATTGCTTAATCAAATGCAATCCGTAGGCCCCGTCATGGTTGGCGCCGGTCAAAATTATGCCGATTAGACCCGATCCATAAGCGTCCACGGCGCTCTCAAACAAAACATCGATGGACGGTCTGGCAAAGTTAACCTTTTCATCGACGGACAAAGAAAAGGTTTGATCCCTTTCAATCAACAGATGATAGTTAGGCGGGGCCAGGTAGATCCATCCAGGCCGAATCTTCTCCTTGTCATCGGCTTCCTTAGCCCTGACCGCACATCTTCGACAAAGTAATTCCGCCAGATAATCACCCTGGGTGGGGTGCATGTGTTGGACGATGATGATCGGCCATAAAAATTCGTCGGGCAGCGGGGAGAGCAGGTCGCTCAACGCTTCCATACCGCCGGCAGAGACGCCGATCACCACCGCCTGATACGGCCCATCAGTTTTGTTCCGGTGCTGTAAACGCATGTCCGGCTTTAACCCGCTTTGCGAAAAATCTTCCATTTCTCGTCAACATCCTTAAAGTACTTCTCCACCCCGGAAAATTTCAAGCTTTCCTTACTCCCCAGAGCCAGAATGCCGCCATGGATGAGGCTTTCATGAAAGAGTTTGAGGACATGGTCTTGAAGAGCCTTATCGAAATAGATGAGGACATTTCGGCAGAGCACAAAGTGCATTTCGCTGAAGACCGTATCCGTAACCAGGTTGTGGTGGGCAAAGGTAATATTTCTCTTCAATGATTGATTTATAATAACCGAGTCGTACCGGGCGTGGTAGTATTCCGAAAAGGACCGGCTTCCTCCCGAGCGCTGATAGTTGGCGGTAAAATCCTTCATCCGGTCGAGGCGGTATACCCCCTGGCGGGCTTTGTCTAAGGCCACCTGGTTGAAATCGGTCGCGAAAATAGTAGCGCGGTCATAAAATCCCTCTTCCTGGAGGACAATGGCCAGGGAATAGACCTCCTCCCCCGTAGCGCATCCGGCATGCCAGATCTTGACAAAGGGATAGGTTTTGAGATGGGGGATGACTTTTTCCCTCAACACCTTAAAGAACTCGGCGTCGCGAAACATCTCTGTCACGGTGATGGACATGTCCTGGACAAGTTTTTCGAAAAACAATTCATCATACAGCAGTTGCGGAATCATTTCACTAACTTTTTTGAAACCGGACTTGACCAGAAAACTCTTGACCCGCCTGGTCACCGATGCCCGGGCGTAATGCCTAAAATCATAACCATAGCGGAGAAAAACGGCTTCCAGCAGCAGGTCGATTTCGATGTCTTGAACTTGTTGCATGGGATAAGATCCTTTACCAGGATGATGAGACTTCTTCCTCGTCGTACTTACTTGTATAACCAGACCCGCATCATAGACAGCAACCGGTCCACATCCACCGGCTTAGACAGATAATCACTGGCTCCGGCCGCGATGCACTTCTCCCGGTCATCTTTCATGGCCTTGGCCGTCAGGGCGATAATCGGCAGCCTGGTAAATCGTGCTTGTTCTCTGATTTTTTTGGTGGTTTCATATCCATCCAGGACCGGCATCATGATATCCATCAAAACCAAATCCACATCAGGATGTTCATTTAATAAACTCAACGCCTTTTTCCCATCCTCCGCCTTGATCACGTTCATCCCCTTATCTTTTAAAACCCGGGCCAGGGCAAAGACATTCCGCATATCATCATCCACCACCAGAATCTTTTTAGCAGTGAAGATATTTTCCCGGTCATGGAGACTAATAATCATTTTCTGCTTTTTTTCCGGCATAGTCTTGACCATCCGGTGCAAGAACAGGGCCGTTTCATCCAGGAGCCGTTCTTCAGACTTCACGCCCTTAATGATAATGGAGTCGGCAAATCTCCGCAATTCTGCTTCATCTTCCCGACTTAATTCTTTTCCGGTGTAGACGATCACCGGCGGCAAGCTGATATGCCTTTCCTTCTCCAGTTGCTTCAATAGCTCAAACCCGGTCATGTCCGGCAATCCCAGGTCCAGGACCATGCAGTCAAACCCGGCTTGCCGAAGCGCGGTTAAGGCCTCCCGACCAGTGGCCGCTTCGGTGATTTTCACATCCTCTTCC
>JADFYN010000181.1:2276-7263 GCA_015233055.1 Deltaproteobacteria bacterium
ATGGCCCGCCGTAATGTTTCATCATCTTCCACAATCAACAGCTCTTTTATTTTCTTATCAAGGACCTCTTCAATCTTGCCGAAGGCGTCTTCCAATTGCTCTTGTTGCACCGGTTTGGTTAAAAAACCGATGGCGCCCCGCTTGAAAGCGTCCAGAGAAGTTTCTGCGGCGGAAATAATATGAACCGGGATATGTCTGATTTTGGAATTGATTTTAAGGGCGTCCAACACCTCCCAGCCGTTAATTCCAGGCAGGCTCAAGTCTAAAATAACGGCCTCCGGGATATGTTTCTCGGCCAGGGTCAAGCCGCCTTCACCTGTCGCCGAGACAAGAGCCTTAAAGCCCTTTTCATGGCACTGGTCGCGCAATATGCGGGCAAAATTCGGATCATCTTCGATAATCAGGATACACCTGTCATCTTTAGAAATATCGGCCCGGTCATCGCTGACTGGTTCAGCCTCGAACCGTTGAGGGAAAACTCTCGATCCGGATGCTTGAACGTCTCCAGGCGAAGCGGCCCGGGCCGATTCCTCGGACGGCGACACGCCCGGCCCAACGGGTCTGACCCTCTGCCGGTCAGAGCGATCTCCGGCCTCCAGAGGCAGAAACAGGGTAAATGTCGAACCTAGACCAACCTGGCTATGGAGCTGCAACTCTCCACCCAGCAACTTGGCCAGTTCTTTCGAAATGGACAAGCCCAATCCCGTTCCGCCGTATTTCCGGGAGGTGCCGCCGTCCACTTGATGAAAAGCCTGAAATACCTCGAACAGCTTGCCTTGGGGTATGCCCACCCCCGTGTCCGTCACAGATATGGCCACGGCCTCGGCCGCTCTTAAACCTATGGCCGAAAGGTCGGTATCCGCCCGAGGCAGGGAAAAATCAACCGTGACACTCCCCTGATGAGTAAATTTGACCGCGTTGGCCACTAGATTCTTGAGAATTTGCTCCAGCCGTTGTTGATCGGTTTTGATCACGGCCGGTAACCTGGCATCTAAATTCAGGTTAAGGGTCAGTCCCTTTTCCTCAAAAACATGTTTGAAGTTCGACTTAAGATTATCGGCCAGTTCGGTCAATATGACTTCCCCCACATTAATCGTCATCTTGCCGGCTTCTATTTTAGACAGATCCAATATCTCGTTGATCAACAACAACAGATCGGTGCCACTCTTATAAATGACCCGGGCGGCCTCGACCTGGTCCGGGGTCAGATTTTCCTTCTTGTTGTCCGATAAGTTACGCGCTAAAATAAGCAGGCTGTTCAATGGTGTACGTAATTCGTGTGACATATTGGCCAGGAATTCAGACTTGTATTTTCCGGTTATCTCCAGTTCTTTGGCCTTCTTTTCTAAATCTTGACCTATTTTCTCCAAATCCAGATTCTTCTGCTGGATCTGGGACTTCTGTTCTTCCAGGTAGGTGTTTTTCTCTTCCAACTCTTCATTCACCACTTGTAGTTCTTCCTGCTGCTGCTTCAATTGTTGTTCCGACATCTTCAACGCCATCGTCTGCTCTTCCAATTCCTCATTAGAGGCGGCCAGTTCCTCCTGTTGCATCTGAAGTTCCTCAGCCTGACGGCTGGTTTCATCCAGCAATTCTTGGAGCTTTTGCCGACTGGCCGCGGTGTTGAAGGCAACGGCCAGAGTACCGCCGACCACACTGATAAAATTCAGGACCTGATCAGAAAATTCGGCGACCGCCCCCAGCTCCAGCACGCCTTTGACCTGATCTTCATAAAGAAAGGGAACCACCACGATATTCCTGGGGAGGGTATCACCAAGGGAAGAGTTAATCCGGATATAATCGTCGGGGACATTGGTGACGGAAATGATCTCCCGTTCCAGCGCGGCCTGACCGACCAACCCTTGACCCAATTCATAGACATTGGCCAAACTTTTCCGTTTACTGAAGGCATAACTCCCCACAAGTTCCAGTTGATGGTCATCCTTAGCAACATAAATGGTCCCGATCTGGGCGTTCAGGTATTTGGCCAAAAAGCTGACGATTTTCTTACCCAGGGAATAAATGTCCTGTTCTCCGCTGATCTTCTCGTTTAGTTCGGTTTGGCCGGTTTTGATCCAGTTCTGGCGCTGATTCTCGGCTGTCGTGTGGCGCAAGGATTGAGTCATTTCATTGAGGGCCCGGCCCAGTTGATCGTTCGGCCCCTTTATCTCAATAGATCTGCTGTAATCCCCCCGGCTGATACTCAGGGCGATATCCGACACCTCCCGCAGGGTATCGGTTTTTTTGCGGAGCGCCCGGCCCAGTTCATCCTCTTCCGAGCGGGGGGCGACGATTCCCCGGAAGTCACCGGCTGCCACGGCCTCAGACTGTTTCACCACTTCTCTGAAATTGGTCACGATTTGATTCAGGGACAAGGCGACCAGATCATGACGACTTTTTACCTCGACCATCCGGGTGAAATTTCCCAGCGCGATCTTTTCAGCGAGATTTGCCTTTTCCCGCAAATTTGATTGCATTTCCCGAAATGAGTCGGCCAACTCACCGATTTCATCCCGGGACCGAATGGCGACTTCCTTTTTCAAATCTCCTTCAGCCATGCTCATCATGGCTGCTACAATCTTCCTCAGCGGTATGTTTATGCTCCGAGTAATCACCAGGGCGATTAATGCTCCGGCTAAAAAGGTCGAGATAATCACCAGGAGCATAAAAATCATGGTTCGTTGTTTAACCATTTCGGCTTCGGCATAAAATGCTTCCGCTTTATTGTTGGCGAATTCTCTGACATACCTCACTTTTTTAAGCAGGTCATCTACAAGTTTCACCCCTTTTTCCTTAACCAACGCTGCCGCCGCGTCAGTCTTGCCCTCGCGCATCAACTGAATTATCTCGCCCCGAATCGGCCGCCAGTCGAGAAAAAGTTGAAAGGCCTCCTGGGCTATTCTCTTTTCCCCCAAAAACCGATCCAGGACTATGTCAAATTGCTCCCGTGTTTCTTCATCACGTCGATTCAGCTTAATCGCTGCCTCTATAATATGCTTCTGGTCCGGATGTTCCACCAGGCCTCTGGTTAACTCATCCATGAGGATTATATTGGCTCTGATATCCCTGATGGCCCGCCCCACAGCCAAAGGATGAATGTACATTTTGTTCGTCAGACCGGCAATGGAGTAAATTTCAACCATGGCCAGGGCACCAACCGCAACGGTTAATGCGACCACTATGGAAAATCCCAGCAGCAGGCGGGAACCAATTTTCAAACTGGACAAACCTATTTTCATCGTCATATTTTCTTCCTAATCATCCTCGGCTGTTTCGTTCCACTCCAGTCTACCTAAAAGGCCGCGCTCTTGGGCGTTCGGGGAAATGGAATCACATCTCTAATATTGGCCATTCCGGTGACAAACTGGACCAGCCGGTCAAACCCTAAGCCAAACCCGGCATGGGGGGCGCTGCCGAATTCGCGCAGCTCTAAATACCACCAGTAGGTATCAAGGCTTAATCCCGCTTCGAGCATCCGGTCTTGCAATGTCTGAGACCGCTCTTCCCGCTGGCTGCCGCCGATAATCTCCCCAATCTTAGGCACCAGGACGTCCATGGCGGCCACAGTCCGGCCGTCGTCGTTCAGTCGCATGTAAAACGGCTTAATCTCTTTGGGATAATCGGTGACCACCACCGGTTTCTTGACCCATTTCTCGGTCAGGTACCGCTCATGTTCGGTGGCCAGATCAGCGCCCCAACCGACCGGAAAGGCGAAATTTTCATTTGACCTGGTCAGTATCTCCACGGCCTCGGTGTAGCTGATCCGTTCAAAATCGCTTTTAATAATCTTCTCCAACGTCTCGATCACGGTTGAATCAATCAACTTGTTGAAGAAGCTCATATCTTCCGGGCAGTGTTGCAGAATGTGGCTGAATACGGCCTTAAGAAACTCCTCGGCCAGATCGACGTCGCCGGCCAGGTCACAAAAGGCGCATTCCGGCTCGACCATCCAGAACTCCGACAGATGTCTGGAGGTATTTGAATTCTCGGCCCGAAACGTGGGGCCGAAGGTATACACGTCGCCCAAGGCCAGGGCATATATTTCCGCCTCCAGTTGTCCGCTGACCGTCAAGTTAGCCGCCTGGCCAAAAAAGTCGGCCGAGAAGTCCACCTGGCCGGCGTTCATGGGCGGTTGTTTCAGGTCCAGGGTGGTCACCTGGAACATCTGGCCGGCCCCTTCACAATCACTGGTGGTAATAATCGGCGTGTGGATATACACGAATCCTCGGTTTTGAAAAAAATTGTGGATGGCTCCGGATAAGGCGCTGCGGACCCTGGCCACGGCCCCGAAGGTATTCGTCCGCGGCCTTAGGTGGGCGATTGTTCTTAGGAATTCGAAGGAGTGCCGCTTCTTTTGGAGCGGGTATTTAGCCGGATCAGCGCCGCCTAGTCCGATGACGCCGGCCGCCTGCAACTCCACTGATTGCCCCTGAGCCGGGGAAGCCACCAGCTCACCGGTTATGACCAGGGCGCAACCAACGGTAAGTCGCAGCACCTCTTCCTGATAGTTGGGCAGGCCATCACCGGCGACTACTTGCAGGTTGCTCAAACACGAGCCATCATTGATTTCAAGAAAGGAAAATCCACCCTTTGAGTCCCGCCGGGTCCGCAACCAGCCCTTAACCGTAACCGTTTGCCCCAGTTTCGGCTGGTCAAGGATGTCTTTGATTCTAATCCTGATCATGCGCCCTCCGCCACCAGCACGACAAAATCATCAATTATCACTCCTTCTCCGGCATCTCGCTCTGAAGATTTTTTGGACAATTACCCTGGGCCGGCTCGAGTTTGGCTTGACTCTATCTTAAGCCGTCGGCATAATGCAATTGCGATTTTCTTTTAAGAGAATATTTCGGAGCGAACAGGAGTTGCCTGGTAATAGCAGGTCATCGGTTATTCAACATAAACCCGCAACCCGAAACACAATGTCATTGACTTAAGGTTGGACGGTCATGCTAACTTCTTAAAAATGGCCCATTCCGAATAAGCC
>JADFYN010000182.1 GCA_015233055.1 Deltaproteobacteria bacterium
GGTAGTCGAACATTGCCACGAACGAATTAATTAACCCCATTGTATTCCTCCAGACAAATAAGTTAGGTTAACAAAACCGGTAGCTCTGATCAGGCCAGTCCGGAAATCAGATTTCGGAGACTGGCCACCCGTTTCTTCCATCCCGGCAGGAATACGGCCAGGCCAGGTCTCTTCTGGGCCAGTCTTTCGTAAAATTCTTCCCGGGCCTGGAGATACCCGTCCACTACTTCACCGGTTTTGTTTTCCAACTTGTTTATGGCTTCCAACGTAAATTTCCCGACCCGTCCGTCCAATTCGAGCACCATAAATCCAGCTTGATCACAATACTTGTTTAATTCCTGCTGAAGCATGATCACGGCCCGCCCCGTGCCCAGATTAACCGCGGCATCGAAAACGGCTGCGGCCAGTTTGCAAGGCATCTGACTGCATTCACATTTTTCCCAGAACTCATTTTTGTAGATCTGGGCCGCAATCTGCTTGGTCATTTTCTTGATATCGTTTGCATCAATTACGCCATCATGATCAAGATCGTACTTGTCGCTGAGCGTTTCTAAAAAACGAAGTGATATCCCAAAGTTGGTTGGTCCACCCGGATCGTCGGGATGATCGCTGTAGCCTCCCTCATATATGAAGGTTGTTTGCACAATCATATCAAATTTGTCACAGCCCATCTTCGCCTCCCAGTAAAAAGTCCTCCGTTATCATCCACTTCCCTGCTCGGAGATGAACACGGTCCTATCTCCAAGAAGGTGCCTAACTATCAGTCAGACAATAACAAATAACCTGGAAAGGTCAATCGGGGAGAATCTGATTTTGGGCTTCGGAAAACCTTAACGGCAGGTCAGGGGGGGAGGTTACGTTCTAATGGGCCACTGCGGATTAGCTGCCTGGTCCCAATTCAGCCAATCTTTCCCCGGCATATTTGGCCCAGCGGCCTGGATGGTCATCGATGACGCGTTGGAAGTAAACCTTAGCGCCCGGTTTATCCCCTCTTTGGACGGCGCACAGGCCGAGGTGATAGATGGCTTCCGGGGTCCAGGGTCCGGCCGGGTCTTGTATCGTCAGTTGTTCGAAGATGGCCGCGGCCCCGGCCCAATCAGCCGCTTTGAACAAGCCGGCCGCCTGGAAATACCTGGCATTGGCCCCCTCCGGACGACCGCGGTAACGATCGGCCAGTTGTTGGAACATGCGTGCCGCTTCTCTATATTTCCCTTGGTCAAACAAGCCCCTAGCCAGGTTATAATCAGCCCCGGTCCCGTCCGCCTCATCGAGCCGCCGTTGAGCCTCACCCGCCCAGGTCGATTTGCTGAACTCTTTGATAATCAACCGATAAGCCGCCTTGGCCCGGTCTTTGTCGTTCAGCCGGTCATAACAGGCCGCCAGATGATAGAGAATTTCAGGATACAGGTTGCTTTCCGGATATCCGGCTAAAAATTTGGAAAATATTTCCGCGGCCCGGGTCCAGTCTTGGCGGTTGTAATAACACAAGCCATAATGAAAAGCCGTCTGGTCGACAATGGGGGAGTAGGGAAACGTGTCCATACCTTTTTTGAATATCTCGGCGGCCGCGGCATAGTCCGGGATCCGGAATTTGGCCTGGCCCTCATTATAGACGATCGTGGCGTCTAAATGATGGATTCTGATGATAATGATCGTCAGGCTAAGGGTCAGCGCCAGGACAGTGACCAGCAACACCCGGCGGCCGTGACGTCCAAACCAGCCAGTCACCCCTGGGAACAGTCGAGGAGCCAGGCCCTCCAAAGTCGGGAGATGGAGTCCGGCCAGGCGCCTGGCCACCGGAGGCGTATACGCGACCAGCCACATCAGGCCCAAGATGGTCAATATGGCCCCCAGCTTATTCGGCCAGGTCGAGTCATAATAAAGAGTGACGTGCTCGGACGTGGGGTAAATGATCATGAGCGACGGCGAGGCCGGATAGACCCGATCCGCCCCGATGACCTGCCAGTTGGGGTGATAGGATATCTTGATCAATAATGGATGCCCCACCCGGTTTGTTATGATATCCACCCGCTCCCTGGTCACCCGCTCGGCGACCTTGACGGGCTGGACCAGGGGAATACGGGGCAGGTCGGCGATATTATCGTTGGTTCGGATGGTCTGGAACCGTTTTTCATCACCTGGGTCCTGCCGCGGCTTGAACACCACCGGGACCTCCAAATCCCCCACCCGGAACCACTGGAAGGCCGCCTTTCTCCAGTTCTGGGTGATCATCAGGACCGGTTCAAACTTCACCGGGGTGACGTAGTGGCCGGCGTTTCCTTTAACCTTATAGATTTCGTACTCGCCGAATTGTTTCTCGAATTCCAGCTCTGGATGAACCCGGGCGGCCGCTTTGGTCACTTTCTCCGCGACAATATACCGGCTGACGTTAAACAGCCGCAGGTGCTTTATTCCTTTATCCAAATTGAATCTTGAATAATTATAATCGGGCAGGGGTGCAGAGGTGACTTTGGATACCTCGGATTGGATGTAAAAGGCAAAAGGCGATGAAATGGTCGACTGCATATACAGCCCTTCCAGGGTCGACCGTCCCGAAAACAAGGGTAATGATTCAAAGGCTCTGGTTGTCCCGGCCTTGTTATGTATGTCGGAGTGTTCATAGACCACCCGGGGGTCGGCCTCGGTCCCTTTCAGGTAATCATTCACCGCCTTGAATGACGGCCAGGCGGGCGTTTTTTCGAATCCCTGGTAATTCCACTTGATCCAGCCGGGAATGAAGTTGTCCATCCGGCCTAGTCCCAAGACGACGACGATAAAGACGACCATGGGTAAGAGCCAGGTGGCCTTAAGCCGGGAAATCAGGGCAGCCAGGCCCAGGGCGCTGATCAGGCATATTGCCGTCTGCCCAAAGGGAATGAACCGAATATCAACGACACTAATGCGGTAGGCGATGAAGTAAAAAACCGTGGCCGCAATTAGAATGAATACAAAAAAAATAAGGCGGTCAAGATCAGCCCGAAGACTTGTCCGGTCCACCCCCGGCCGGAGATTGCGGAGCGCAGTCAACCCCGCGCCCAGAACCCCGAGACCGGCCGCCGGCCACAGAATGGGCGGGACTACTTGCCGAAACGTGTCAATAATCCAGACATAATTATATCTGGTGGTGTAGGGGATAAAGGCCTGCAGGGGGACTATCCAGAAACCCATCAGGAAAAAGGCCAGGGTGCCGACTTTTAATAGATAGGCCAGCCGATGCCACCAATGGTGAGTGGTAAACAGAAAGAAGGAAGACACGATAACTGCAAAAACCAGGGTGTACCCATGACTGAACCCGGTTAGGGCCAGGATGACCGCGCAGGTCCCTATGCCGCGCCGTGTGTCGATGGACCCGTAAAGATATCCAAAATAGAGGATCATCAGGGACAATCCGATACCGTAGGCAAATTCCCCGGCTAAGGTGCTGGGAATGTTGCCGCCCCACATGGAATTTTCCTGCATGAACAGAAAAGGCAAGGTCAAGATGGCCGCGAAAATGGGGCCGGGAAAGGGCGCGCCCATCTTCCTGAGTCCCGCATAGGCGCACAGCGGTAATGACATGACTCCGGCGATGCTGATCAATTTAAAAGAGATAGTCAAAGGAATGAGATAGGCCAAAAAAGCCATCAAGACGAAGGGCAGGGGGAAATAGAATTGAAAGACAGGGTAGCCGGCGTAATTGCCGGGACACCAGCCGGTTATCCGGCCCAGAGGCAAAAGGTTATCCTTTAGAAATTTGGCTGTGTAAAAGTGGGAACCGGTGTCGCCGCCCGTGGTGATGGTCTGAGAGAAAAGATAGTGCGGCTCAAAAAAGCTGAGCAGGAAGACCCAGATCAAAACCAGAATCAGGGCATCGATCAGCACTTCCCGGTTTTTGACCAGCCAGGCCGGTCCTGCGTGGCCAAACTTCTCAGTTACTGCTGCGTCCATAGGCGGCATAGATAGAAAGGGTAACCGTGAGGGGTGCAAAGGTATTAGTTTATGATATCATTCGGTGATTAAAGGGACGGTGAGGCTCCCGTTGCGCAGGACATGAATCTTGGCCGCCGGTCCCATCAAACTGATGGCCTGATCCACCGCGGCCTGGACCGAAGGCATGGGCTGGATGGACATCTTTTTCAGCCATTTCGGGTCCAGGTCGGTGACGGCGAAAATGCGGCCCCGCTCAAGAAACAACTCATTCCGAATAATCCGATGAAATCCCAATTGATATCGCCCAGCCTTCAATTCCTTCAATTCTTTGACGGTATACTGAGCCGCGTCGTTGATCATTTGTTTAAAGCTCTCCGGTCCCACCCCGTCAGGGCAGGGCATAACCAGGATCACAATGCCGTCTGCCTTAACCGCCATCTTACCGTGTTCCAATGGTTTTTGAGACTGATAAAATGTTTTGTGGAGAGGGTCGCGGGCTACGGAGATAACGATATCCGCCGGTCGGCCCACCGGGACCACGTAGATCTCCCGGGCCACGGTCACGGCCTGGTCAAAAGCCGTGGCCACGTCACTGCAAAAGGCCGCCGCGACGCGGTTGCCTCCGTCTAAGACAGTCATCAAACCCAGCATCTCATCCTTGGACGGAACTAAGGCGACCGCCTCAATGATATCGGCATAAACCGGATTTCCAGTCAACCTCGTCGGAGCCGCCTCAAACGACATAGCCAGCCAATGGTTTCGGAGGATCGTCTCGGATGAGGCCAGGCCTGGCACGATGCCCTTGAAGCCGCCCGTAAAACCGGCAAAATAATGGGGCTCCACCGAACCGATAATCAATACCCGCCGGGCGTCTATGAATCGCCGGTTGATGGACACCGGCGTCCCGGCCGAGGTTTGACCGATCCTGACCATGGTCGCTTCATCCCGGCTCTGGTGGGCCTGGACGCGATCACGCAGGACGGGATAAAGGGGACCTAAGAGTTTGAGATATTCCTCTTCAGTCGGGGGACGATGGGTTCCGGCGGCCACCAGCAGATCAAACCCGGCCAGGGGGAAGGCCCGACGCAGGGCGGTTAAAACTTCGGCGGTCGGGGTGGGGCGGGTGGCGTCATTGATCACCACCAGGGCTGGTTCTGGTCCGGAGAAAAGGGAAACCAGATGCGGTTCCGCCTGCCTGACGGCCTGGTTCAGGTGGTCACTTTGCCTGGAGGAGCCGACCTCTTTGGGGCTGACGTCCGCACCCAGGTGATGTGCCTCAATCATCAGGGATCGGCAACCGGGGTCATAGGGAATTTCAAGGGATACCATGGTCATGGCCGGGTCTTCCGGTAACACTTCCGGGTGTTGGACCTGTTCCTGATAATCATATTATTCCCTGGATCGAACCCGCCACCCGTACTCAGCATCTTAAAGCGATTCGTTCGATAACCCATCCCAAAGTCGATGACATTAATCCGCAATATGCAACCTGCCACCCGTAACCATAAAGGCGCCTCAAATACCTTCTCGTTCCAGCTCTTGAATGATCTGTTTCTGCTTTTTGGTCAGGTTGGCGGGGACCTGGACAATTATCTTGACGTGCTCATCCCCGGTGCCGCGCTTGTTGAAAAAGGGGAGTCCGTATCCTTTTAGTCGCAACTTACTGTGGCTCTGAGTTCCTGGTGGGACTTTAACGCTTAAGGTTTTGCCGTCCAGGGTAGGCACTTCAACGCAGGTCCCCAAGACCGCCTGGGTAAAGGGGATAGTCTTTTCCACGATCAAGTCGTCTCCTTCTCGGATAAAAACGGGATGATCAAGGATTTTCATTTGAATATAGAGATCACCCGCTTCGCCGTTGCCCTGCCCAGGTTCCCCTTTTCCGGGCAGGCGGAGTTTCTTGCCGGTGGTAATGCCCTTGGGGATCTTAATGCTTATTTTTTGCGGGCGCCCAGCCACCTGAATAGACACAATCTTTTCGGCACCAGTCGTCACGTCTTCCAGGGTTACCGGGAGTTCGTAAGTGGTGTCTTGCCCCTTGGCGGATTTCGCCCCGAAACCGGGATGGGTCCGGTCAAAACCGGATTGCTGTTGCGAAAACCCATCAAATGAATTGAACCCAAAGGAACTTTTTCGTGAGGGGCCGCCACCCTCAAAAATCCGACCGAAAACATCATTAGAACTAAAACCGAACTCTTTAAAAATATCCCCGATGTCGAAGCCCTTAAAGATATCTTCCTGGCTGTAACGCTGATGAAATTCGGTTGAACCATAGGCGTCGTACTGTTGACGTTTCTTTTTATTACTCAGCACCGCGTAAGCTTCATTCAATTCCTTGAATTTTTCTTCCGCGGCCCGATTCCCTTTGTTTCGGTCGGGGTGATGTTTTAGGGCCTGCTTTCGATAGGCCTTTTTTATCTCTTCTTCTGTGGCGCTTTTAGACACACCCAGAGTTTTATAGTAATCTTTATCTGACATGAGCAACTTTCGTTGGCTTAATGTTACAATAATGTTAATCTGTTATAGAAGGACCAGGGCCGGCGCTCGGCCATTATCCACTTGAATATATCTTGTTAAACTTTAATCACCTGATGGCCCTGTGTCAAGGCATGGTCTCACGGCTGGTTGCTGGTTTCTTGTTGCTGGTTGCACGTTGCTCGTTACTTGTTGCTTGTTGCTCGGTTAAAGCAGCCGGTATCCGGCAACCGGTTAGTCATCGCTCGGTCTTTTTTTAATGAATTGAATCACCTTGCCGTCTTGGTCCGGACGTTTTTCCATTGTTTTTTCATTAGCGTCATCATCCTGACCAGTTTCTAATAGGGACGTCTCCAGTGATTTGACCTTCGCGTTGGCCGGAGTCGGCGATGGAATCCGTTCAATTCTGATGGGCGTGCCTCCCATAGTGAAATCCGTGCCGGTTATTTGCTCGTTGTCGATGATCCAGACGACCTCCTGCATGGGCAGGACCAACAGGAGAAATCTGACTTGCCACCAACCAGGCTTGCGGTCGAGCGATATCTCCTCAACCCGGGCAAAGGTCGCCGGCTTGTTGTCAATGTGGATCAAACAAACGTCACCTTCAGTGATAGATTCCTTTTTTCGTACATCCGCCATTGTTCACCCTCAAGCCAAGCGTTGGTTCAATCTTCCCGGTTATTCTCTGCAAACAAAAAGAAACGATCAACGAGCAACCAGAAACAAGCAACCAGCAACCAGAAACAAGCAACCTGCAACCCAATGTCATTAACTTAAGCCAGGCGCAAGCCAATGTCGAGACCCGGTCCTGCATTTAGAATCGAGAAGTAACGTTCCACAATTCGTGAGTTGATGTACCAAAATGATTGCGTTGGCAATT
>JADFYN010000183.1:0-2081 GCA_015233055.1 Deltaproteobacteria bacterium
AAGGAAATTTTACTTAGAGAAATCCACCACCGGGTTAAGAACAACCTCCAGATTGTGGCGGGCCTTATCGAAATGAGTAAAGCTAAAACCCAAGACCAGGATGTCATCAACCTGTTTAACGAGGCTCATTCCCGTATCCACACGATGGCCCTAATCCATAGCCAACTGTATCAAAGTGAGTGCTTCGACCGGATTGACATGAGCCAGCATCTCGATCAACTGCTTGGTTATCTATTAACCACTTATGGGGCGAGGGAGAATCATATCCGCGTCGTGGTGGAACCCTCCGATGTTCTGTTAAACTTGAACCAGGCCATTCCATGCACCTTGATCTTTAACGAAGTGATTGTCAACGCATTGAAACACGCCTTCAAAGGCAAACCAGGAGGAAGCATTACCTTATCCTTAACCAAGGCGGCCGATGATGTGGTTAGGATGACGGTCAAAGATGACGGCGTCGGTCTGCCTATCGGTCTGGATGCCCAGAAGCCGGTTAATTTTGGCTGGGAAATGATTAAAGGCCTGACGGCCCAACTGAAAGGGACAATCAAGATACATCAGCGTCAGGGAACCGAAGGTGTTATCGAATTCCCAGCCGGACCCCCTGAAAATATCAATGATTTGCTCTCTAATCAGCCCGTATGAAACTCCATTGGGGCGTGTGCGGATCCAGGCATTACCGTGAACCGCCGTTTGTAAAGACAAGACATAACACGGAGGACGTGATAACAGCCTTAATAACGTTTGAGACTCACCTGAATGTGGACGCGTCTCTCTCATCAATAACTCCAAACGCAGCGTCGGGATCCGGCGCTGTTTATGACTCCGGGAAGACCTCGCCATGCCTGAAAGAAGTGTTGTCATCGCCATAATCGGCCGCCCCAATGTGGGCAAATCCACCCTGTTCAACCGCCTGGCTAAGACCAACAAAGCCATCATTGACGATACCCCCGGGGTAACCCGGGACCGTAATTATGCCGATATCAATCTATCGGAAGGATGCCTGACTCTAGTCGACACGGCCGGGTTTGATTCCATCGGCCGAGATGATCTTATCTCGGCTACCCGAGGCCAGACCCTGTCGGCGCTGGCAGAAGCTGACGGCGTTATCTTGATCATGAATGGTCAGGAAGGATTGATCCCGGATGATCTGGCCCTGGTCGAGCTGCTCCGGACCTCAACCAAACCGGTGTTCTACGCGGTGAATAAGGTTGACGGCTGGGGCCATGAGTCCAAGTTGGATGATTTCTACTCCCTTGGGGTGAACGAAATTTTTCCGATTTCCGCCGCCCATGGCTACGGTATCCCGGATTTCCTTGATGCTCTCAAACAAGCCTTCCCCATAACTCCCGGCCCCGCGGTCAAGGAGCCGGAGTCCGTTCTCCGTCTGGCCATAGTGGGCCGGCCCAATGTGGGAAAATCTTCATTGATCAACCGATTGCTCGGCTTTGACCGGGTGATCGTCTCGGACATTCCGGGGACGACCAGGGATGCGGTGGATATATCTTTGACCAGGGGTGACAAGAACTATTTGCTCATTGACACGGCCGGCATCCGGCGTAAGGGCCGGGTCACCACTAAACTGGAAAAAATATCGATCATCAGGGCTCTAAAAGGCATTGACCAGTGCCATGTGGCCGTACTTCTGCTGGACGCGGCCGAGGGAATCACCGATCAAGACACCAAAGTCCTGAGCTATGCCCAAGACCGGGGCCGCGGTCTGGTCATCGCCATGAACAAGTGGGATTTATTGGCCGGAGATGAGAAACGGGCCAAAAGAATCCTGGAGGATATCAGGTATGCGCTTAAATTCCTGCCCCTGGCGCCCGTTTTGACCGTCTCGGCTAAAACAGGGAAGAGTGTTTATCGCATCTTGACCGCGGCCGAAGATGTCTTCGCCCAATTCAACCGGCGGGTAACTACCCATATGGTCAATGATTGCCTGCAAAAAGCGGTGGCTGCACACTTGCCTCCCTATCAAGGCCGGAGCCGGATTAAATTCTATTACGGCACCCAGGTCAGTGTCTGCCCGCCCTCCTTTGTTATATTCGTCAACCATCCCGACGAGGTCCACTTCTCCT
>JADFYN010000183.1:2196-7248 GCA_015233055.1 Deltaproteobacteria bacterium
CAAAAGGTGAGCCACCATCATTGATTTTGGCCGAGGTCATCCGGTTGGGCCATGGCTTTGGGAGTATCCGCCCTTGATTTCAGGGCCGGAATCCGGCATAATGGTTTGGTTGTAATCGGTGTCGGCAAGAAATGGCCAAAGTCGAGATAATCATGGATCAAACAAATGGAAAATACAGGCAACAAAGGTTCTGACGAGGCTTTCTACAGACTTCTTCAAGTCGCCAATGAAGCTATTTTAAGACTGGCCGGGGTCACCACCGAATGTGGTTATGATATCCAGGCTGAAACGTTGAAATCAAAGAATGTCTCTCCTGATATTGTGGCTGTTCCGTCAAAGGGAAACGGCGATATTGTGATCATGGAATTCCAGGGATATCATGATCCATTCATCCGTTACCGTTTAGGCGCTGAAGTTGCCCGGTATTGCGCCCAAAAACACTATACCGGTAATATTCTGCCGGTAATATTTTATACGGAATATGTATATTTCAATGCCGCCCTACCATTGGCTATAACCGACAGCACCGGAAGGTATGCCATGCAGTGGCCGCTTAAAGAGATTGTCCTGGAAGAGTTACGGGAAGAGGACCTCCTGGCCGTTGACCCTCGTCTGGTTGTTCTGGCGCCGTTTACCACGTCAAAAAGAATCCCAAAGGAATATCTGACTAAAAAGGCCAACCAATGGAGTGAGTTGACCAGAAAATCCAGCTCTGATGAAATATCGATAGAACTTCTTGATATTTTAGCGTTATTTTTCCTACACAGGTTTCGTGGGGTTTCCCGAACGGAGGTGGTCGATATGTTGCATCTTGATTTAGCCAATACAGTGGTTGGACAAGAGCTTATCCAGATGGGGGAAGAACGAGGCGAACTTAAAAATGCCCGGGATTATGTTATCGCTGTATTAGCCACCAGGTTTGACCTGGTCCCCCAAAATATTTCCGACCAGGTCAATCAGATTGAAAACAGGGAAACATTGAATCAACTTGTGCGTCTGGCAGCTAAAGCTGAAAACCTGGAGACCTTTAGAGCTAAATTGGAGGCCTTGAATATGTCATGACCGATAAGACGGAAGATGCAGATTCGTCGATTGGCGAAATGCTGTGGCCCCGGCCGGGAGTTTCAAAAAGATATCCGCGATTATCGGGCTGTATCCGCCTGGCGTTTCCGAGTCGGGCCGGGACGCGGCAGACGCCTTTAAACAGGTTTCGTGGGGTTTCCAGCCCGGAGGTGGTCGATATGCTACATCTTGATTTGGCCAATACAGTGGCCGGGCAAGAGCTTATCCAGATGGGGGAAGAGAGAGGCGAACTCAAAAAAGCCCGGGATGATGTTATCGAGGTATTAGCCACCAGATTTGACCTGATCCCCCAAAGTATTTCCGACAGGGTTAATCAGATCGAAAGCAAGGAAGCATTGAAACAGATATTTCGTCTGGCCATTAAAGTCGAAAACTTGGAGGCCTTTAAAGCCAGGCTGGAGGCTTGGAGTATGTCATGATCATAAGACGGAGGGCACATGTTCATTGATTCACACGCGCACCTGGACATGTCTGAATATGAAAAGGACAGGACTGAGGTAATTGAACGGGCATTCACCCGCGGCATAGACCACATTGTCAATATCGGGATAGACGTGGCCAGTTCCCGAAAAGCTATTGCCTTAGCCCGGATCTACAAAAAAAGGATATCCGCCACCATCGGACTGCATCCGCACAGCGCTTCCGAATGGGGCCGGGGCGCAGCGGACGCTCTCAGGCAAATGGCCTTAGAACCAGAAGTGGTGGCTTATGGCGAGATTGGTCTGGATTTTTATCGGAACCACTCGTCCAGGGAAGACCAGTTGAAGGCATTTGTGGAACAATTGGATCTGGCTGTGGAATTGCAATTGCCGGTAGTCATTCACGACCGGGAGGCCCATCGGGAGACCTTGACCGCCCTTCGCAGCAGATTGTCTTCGCTTAAGGGTGGGGTCATTCATTGTTTTTCCGGCGATGCCAAGATGGCTGATCTGGTGGTATCCAAAATGAATTTTTACATTTCCATTCCCGGGACGGTGACCTACGCCAAGGCGGTTACGGTCCAAGATGTAGTCCGGAATTTGCCGGCGGAACGACTACTCCTGGAAACGGACGCTCCTTTTCTGGCCCCGGTTCCTTTTCGGGGAAAACGCAATGAACCGGCCTATGTCTTTCACACCGCCCGGACGGTCGCCGAAATCAAGGGCATGGACTTAAACGAGCTGGGCGCCATTACCAGTAGTAATGCGAGAAACCTTTTCGGCTTGAGCCGAAGCTGATAATCATGGTATAAGTATGGGATTAGTCCAACTTCAACCCTTCATCCTGGCTTCAAACTCGCCCCGCCGCCGTCGTCTGTTGGCCAATCTCGGCCTGGTCTTCGAGGTTTATCCCAGTCAGTCTGAGAGCGGCCGCCACCCCTCGGAAGCCCCGCCGGACTTCGCCCAACGCCAGGCCAGGATAAAGGGCCGGGATATCGCGGCGCAGTTCCCCGAGACCTGGACTTTGGCGGCCGATACGATTGTGGTCTTAGGCGACCAAATCATGGGAAAACCCAGCCACGAGACCGAAGCCGTCGAGATGCTCCTGGCCTTGAACGGCCGCGGCCACCAGGTCGTCACGGCCTTTTGTCTCCGTCATCAGGCTGCCGACCGGGAAGTCTGCCGGGCAGTGACTTCGGAGGTCTTCTTTAAAGCTGTAATTCACGACACAATCACAGCTTATGTCGCCACAGGCGAGCCCCAAGACAAGGCGGGGGCTTACGGCATCCAGGGACGAGGCGGAGCCTTAATCGATCGGATTGCGGGATCATACGACAATGTGGTTGGCTTGCCGGTGGCGGAGGTGATCGCCGAAATGATCACCTGGGGTATTCTACGCTCCGACTAGCCGGGGTTTACTTTTTGGGTGCTTTGGGAGGGCTGATGATGCCTCGCCGTCCAGGACTAGGATACCGTTTTGATTGGTACAGGTGGTCTTCATGGTCACCTTGTTTTTTTCCGGTAACAGCCCCACTATCTCGGCCCGGGCGGTAATGGTGTCACCGATGTGTACGGGCGCCTTAAAATTGAGTTCTTGTTTAATATAGATGGTTCCTGGGCCGGGCAACTGGGTCCCCAGAATGGCCGAAATTAAACCGGCCAGCAGCATCCCGTGGGCGATCCGGCCTTTGAAAAAGGTTTGCTGGGCGTAAGTTTCGTTGATGTGGGCCGGGTTAAAGTCCCCGGTTACCCCGGCAAAAAGATAAATATCGGTTTCCGACACGGTTTTAGTGAACTCGGCCGCGTCTCCGATCTGCAGTTGGTCGATGGTTTTGCCTATAAGCATGAATTTTTCTCCGTCTGGGGGTTATAGTCTGTGATCGGCCTCAAAACCAGGACCGGTGGCTCCACATATCTTCTTCCATGTCCTTGATGTCATCTTTAAGCATGGCATAAAGCGAGGCGTTTTGAATGGCCAGGCCGCCTTGATGGGCCAGCGCGGTGACGAACATGATTTCATCTTCCGTAAAATCTCGGGGGGCACCGCTATAAAGCCTCAACACTCCTATGACTTCATCCTTACACAGAGAATAGAGGCTATTCCTTCTTGTTCCTTTTCCGCCCGATACTGCACCCCTGGATCGGTCATGGGATTCCTGACCACCACCGGAACGCCCTTCACCGCCTCGGCGATACTTTTTTCGGCCGAGATGGGGCCTTTTTTCAAGTAAGCCTCACTCAAACCATAGCTGGCTACCAACTTCAGCTTCTTCCTTTTTTCATCCAGCAACCGAATGGACGCGGCTTTGACACCGAGAGAGTCGGCAATATCAGCCGTAAGAATATGCAGAATGGATTTAAGATCAAAACTTGAATTGATATTGGTGGAAAGGTCTAGAAACAGTTGGGTCTGCTCCCGCATCCGCTTGACCAACCTGGAATTTTCAATGGCCATGCCCCCCTGCTCGGCCAGGGCGGAGAGAAACTCGATCTCATCTTTGGAGAAGGCCCTGGGATGGGTCGTGTATAGACTCAGGGCACCGATGATCCGATCCTTCACCGTCACCGGGACGACCAGGATTGAGGCAATGCCCTCTTCCTTTTTCCCTTGATGATTGGACACCCGGGGATCGGAAGTGGCATCGGAGATGAACAGGTAACCATTTTTGGTCATCTCTTCAACTGATTCAGAGACATGTAATGGATTGGCGTTCATGTATTTTTGCGACAGACCCTGCCGGGCCGCGGGGACGAAGATATCATCTTCCTCGAAGGCCAGAAACAGGCAGGCAGCTTTGGCGTCCATGGTCTCGATGGCGTTTTTCACGATCAGGTCGAGGATCTCATCCAACTCCAAAGTGGTGCTGAAAGCCCGGCTGACTTGGCATATGCTCTTAAAATAATCGTTCCTTTCAGACATTAATCATCTCCTTAGACTGGCTTTTGTCCCCGGTTACCTCGGTCAAATTGTCTTGCCCGACAGCTTTGATCTTGCCTTTTCCGGTCTGTTTTTCAGCCTTTGTTTTGGCCGTCGGCCGGCCATCCCGGTCCGTGAGCCATTGGATGATTTTCGGCGTAAATTCCTTCTGACACTTGGAACTAACGTAGATTCCAATATGGCCCGTAGCCAGACACATATCTTCCGTGTCCGCGCTCCCCACCCGGCTGGTCAAGAGATTGCAGGCTCCGGGAGGAACCAGATGATCATACTGACC
Organism: Deltaproteobacteria bacterium; assembly: GCA_015233055.1. Classification (GTDB taxonomy): domain Bacteria; phylum Desulfobacterota; class JADFXK01; order JADFXK01; family JADFXK01; genus JADFXK01. Next base: position 6,914 of record JADFYN010000183.1, read on the forward strand.
ATAGATATTGAGGACCGGCATGGTCACCTTTTTTAAATGACAGATGTCTTCAAATCAACTGCGGATTTTTGGTCGGCTACTCTAAAAATGTGGCCTGATATCAACAAATTTTTTAAAAACAATGGGCAACCCGGACCAGCCGCCGCCACGACCGAGGAAAATGGCCGCCTCCAGGACACCTGGCAATCCGCCTTAGGGCTGTGGCAGACGTTCTTCTCCGCCATGAGTGAGCCGGAAACAGTAGATTCGGCAATCAAAGGCCTGAACACCGCCCCAGCCATCCTGCTCAAAATGGCCCAGACCGGCTGGAATGGGTACAGCCATCTGCTCGAACA
>JADFYN010000184.1 GCA_015233055.1 Deltaproteobacteria bacterium
TCCATGACATCGGGTTTAAGGACGGCAAGATATTTCCGGTGACCCGGCCGGACCGGTACCTCACCTTCGGCCAGGCTGTTCATATGCACCAGAAGTTCAAACGAGGTGAGCCGCTGGTCGCCCGGGGCTACTATGTCCCCAGGGGGAAAGGGCTGGTCACTCCCGCCTTCAGCTTCGGGGCCCAGGTGGCGGAAGTGCAGGTGGATCAGGAGACCGGGATAGTCAAGGTGGAGAAGATGTACACCGCCCATGACTGCGGCACGGTGATCAACCCCATGTCGGTGGATGGGCAGTTGGAAGGGTCGATTCAGATGGGCCTGGGCTATGCTCTGTGCGAGAGGTTCGTCATGGACAATGGCCGGACTCTGAATACCACCTTCCTGGATTACAAGGTCCCCACGGCGCTGGACATGCCGCCGGGTGAATCGGTCTGCATCGAGACCTTTGAAGAGGAAGGTCCCTTCGGGGCAAAGGAAGCCGGAGAGGGACTGGTCTCGCCCACGGCCCCGGCCATCGCCGAAGCGATCTCCCAGGCCACCGGATACCGATTTAAGGACCTGCCCATCACCCCGGAAAAAGTCCTGGAAGGGATTGGCGGATTGAGGAAGGTTTGATGAGGGCGGTGTGAACAAGCGAAGACCCGATAAACGGATAACGAAGAGCCGGCAGAAGTATGCGAAGAACCGACAGCATAAAATCATGATAGCGAAGAGCGGGCAACCGTCATGCTGCTCGATCCGGAATACTCGTAATTCACCGCGGATAATCCCGCGCATAAACGTGCATTAAATGAAAAGGCGCTCCAATCGTAATGGTTGGCCGGCGCCTTTTTTGTGTTTTGTTGCGGGGATGGTGGTCGTATTTTCTGGCATTAAACCATAAGTTAAGGGGCAAGATGTTTATATGGCTGTCTGAGTTCACTTTTGGTCCCGACCCAATGCGTTGGTAACGACAACAAACTTAAGAAAAAGTTTTTAGAGCTGGCACGAGGCAGATTAACGCGGGCAAGGGCGACTTCATTGTCTGAAAGGTAGATTCACTTTCTGCGAAGCTATAGACCGCTCGAACGATGTGTTATAATAAAACAACATAAATAATAATTAGCATAAACAGGCTGTTTTGTACAGATACTAATTTATTTTATTGTTGACATGATTGATAACGTTGCCCATCGAGCATGAAGTCGATAAGAGGTTAGGCGCCAAAAAGGCCGAAGTCTCGGTCGTCGAAAAACGGCGGATGTGCCGTGAGTATGCCGAAAAGTTCATCGACATCCAGCGGGAGGAATTCAAACGGCTGGGTGTACTGGGTGATTGGGACGACCCTTATTTGACCATGAAATATTCCTACCAGGCCGTGATCATGCGGGAGTTCGGCAAATTCGCCTTGTCCGGCAGCGTGATGCAAAGCAAGAAGCCGATCTACTGGTGTTCCTCCTGCCAGACGGCCCTGGCCGAGGCGGAAGTGGAGTACGATAACCATACTTCACCTTCCATCTATGTCAAATTTCCAATGATCTCCGACGTCTCCGACCTCATTCCGGGCATCGACGGCCGTCCGGTGTTCGTGGTCATCTGGACGACCACACCCTGGACCATTCCAGCCAACCTGGCCGTGGCCCTGCACCCCGACCTGGAGTATGTGGCCGTCCGGGTCAAAGACGAGATCCTGATCCTGGCCCAGGGGTTGTTGGAGCAGTTCATGGCCATTTTAGGCCAGACCGACTACCAGGTGGTGGGCACGGTTAATCCCAGGGCCATGGAGGGCCGCAAAGCCCGGCATCCCCTGTACGACCGGGAGTCATTGGTAGTCCTGGCCCCATACGTCACCCTGGAAGCCGGTACCGGTTGTGTTCATACCGCCCCCGGTCACGGCCGGGAAGACTACGAAACCGGATTGCATTACGGCCTGGAGGTCTATTCTCCGGTAAATGACCAGGGTTGCTTCACCCCCGAAGTGGAGTTTTTCGCCGGTCAATTCGTGTTCGCTGCCAATAAATCGGTCATCCAGAAGCTGGCCGAGGTAGGCGCCCTGCTGGCCGAGAAATCCATCGACCATTCCTACCCCCATTGTTGGCGTTGCAAGAATCCGGTCATCTTCCGGGCCACCGAACAATGGTTCATCTCCATGGACAAGACCGGCCTGCGTCAAAAGGCCCTGGCCGAAATCAACAAAGTGACCTGGACACCGGCCTGGGGCCGCGACCGGATCTACAGCATGATCGAAAACCGGCCCGACTGGTGTATCTCCCGGCAACGGGCCTGGGGCATTCCCATCATCGTCTTCTGGTGCCAGGATTGCGGTGCATATTTGATCACTCAGGAGACCATAGACCATATCACCGCCATGGTCGAACGAGAGAGCGCGGACATCTGGTATTCTAAGACGCCGGCCGAGTTATTGCCCCCCGGCACCGTCTGTGATAAGTGCGGGTCATCCCACCTGAAGAAAGAGACGGACATCCTGGATGTCTGGTTTGATTCCGGAGTGAGTTTTGCCGCCTGTGTGGAAGCCAGGGCAGACTTGAGATTCCCGGCCGACCTGTATTTGGAAGGCAGCGACCAGCACCGGGGTTGGTTCCACTCCTCCCTCCTGGCCTCGGTGGGGACCAGAGGTGTGGCTCCATACAAACACGTCCTGACCCACGGCTTCGTGGTTGATGGTAAAGGCCACAAGATGTCCAAGTCTAAGGGCAATGTTATCGCCCCTGACGACATCATCAAGAAGAATGGAGCTGAAATCCTGAGATTGTGGGTCGTGGCCGAAGACTACCGAGAGGATATTCGGTTGTCGGGAGAGATTCTGTCACGGTTGACCGACTCTTATCGCCGCATCCGCAACACCGCCCGCTTCCTGCTGGGCAACCTGAGTGATTTCAATCCGGCCACGGATGCCGTGGACCCGGCCGAGATGGACGAGATCGACCTGTGGGCTCTGGATCGGCTGCAACGGTTGACCGAAAGGGTCATCAAGGCCTACCAGGACTTTGAATTTCATCTTGTCTTCCACTCCATCTATAATTTTTGCGTCACCGATATGAGCGCCTTTTACCTCGACGTGCTTAAGGATCGGATGTACACCTTCAGCCGGACGGCCCGGCCCAGACGCTCGGGACAAACGGTGATGTACCGGGTGCTGGATGCCTTGACCCGGCTGATGGCTCCGGTGTTATCCTTCACCTCCGAGGAGATCTGGAGATATCTGCCGGCAGATCCCAACCGGGAAAAGAGTGTCCATCTGGCCGGATTCCCCGGTGTTGACCCGGCCCTGAAAAACGCTGACCTGGCTGAGCGCTGGGCCGGCTTTCTCAGCGTCCGGAGTGAAGTGACCAAGGCTTTGGAAATCGCCCGAAAAAATAAAGACATCGGCCACTCCCTGGATGCCGCGGTAACGCTTCACGCCACCGGAACCCTGTTCGAGTCGCTGCAGCCATTCGCGGCCAAGATGCGGGATCTGTTTATTGTCTCCAGTGCCCGGCTCTCGGCCGAACCAGCCCCGGAAAGCGCCTATAAAAGTGACCTGCTCACCGATTTCGGAGTTCAGGTGACCCAGGCTTCCGGTCCGAAGTGCGCCCGCTGCTGGGTCAAGGACGAACAGGTCGGCGCGTATCCGGACCATCCCGAAATCTGCCCCAGGTGCCATGAAGCCTTAACCACCTGATCAAAATGAACGATCATCTATCAGGCCGAGGACGGAATATGAATAAAACCATATGGCTCTCCTTCGACATCGCTATCCGAGGTGATTTAGATGGCCTTTACGCCTGGCTGGACACCTATCACGCCAAAGAATGTGGATTCAATTTAGCTTGTCTAGAATATCCTGATTCTGATAATCTGGTGCAGGAATTAAAAAAAGAGATACAAGAGGCTGTTCAACTCGAAAAGGGTGATCGAATATACGTGATCTACCTCGATCCCAATGGCCGGATGGTCGGCAAGTTCCTTTTTGGCCGGCGTAAGGCGGCTAATTGGACTGGATTTGGACCTCTAATCACTGACGAAGTTGACTATGGCCACTAGGTTTGGTCACAAGGTAATTGTCGACACCGGCTTCTGGATAGCCCTGTTTGACCCAAGGGACAGGCGGCATGACGAGGCGGTCGTCAAAAAAAGCGTCTTAACAAAACCGAGCATCATTCTGCCCTGGCCGTGCCTTTATGAAACGTTGAGGACGCGTTTTGTCAAGAACCTATCCGGAGTTAAATGTCTTGAGGAATTCTTGGGCAGGCCTAACATATCTTTAGTCAACGATGATTACTATAAGAAAAGGGCTTATGAGCTAACGGTGAAGGGTGCTTCTAAGGGACGAACCATCAGCATGATCGATATGCTCATCAGGTTGATGCTGGATGATAAGGAACTGAGGATAACCCACTTGCTTACCTTTAACGAGAAAGACTTTGTTGACGTTTGCCGCATAAGGCAGATTGAGCTATTATGACTTTACGGCCATAAATCCTGCGCTTCCGGCGCATGGGGGATGACGGGAAAACCAATTGACTGAATCTTTAAAGAAATACTTAATCCTGATCTACGTCGCCGTGCCTGTCCTAATCCTGGATCAGGTGACCAAGGCGATCATTCTTCGGAAGTTGGCCTTGCACGAGAGCCTGGAGGTGATTCCGGGCTTCTTTAATTTGTGTTACGTCCGGAATAAAGGTGCGGCCTTCGGCATCCTCAATAATTTTTCGCCGTCTTTAACCCGCTATTTATTTATCGCCGTCGGGATCCTGGCCGTGGTGGTCATCGGCTACCTGGTCAGTCAAATCAAAGAAGACGGCCGGGGGATGGTCATGGCGTTGGGACTGGTCCTGGGCGGGGCAGTGGGCAACAATCTGATCGATCGGGTCAGATGGGGGGAAGTCATCGATTTCTTAGACGTCTACGTCAAATCCTATCATTGGCCGGTATTTAATGTCGCAGACTCAGCTATTACCGTCGGGTCGATTCTCTTGGCCTATCAGGTAATCAGGAGGATTTAATCATGTTTCCGACCATTGTCCGGCTGGGTCCTTTGGCCATTCATACCTATGGCGTTTTAGTGGCTACCGCCTTTCTGGCCGGAGTGGGTCTGGCCATGCGGGAAGCCCGGCGAATGGGCCAGGATCCGACCAAGGTCATGGACCTATCGCTCTATATCGTCATCTCAGCCATTGTCGGTTCCCGCATACTCTATGTCCTGCTTAAATTTGATTACTATATCAAAAAGCCTCTAAATATTTTTATGATTTGGGAAGGCGGGCTGGTTTTCTACGGGGGGTTGATTGGCGCCCTAATCGTGGGTCTGTGGTACATGCGGCGGTATGGGCTGAATATGTGGCTGACCTGCGATATCTTTGCTCCGTCTCTGCCGCTGGGTCAGGCCATTGGCCGGCTGGGTTGTTTTTCGGCCGGATGTTGCTACGGCAGCCCCACCGACCTCCCCTGGGCGGTGACCTTCACCAATCCCGATACCCTGGCCTCACCCCTGGGCGTGCCGATCCATCCCACTCAGTTATATTCTTCGGCCATTGGTTTGGTCATCTTCATCATTTTGATGCTCATGCGGAAGCACAAAAAATTCGACGGCCAGTTGGTCTGGGTCTATGTCGTCTTGTCTGGGATAGGACGTTTCTTCGATGAATTCTGCCGGGCTGACTTTCGCGGCCCCGAAGTCTTCGGCGCCATTTCCACCACCCAGGCCATCAGCGTCGTCAGCATAGTCGTCGGCGTGGTCATGCTCATCATTTTGGGCAAGAAGCACCAGTTGACACCGACGCCCAACCCATGAAACTAACCACCGAAAAGAGAAAAACCAGCAGCCTAAGAGCAAAAATACGACGCAGAGGTTGCTTGATTCAGGTCAAGGGAGCCTCTGCGTTTTTTTATCACTTGAGGGATCGAAGGGGCTGCCACCCAAAAATCCAACTCAAATATGCGCTTCGCTTTTCACATCCGTTTCCCACATACTCTAATCGTTTTAGGCGGCTACGAGTTGCCTTACATCCAGTCTACGAGTCGGACGACCAACAGCAGAATAACCTTGATGAAGGAGAATCACACCAGCTTGAACATTCATGCTGGGTTAGCTGGGTGTCTTTTCGGAGTCCTACCCCAACCCTCATTCATCGTGAAGTTTGATCCCGCCGACATGAGTTATCATACTCTCCAGTGACTTTACCCAGGTGGGAGGGCCAGGGGGAAACCAAGGGAGTTCACCCTCCGAAAGTGGTGTGGCCATATTACAAGCCTGGACAACGAACTTTAGTTTCCCTGCAGGATAAATCTTTGTTCGTATGAAACAGGATTGAGGAGGTATTTGAGACTGCCATGGTTCGGAACGAATGAACGCTCTTGCTCTCCCAATAAGCTCATAGGTAGCTGCAGAAATAAAAACAGCGGAGCCATGTATCTTCATTAGACGACCTATTGCGGTTGTAAAGACATGTTTGGGAGGAACCGGTTCAGAAGTCTCCTCAAGGTAGCCCACAAAAGGTGTGACATACCGTTCAATCAATTCACCATACGATGTAGCTCGGGGTGGACCACCAGGGTATAGGCGAGAAAAACATTCCCTGAACATCAAGTTGTTCGGTGGAATTAGAAGGTTGATAATGACGCGAGGTCTGCCACGTTTCTCAACTCGGGCATGATCTAACTGTCTTCTGAGAGCAGGCATGAGAGTTTCCCATACCCACGCCAGATTTTCCATATAACGTTTGTAATCATTGTAAGTTCGCATCGGCAATTGTTCATCTATCGCCAAGCAGATGTTGTCCCATAACAAAGGTTGTGCAAGTGCACCCAAGAGGTTGCGACGAAAGACTGAGGATGGCGATACGTGGAATACAAGGTCAGAGGATATAGCGCCCAGGGGGAATCCGTAGTTACGTTCAAAGAACGCCGATAATTGTTCCCGCAGAATTAAACAGTAAGGATGGTCAAGTTCGTTGGAGCCACTAAAAAAATTTAGCCGGTCTCTGGATAATATATGAAATCCTATAGAAATTAATTCTTCCACCACTGCGAGAATACCGCTCAACAAACGGGGGGTCAACAGTTCGATTGAATTGATTGCCTCCAATGGATGTAAGGCTTCAGATGAACACCCCAAACAACTCATAGCGCACACACCACGATACCTCCCACTGACTTTTGTCGCTATTCCCTCAATTGCAGTAATAGGGAGCCAGCAGAGTTGGCGCAAGGGAAAGTTTGCGGCAAGAAGTTCTTGAGCTATTTCTCCAGGTGACGAAACAGTGCT
>JADFYN010000185.1:0-490 GCA_015233055.1 Deltaproteobacteria bacterium
TGGTGAGGTTTACTTGGTGGTTGCTCTTCATTCGTAGGCTTCGTCATGGTGTTTAAGGCTTTCAAAAATAACCATCTTCTCGTCTTCTATGACCCGAAAGATTAAGACAAAACTGCCGATATGCGCTCGGCGTTTGCTTTTCAAGATATTACGCAATATTTTGTAATGATGAGGCTCCTCTAAGATTGCCTCTATCTTGCCTTCCAGCTTTTTTTGCAAATCAAAATCCGACCTGATTTTTTTGAGGTCTTTTTTGAATTCTCTAGAAAACTCAGAATTATATTTGGTCATCTTCTTCCCAAAGCTTTTTTAATAAAGCCTCCCTTTCCTCTTTCGTTCGGCAAATAGTAGAATCACTTCTGTCGTATTCTCTATCTCGCCGCTCCATTTCCGCTATAAACTCCGGCCGGAATCTTTCTTCCGGCGGGTAGTCGGAATCGTCCTCATGCTCCGGCTGAATTGTGATTGTGAAAGTCCACTCCGGAGAAAA
>JADFYN010000185.1:500-7231 GCA_015233055.1 Deltaproteobacteria bacterium
GCTGGGAGCTTTCTTCCCTCAACGTGCTCGATTGTTTTTGCTGTCGGCATTGTTTTCAAAGCCTCCTTAGGAAATTGTAAAAGCTGCAAACAGATTAGCAGAGACACATCATTGCCGTGCCGCCGCCGGTTTAGTCTGACCAGAGATACTCCCGGGGGTTGAGGCGGCCAAGGGCGCAATAGACCTCATAGGAGATGGTTCCGGCGGCCGCGGCGATTTCTTCGGCCATGATCCGGCCCCGGCCCTGTTGACCAAGAAAGACGATCTCGTCACCGGGGAGGACTTCCGGAACCTGAGTGATATCAAACATGGTCAGGTTCATACACACCGACCCGATTAAGGGAACCCGCCGGCCTCTAATCAGGGCCACCCCCTTGTTGGATAGAGCGCGGAAAAAACCGTCCCGATAACCCACCGGGGCTACTGCCAGACGCATCCGACCCTGGGCGCGGAAGGTGCAACCGTAGCCGATAGCTGCTCCGGCCGGGATTTCTTTGATCTGGATGACCCGGGACTTGAAGGTCATGGCCGGTTTGAGGGTAGGGGACTGATGAGAGCAATCTCTGGGCCGGGTCGGCGGCGAACCATACAGGGCGATGCCCGGCCTGACCAGATCCAGCCTGGCCGTGGGATGGTACAGCAAGCCGGCACTGTTAGCCAGGTGCCACATCGTCCCCGGCTGGCAACTGGTGGCGGCCAGTTGATCCGTCACCGACTGGAAACGGCCTTCCTGCACTCGGGTGTAGTCCACCTCCGGGCCATCGGCCTCAGCCAAATGAGACATCACCGCTTCCACTGACAAGCCTTCCAGGGTAGAGATACTCTGGATAAAATCAACGGCTTCTTCAATCGTCACGCCTAGTCGGCCCATCCCCGTATCTACCTTAATGTGAACCCGGCAAGAACGGCCTGATTTCACAGCCGCAGCAGCCAGGCACCGGGCGGTAGCCACATCCCAAATCACCGGGCTCAGCCTAAGCCGAATCACTTCTTCTGCATAGTCGGCCGCCACGCCCCCCATCAAGACAACAGGCAGATCCAGGCCGGCGGCCCGGATAGAGACAGCCTCCTCCAGATCAAATACCCCCAGGAAATCAGCTCCGGCCTCGGCGAATACCTGCGATGCCGGAACTAATCCGTGACCGTAAGCATCAGATTTGACTACGGCCAGCATCTTTACGCCCGGCCCGGCCAGGGCTTTTAGCGTGATCAGGTTATGCCGCAACGCGGCCAGATCGATCTGGACTAGTCTGATGGGTTGTTTATCCACTGATGTCATAGGGTATCCGATTACCTAAAGGTAAACAGTGACTTTCGGGCCTTTTGCGTAATGTTTCTTGAAGACTATACTTTTAACGGTTACAATTAACTATTGTCGTGTCCCCTTATCCAGGGTTAGTGAAGCGCCACCCTGAGGCGGAATCAAACAGGTACAATTATGACCGTTCAAATTATGAATGCTATCGTAACTATCTTTGAATATCTGGTCAAGCCATTATCGTGTCGATGATGAATTGACCGGCTTTTCTTGAATGACTTGCCTAGGTTGGAAAAAACTGCCTAGACGTAAGGCAGCTTAAGAACGACCGTGATATCACAATAATCCATTTAAAATCAGCATGATAAATCTAAAACTGAGTCATGGCACATCTCTTGCTTAAGCAAAGATAAACCAGAATGAGGATACCCAGATGAATCCTAATTTTAATATTTATGGACCAGGCAATTTTCAGGCTGACGTGAGCCTCCATGATTCGTCAAGAAACAATACCTCACAGTCGGACACCTCCTTCGCCTCCGTGTTACATCAAAACATGATGGCCGGGAGCAATCAGGTTGGTGAGAGACGAAGTCAATCGGTCAAGCCCGAGTCGATCCAAGATAGGATGGTGCGGAACATCACGCAAGGCGCGGACAAAAAGGTCGCCTCCCAGGTTGCCGGCTCGGAACGAACTGAAAAGCGAGAGGCTGTTATCCGGGATGCCTTGATGCAACTGGGGCTCACCGCCGATCAGGCACAACAGCTTATCGCTAAGTATTTTCAAAGCCCCAACACCGGGTCAGGTGGAGATTCTGATAGGAAGTCGGCCGGCCTGCAAACTGATAAAGATAAAATGTTAGCCGCACTGGGTGATAACAGCACCCCGGCATTAAAGAATATTCAGACAGAGAAACAAAAGGCCTTGGGTCTGGCCGGTACCCTGCCTAAGGGGCTGGGGTCGGATAATGACCGGGTTAGCGATCAACAAATATTAACGGCATTGAACAAGATGTTCAAATCCGACGGTTCGACCGATGTTATGGGCGCCCAGCAGGTCTTGGCCCAGGCGGCGACCCGTTTACAACAGGGGAGCAGTCAAACTCCGGTTTCCGTTGACACGACAGAATTGAACCGCACTGTGGCCGGCCTTGAAACCCTTTCCCATAAGTTGACCGGCCAAGACGGTGCTCCGGGGACCAAAAACCTTAAAGATTCCATAGACCAGATTGACAAGGCTATGCAAAAAGGGGCAGGGGGATTAACCGATAAAGAAAAAGATGCTCTTGGCGCTTTACTTAATAAGTTTGCCCCTGGAAGTCAGGACGCCATAGACCGCCTGGCCCAGTCGAAACAACTGGCCGCCATCGGGGCGAGACAAGAAGATGTTAATACGTTCGCCGGTCAGTCCAAAACAGAAACGGGCAAAGCTGCACTTTCGGATCTGCCCCCGGTCGGTGATGTTACCGCGGCTAGCCTGGCCAAGAGCCTGGTAACAGAATTGTCAAAGAAAAGTATTGATAAAACAGCCTTATTAAGCACTGCCACCGTATCGACTGATCTGAAACCCGGACAAGCGGCGGAACTGGCCCGTATGGGTCTGACTGACGACCCCAAGCCAACCACTGATCCGGTGAATCAGGTACTCAAAAGTTTCAAGGAAGAGCTGGACAGCCAAAAAGAGGCCGGCGGCCAGAATTCCGGCCATTCCTTAAATGATGTTAGACTGGCTGTTCCCGAGGTCCGGTCGGATGCCGTTCCCGATGCAGGAAAAGCTCAGCCCGTTAAAGCCGATCAACCTACGGACGACTTGAATCCATCTCGGTTAATAGGGCAGATCGTGGAACGGGCGGCGGTGACAATTAAGAATGGGACCCAAAGCTTGCGTATCGCCCTTGATCCACCCAATTTAGGCCATCTGGATGTGGATGTCCGGATTCACGAGAATCAAGTGCGGGCGACACTGGTGGCGGATTCATCATCGGTCAAGGAAGCTTTGGAGCAGAATCTATCTCAATTAAAAGAATCCTTCGCCCAACATGGACTTAAGATTGATAAGTTTGAAGTATTTGTCAATCCCGATCCGCAGCGGCAACCCGAGACTCGGCAGCAGGAAGGTTTTTCCCAGCGTCGAAACCGGGGTACCGGGCAAGCAGACGAACCCCTCGGCGAGGTGAAGGCACTCGGAGAAGCAACCGAATTGGCTCGGTCCAATTCCAATCAGGCCCTGGTCAATTTATTCGTATAAGGAGGAACGCCCATGGCAATCACTAATATGCAAAGTGTAACCGGTGGGATATCAACACCGACTCAGCCAAGCAAAACCGGTAACAGTAATCTGGGTCAAGCCGATTTTTTGAAGCTCCTGGTGACTCAATTGCAAAATCAGGACCCGACAAGTCCGATGGATAACCAGCAGTTCATTGCTCAGATGGCCCAGTTCAGCCAGGTCCAGCAAATGACCAGCATGAACCAAAACTTGCAAAATATTCAGATGCTCCAGTCATCCCTGAATAACACCTACTCCCTGAGTTTCATCGGCAAGACCATTACCGCGACTGGAAATCAAATGAACCTGACCAAAGACGGGGCCAGCGCGGCGTCCTTTAGTCTGCCCGGCGATGCCACAGCCGTAAGCGCCAGTATCTACGACGCCAATGGCACCCTGGTCAAGACGATCAACTATGGGTCAGAAAAAAGCGGCACATACAACGTTGCCTGGGATGGTACGGACAACAATGGGAAGGCTGCGGCGAATGGAGCCTATACCTTCACAATTCAAGCCCAGGATCAGAAGGGCGCGCCGGTGACGGCCCAGACTTTAATCAATGGCCAAGTCAGCGGCATCAACTATAACCCTGATGGTACGACTTATCTGATGGTCGGCGGCAGCAAGGTGACGATCAGCCAGATTCAGTCAATCAACTAGCCGCGAATTGCGGGCAGCGCGTTGAGACAGACTCGCTGCCCCATAACATGCCGGGTAAATAGGACAATATCCTCGCAACTCACACCTGGTTGCCCGAAACTAGACTCTGCACGGCCACAATTGATTTTCTTGAACCACCTGTTTATTGTTACTTTCCAAGATATGGCATAAAGACGGTAAGATTTTTCGCATCGCACGAAATGACGGAATCCGAATAGATAGTGGAGCAGAATGTTTTAAGTGCAGCCTCTTTATCATTTCAGGCGAAGCGAGAAATTTTAACACATGCTTGTTCCGTGCCTTCTTGAAAAGCGATACCTATGACCTTTCTCAATATAATAATCCGAAGCTCGCAATGCGCAACCCGAAACACGAATTTAGCCGGAGGTCGTCATGTCTATCTATACCGCCATGTATGCCGGAGTCAGCGGTCTTAACACAAATGGAAACTCGCTGAACGTAATCGGCGACAACATCGCCAACGTCAACACCGTGGGGTTCAAAGGGTCGCGAGCTGACTTTCAAGACGTGCTTTACCAGACGGTGTCCGCGGCCGGGGCGTCTTCTCAGGTTGGTCGAGGGACAACTCTAAGCGCCGTGCTCGGCGACTTTACCCAGGGGTCCTCTCAGACAACTGATTCCCCAAGCGACATACAAATCAGCGGGTCCGGCTTCTTCATGGTCAGAAACGTGAACCAGGGGATGTTTTACACTCGGGCCGGTAACTTCCATTTTGACAAAGACGGATACATGATCAACCCGTCCGGATTGAAGGTTCAGGGCTGGCTGTTGAATCCCACGTCTACCGATCCCGTAGGGGCCATCACCGATATCAAGATTCCCACCCAGTCCTCTCAGCCCCAAGCCACGACCGGCATTCAAATGGCGGTCAATCTTGATTCCTCAGCCTCGATCACGAATACACCGGCCACCCTGACCTCCAAGCCGGCGGTGTTCAACAACTTTGTTTTTGAAACCGGCCAAAACGATACATTGTCGGTCTCAATCAATGGCACGGCGCATACTATTGATCTGGTCGCCCCCGGTAGTACACTACAGCCTGACACCCCCGCTACCGGAGACCAGGTGGCCACAGCCTTGCAAGACCAGTTGAACAATGCATCCGGAACGCCAAACTCCTTTACCGTAACTTATGACAACCCCTCCGGTCACTTCAGTATCGCATCCACCGGCGCGGCCACAGCCACGATCACCACGGACACCACAAAGTCCAATGCGGCTCTCTCTTTGGGATTTACCAAGGGCACACCTGTGCCGGTAGCCGCCGCCACGCCTGCCGTCAGCGACAGCGATGTCCACTACGTCATAGTCTCCTCCACGGCCACCACTCCGGGAAACAACAGCTTCAACATCAAGGTGGATAGAAACTCCAGCAGTGGAACTTACGTCAACGTCACCGTGCCTCCTGGAGCGTACACCACGGATGGGATGCGTCAGGCCCTGGAGAAAGCCATCAACGACGCCGAATCGGCGGCCGGTGAAACGGGCCAGGTGTCGGTTAGTTACGATAGCACCAATGGGATGTTTAATATTGCATCCAATACCCGAGGCACCAGTTCCTTTCTCCAGGTCACGGCCGGAACTTCCGACTTTTTGAGAACCATTAACATCACCAATTACAATGAAGTGAGCGGCGCCAGCGGGGCCTCGTCCCACGGTCAGGCCACCTCATATACCGACATAACAGATCAGTTTACCATCAATGCGACCAACAACGTGCTGGAATACACCATTGCCGGCGGTACTCCCGTTACTGTATCCGTGGCGGCGGGGACCTATACCGGAGCGAAACTGGCCGCAGCGATCAATGCCAAGGCTCCCGCCGATCTGGCTGTCACTTATGACGAGGGCACGGATCGGTTTAGCATCTCTGCCAAAGATGCAACTAAATCGCTTACCTTGAACTGGTTGGGCGGCGTCTCCACCATGAAAAGCATCCTGGGCTTTAATGGAAAGGCCGACTCTTCCGGGAGCACGAGCTACACCAGTGACAACGGCACGGCCTTCAATATCGTCACCGGAACAAATGACACCATCACGCTGGCCATAGACAGCAGCACGGACAGTCCCAAGACGCCCGTCACCGTTACGGTCCCGGCCGGAACCTACACCGGAGTGACCCTGGCCGCGGCCATTCAAAGCGCCGCCAACGATGCCCTCAAGGCCGCCAACCAGACCAGTAAGGCCCTGGTCACTTACACCAATAACCGATTTAGCGTCGGCTCGGCCACTTTCGGACCGAGTTCCTCCATGCAGATTAGCGGTGGAAATTTGCTCGATACAATCAAAGTCAATGATTTAACGAAGAAAACAGGTACAGGCTTCGACGTCACCAATCCGGGAACGAGTTCGAACTTTAACACCTCGATCACCGTCTACGATTCATTGGGCAATCAACATACCATAACCACGTACTTCCGCAAGGCTACCGACCCTGACCCCACCTCCGGCAACAACCAGTCCCTGTGGGAATGGTATGCCGTCGTCCCGGCCTCCGATTCCGCCTCAGGAAAGGATGAAATT
>JADFYN010000186.1 GCA_015233055.1 Deltaproteobacteria bacterium
AAAAGATCCTATCCCGGTCGTGCCCGCGGCTCATTATATGTGCGGCGGACTGGTCGCAGACCTGCGCGCCCGGACAAACGTCAACCGTCTTTACGCCGTAGGAGAGGCCGCCTGTACCGGACTTCACGGGGCCAATCGCCTGGCCAGCAATTCTCTGCTTGAGGCCCTGGTCTTTGCTGAGGCGGCTTATCAGGACATTGCAGCCCAGGCAGAAGAAAGCAAGGATTTATTAAATAAAGATTTCCCGTCCTGGGATCCGGGTGGAGCCACGGACAGCGACGAATCGGTGGTGGTCACCCACAACTGGGATGAAATCCGCCGGACCATGTGGAATTACGTCGGGATTGTCCGGACAACCAAGCGGCTTATTCGGGCCAAACACCGGATCGACAACATCCGCCGGGAAATAGACGAATACTACTGGGATTTTCTTATTACCCGGGATCTCCTGGAGCTGCGTAATCTGGCCACTGTGGCCGATTTGATTGTCCGATCAGCCTTGATCCGGAAAGAAAGCCGCGGGCTTCATTACATGCCGGAGTATCCCCAGCGCGATGATGAGAACTGGAGAGTCGATACCGTTTTATCTATCTATGACTCGAATCATGACCGATATCGCTGATTCAGGGTTACTCGGTGCTGGTTGTGTGTTGCGTGTTACGTGTTGCATGTTACTCGTTACAGGAGGCTGACCATGAAGAAATTTGCCCTGCTTCCCCTATGTACCCTGATGCTCTGGCTTATGTTCATCGGGGGCGCCCAGGCTGCCGAGACAATCAGGATCGGCGCTATTTTCAATACAACAGGCGGGGCCTCTTCGATTGACCGCCCCGGTTTGCTGGGGGCCGAACTGGCCGCGGATGAGATCAACACCAGAGGCGGCTATCACGGTAAAAAATTGGTGTTAATCAATATCGACGGTGAATCTGATCCGGTCAAGGCCAAAGAGGCGGCGGAAAAATTGATCTACCGTTATAAGGTCGCGGCCATCATCGGATTGAATGATCCGGCTTATGCCCTGCCCGCAGGACAGGCGGCCCAAAAGGCCGGGATTCCGTTTGTCACCGCCGGGGCGACTCTGCCGACTCTACCGGATCAGGTGGGAAACTGCATGTTCCTGGCCCCATTCGGTGATGACGCCCAGGCCCAAGCCCTGGCCCATTTCGCTCATGAATCTCTCAAAGCCAAGACAGCCTGGATTTTGACCGACTCCCTCTCTGACTACACGAGGGCATTGACCGGGTACTTCAAAGATAGATTTGGGGCCTTGGCCGGGAAAACGGCGATCTTGGCCGAGGACCAATACAAAACCGGGGATACAGAGTTTTCTGCCCAGATTGGCCGGTTAAAGGCTCTTAACCCGAAACCGGATGTCCTCATGGTGTCCGCCTTGCCCAGTGAATGCGGTCTGATCGTCAAGCAATTGCGGGCTGCCGGAGTGAACACGCCCATCATCGGGGGAGACGGTTTCGACACCCCATTGCTCTTGGAGGTGGGAGGGACGGCGACTCATGATGTTTATTTTTCGACCCATATCTCCTTTGACAATCCCCGGCCGACCGTTCGCAATTTTGTCAAGGCGTTCAAAAAAGCGTACGGGCGGGCTCCGAAAGTGGCCTTTGCCGCCCTGGGCTACGATACCTTACGTCTGGTCTATGCGGCTGTCGAACAGGCCGGCCGGGCCGAGCCTCAAGCCATTAGGGACGCCCTGGCCAAGATAAAAGATTTCCACGGAGTCACCGGGACAATCAGCTATCAACCCGGCCAACGTGTCCCCACCAAACCGGTGACGATCATTAAAGTAGTCAATCAGAAGTTCAGGTTTGCCCAGGAAGTCGGCCCGGCTAAACCATGAAGCGGAAGCCGGCGGCCAAGGGATCGGATAATCTGTTTTTCCCATGCCTGGCAGCCAGTTAAATAATTATCTCGCAAGATTCGTTGGCATCGGTGATTTTTTCTTGACATTCAGGAAAAAATCAAGTAACCAGGTTCACGTCAAAGCGTGAAACACCCTGACCGGAACCTCGTCGAACTAAGGAGTGAGACTATGTTTCCTTTTTGTTTTGAATGGCATTGGGATGCAGGGCATTTCTTTTTTATGGGCCTGTTTTATTTGGTATTGACCGTGGTCGGCAGCGGTATGGGCTACTGTATCGTGAAGACTTTTGTTGATACCTTAATGATACCGATCAAGAAACACGAAGAGCACAGCCACGAGCACGGCCACGCGGGTGCCCATGGGCACTGAGTTCACTCTTTTCCTCGGGCCGTTATCTATTCATCCTCATCATCCTCATCATCCTCGCATCACCGGATATAGGAGGCAGCGCGTATAAGTTTGCCTTCCGTATCGGTCTTATATAAACACCTTAGCCCCACCGGTTTCCGGCTGGGGCTAAGCCTTTTTGTGGGGCTAGATATCTTGGCCGCCTGTTTCTAAGTCAAGGGGAAAATGATTTTTGTCGGTGCCCTATTCGCCCGGTGTTTCATATTTAAGCAGAATTATTGGCTATGTCCCTTCCATTCATACCGATGACGAAGGCCATTATGCCATGATACTTGAATATGCCCTTCATGCTGAAGCCGGCCCACGACAATACCGGCGGCAGCCTCCCATCCAATCATCACCACGTCTCCCCCAACCGCTTCACGGAAAGCATCAAATGGCTAAACCGTCCTCCAACCCCACCCTGACGTCGGATCCCCTACGGCAGACTAAGGGTTGGACTGGAACTAAATAATAATGCAATAATTCTACATGTTATGGCAAATAACCAGGTATCCCGGTGCCCCGCTTACAGGAAAAGTCCTGCGCCGCGCAATTTCGGAGTGTAAGAGGGCGTGCTGTAACATATTCTATTTACACGCAGAAACTAAACAAACAAAAAAGTATGAATTCTTATTGACAGTCTAAAGGAGATACCATAGTATCACCAACTATTACTTCGTGATTACCTTTGTCCCTCGGGTGGAAATTATGTAAATTTTGCTTTGAGTTCACTCATCTTCCAGTGATAGAGGACCGGCTGGAAATGATGCCCGCTTGACCGGATGACCCGTCAAACAACAACGACACGGAACTGGAGGATAACAGTGCCGAGACTTTAAATTTGGAAGGGGGGATATGGTATGACCCGGTAGATGCTCATATAGAGGTCCATGTAGGGTTCTTGCTTGCCCGCCCAGAAGCATCTTGGGGGGAAACGTCGAAAACAAGGAGATAAGACATGGAAGAAACGAAAAAAGGCATTGGCGAAGATTGGCTATCCCTATGGACGGGTTTAGCTATTTTTGTTTTGGGCCTGGGGGGGCTGATAGGATGGGAGGTCCTGGGTTGGGGAATCAAAACCAGCGTGTGGGTAGATCTCAACAAGGCGCTTTCGCCCATTTCCCCCGCCTATAAATTTTCCGGCCTCACTTCCCTCTTTTTTACCTATCTTTTTTTGCTCGGTTTCATGTTGATCGGTGCCCGCGCCCTGGGCGCCAAGGTCGGTAAATTTGTCGTGGGATTCACGCTGACTTTTTGGATCAGCTATGCCTGCTGGCTCATCGGTCATTACGCCCACATTGCGGCTACTCCGGATGTCTTGCAGAAGTATAACATTACCTGGTCCCTCCAGCTTACCGGCGAGGCGGGGTTTATCGTGGCCCTTTTGGCCGGTCTGGTTGTGGGCAACTTTTTTCCAAAGTTCTCAGCGTTCATATCGGAGTCCCTTCGCCCGGAATTGTATATCAAGACCGCCATTGTTATCCTGGGCGCGGGCCTGGGTGCGAAGGCGGCGGAATCTATGGGACTGGCCTCGGCAGTGTTGTTTCGGGGGCTTTGCGCCAGTGTCGAGGTCTACTTGATAGACTGGGCCGTGGTCTATCTTGTCGCCCGGACAGTATTCAAGTTTAACCGCGAGTGGGCCGTGCCGCTGGCCTCCGGCATCTCCATCTGCGGCGTCTCCGCGGCGATCGCCACCGGGGCGGCTATCCGAGCCCGGCCGGTAGTACCTATCATGGTCTCGTCATTGGTGGTGATTTTTGCCGTTGTGGAGTTGATTCTTCTGCCTTTCCTGGCCCAATATTTTCTCTGGCAAGAGCCCATGGTGGCCGGCGACTGGATGGGCCTGGCGGTTAAAACCGATGGAGCCGCGGTGGCCAGCGGGGCCATCGTAGATTCCCTGGTCCGGGCCAAGGCCCTGGCGTTACAGGGAATTAGATATAAAGAGGGCTGGATGATCATGAGCGCCACGACCAGCAAGATCTTCATCGACTTCTTTATTGGTATCTGGGCCTTCATCCTGGCCATTATCTGGTGCTCCAAAATCGAATGCAGCGGCGGGAGAGTTAAGGCTGCTGAAATCTGGGAGCGCTTCCCCAAATTTGTCCTTGGTTATTTCTTAACCTTCATTATCATGCTCTGCATCAGCCTGAGTTCGCCGGCCGCCCTGAAAGTGGCTAAAGCCGCCACAGGCCAGATGGATGTTTTCCGGGTGTTGTTCTTTGTCCTGACTTTCTTCAGCATTGGGGCGATCTCCAATTTCCGCAAGCTTTGGGAAGAAGGGTTCGGTAAACTCGCGGCGGTATATCTCTTGTGCCTGTTTGGGTTCATCATCTGGGTCGGTCTGCTTATTTCCTGGATATTCTTCCATGGTATCAAACCACCCCTAATGACGGGTTAATAGGAGAAAGGGAGGTAGTTATGTCCAAAGAACATAAATTGGCGGCTGAAGAAGAAAAAAGCTTGAAGGAAGAAATGAAGAAGATGGAGTATGAGCCGTTGCTGCCTGTGGAGAAAAAGCTCATTGGCATCAGCATCGGTTTAGGGGTGGTTCTCCTATTTGTCTTTGTTTGGATAAGCAGGACATTTTTCCCAGGAACGCACTGAAGTAAGCTATCGGTCGGAGATGGAGATTTCGGCCGTTAACCTGGTTACAAATGCTCAAAATTAGAAAGGGCGGTGAGTATCTCGCATGAAAAAAGCGGAACTCACCGTCCCTTTTAGTTATACAGGTCACCTGGAACGAGTATATCGGGTCGATCGGGTTTTAGGCGGGGCCCACTGGCTTGTTTGTTTGCTCATTTGCTTGGAGTTGACCGGTTCCGGGCCACTGGGTCAGGATAAAATCCTTGAGCGCGGCCACCCGGCTAGTCCATCCCCGGAGATATTTCGCCCGGGCCGGAGCTTTGGCCAGATCACCGTAGAGACGCAAGCGCCGGTTCAGATAGTCCAGCGCCAACCTGTCGGGACTGATCTTTTGGGTCGCCTGAATCGCCGCAGAAACAGTATTTTTGCCCATGCCGCCGTCAACGGTCAGAAAGGGATGGCTATCTGAATGGGAGTTAAGTTCAGTTTGTAACAACGTCACCGCTTTTGCGGCCCCCACATTGACCGCAGTATCAAACACGGCCATGGCCAACGACGCCGGCAGCTCGTCGCATCGGCATTTGTCCCAGAACTCCCGGCGGTATAATTCAGATGCCTGCTCTTCGGTTAATGCCCGGATGTCGGCCGCGTCCACATCGCCGTCATGATCGATATCCCCGGCCCGGTCTTCGCCCCGGAGAAACCGCAGGCTGATTCCGTACCTGGTGGCGCCCCCAGGGTCAGCCGGGTCATCGGTGAACTTATGGCCGCCTTCCCACCCAAGGGTCTTTGGCAATATCTGGTCAAATGTGCTCATGGTTATCCCTCCGTCCCGTACAGATCTGCTCAATTTTGGTATCCATGTTCCGGATGGTGACTCCCATACCTTCAAAACCTACCTTCACCTCAGTTCGTAAACCGGCCAGGTCTTCGCCGTATTTCCGCATGAGATCGAATAGCTCGTCAAAGAGCTTGTCGGAGTCGGCTTCCAGTTTATCAAGCCGTTTCCCGCACGCCTGGCAGGCTTCTTTATCTATCTTTCTTCTATTCAGGTCTTCAATTTTATTTTCGATACGAGCAAAACTCGTTTCCGATTGATCGGCCTGAAGTCGAAATGGAATCTGACTATCTGCAATTTGGCTCTTCAGGTTGCCGTAGATCATTTTAAGCGCCCAGCCCAGCACGCCAAGAAAAGCCATAGCAGAAATAATTGGAAGATCATGAGACATTAGAATCCCTTTCGCTGCCGAATTTAAGCAGGCTGTCCACTGGGAATCCGGGTGGGCGGCTCGCTGGGGGCCTGTTTCGCGTTTCCATTTCTGATGTCCGTCACCAGGACGTTGATGTCTCGAACCAATTTGAAAAGATCGGCCTGTTTGGACACCAAGGCGTTCCAACCATCGACATCGTTGACAAGCTGGGCCGTCTCGCAATATATTTTGATCCCATCGGCAACTTGAGATACAACGGGATCTACCTGGTTAATGAAATCGGCTTGATCCCTTTGATTCTGCAAGATCGCCTTGGCTGCCTCAGCCGCCATCATCGCGGCTGTCCCCATGTTGGTCAGGTCGGTACAGGAGGCGATAGCAATGGCCTTGTAGTTGTGGCTGTCGGCCTTGATAGCTTGTTGGGTGGCGCAGCCGAGCAAAGTGAACAATATGCCGACCAGCATGAACATCTTAACATGTTGTGCTCTTTTCATGTTTTGCTCCCCGTAATTTTTTGAATGATTGGATTGTCGGAGCCGATTTTTTCAGCACTCCGGCCGACCGCATAAATACCTGTGACAGAGGCCCAGGCGACCCAGAATGAATCAGGGAGAGCCATCATGGGCGGTGACACGGGGTGACCCAGCATGGTCGTAACGAAGGACGCCAGGGGAGTTAACACCCCGTTAAGCAAGAAGATAAGCAGCCCGACATAGATAATGCTCGGCCGCGCCCGCTTGGTGTACTTGTCGTCCTGGGTAAGTTCGGCCACAATGATGGCTTTTTGAGCTTCCACCAGGGTGTTCGTCTGGCTGGTTACCAATGCCGTGACGGCCTGTTCCGCCTGTGCTTTCTGCTCATCTGTCATCGCCGGCGGCCAGAAATGGCCCAACACGCCGGTGACTAAATCCGCTACTGATCCGATTCCGCTTAAATCAAACCCCATTATTATTCTCCTTGACCGTTAATTTTTGTAAAATTAACCTGAGTTCGACGAGTTTACTAAGCAATTTGGAAACATGGGTTGACAGGTGACGATTCAAGATCGACCCCTCGCATTCTTGGTTTACCCTGGTAGAAAGTGTATCCAATTAACGCTGCCAAA
>JADFYN010000187.1 GCA_015233055.1 Deltaproteobacteria bacterium
GGCTAACCTAGAGCGCCCCTTCGGGGCTTAATCAGAATCGGCCGTTTTAAGAATATTTCAAGGTTTATTCCCCTCCGGGCCTCTCCCCCAAACATACTTCCCCGAAAACACTCAGAAATACAAACACGGCGGGTCTTTTGCAAGCCGAATGGTGAACTATTTGCCTGGTTAATAATCCAGATCCAGCGGGTCTCCAAATCAACGGCGTTCAAATACCTCTCCCAATCAGATCTCACCTGTTCCTAACTAACTGATATCCTAAAAAATAGAAAATGAATATGGAATAGTCTGACCGAAATCCGGATAACTGGCACAAAAGCTGCAAAGTAAAGTCATCGGTAACTTGGTCGGAGGGATGCCTTTCCCATTCCGTCAAGGGAAGGGATCAAACTTCACCCCATGACCACCCCAACCTCAAGCCCGGTTTTTGATTAACTCCGGATACAAGCTAAAGGATGAGCGCCCATGATTTCACAAGAATCCATTGACGCCACAATTAGTCAGGCTGAAGAACTCAGTCGCGTTCTTCAAGAGATAGGCCGAGATTTGGAAAGCGTCCCCTGGGGTTTAACAGCCTCGTCGGGGACAATTTCAGATGGGGAAGAAATTGCCCAGAAGATCTGGCCCAAACCGCCTATGAATCCAGAGGACGAAATTGATTTCCATTCACTTGGGGCCAAACGGCAGGAACTGCTGACCACCAGGCAAGACGCCCTGGCCGTGTCATCGGGCCAACGTAAAGAGCGTCGCCGGTTGGACGAAGAATTACATAAGATCCAGGTGTTGTTGGAAAAATCCGAAGAATTGCGGCCCAGGATACTGGATAAGCTGGAGGCCCTAAAACAGAAGATCCGGCAAACCGGTCCCAACGGCATGCGGCGGCAAGAACAATATAAAGCACTAATTGGAGAGCTGGCTCAAGAAAAGGACGAACTCAGCCGTCGTCTTAAGGGATACACCAAAGTTCACCATGGCGCCCACAAGGAATATTTCGACGAACAGCATCGCCCCGTCAGCGCAGAGATGGTCCGCCGGATCCAGGAAGAGGAGAATCAGGTCGACCAAAAGATAAATTCTCTGAAAAACCGGATGGCTCTGGAAGCCCGGAATCTGGCCCAGGCCAAATCTGTTTACCACCAAACTAAAGAAAAACTCCAGGTGCTCGATCAACGGACCGAGAGTTGGTTGTTGGCCAGAGATAAGAAATCGCAATTGAGGGAAGCCGCACACCAGGCCTATCTCAACGTAAGACAAGGTTGGACTCAATGGCGGCGTGTGCTGGGCCGGATAACCGAACTGGACAAGTCCCATCGTGGGTTTTTGAGTGCCCTCGTGACTCGTTTGTCTCTTCCCCCTCTGCCGGCTTCCGCCTACCAGGAGTGGGAGAATGAGCTGCAGCAAACAGACCTGGACCTGACCGGCATCCATGATCTCTGGGCCAGAATCGGGTCCAATCACGAAAATGTGACCGATGAGACAGCCAGGTGTTTGACCGTAGTCAAGGCCGTCAAAGAAAATATAGATACGCTGGCCGATGGATTGGATGGATTGAAGCAGAAGGCTTTGAAATTGAGGTCGGAAGACAGCGAGGCCCGGGCCAAGACGCGAGATGATGTTTTTCGGCTGGTCAAGAAGGCTGAGCATCTTTTAGATACAGGGCGGAAAGCCGCGGCTGGATTAAGCCGGGCGGCGACAGAGTTGGAAGACCTGGACCTTTTACGGCGTCAGGCCGAAAATCAACAGACGGCCGCTCTGGCTCAGGGCCGGAAACGGTCCTGGCTGGTATTACTGGAGCTTAAGAAACGACGGCAGGCGGTTGGCTCCCTGGTGGCGCAACTGGCCAGGGGCAGAAAGCAGATAGAAGCCCTGGACCAATCCTGCCCCAAGGAAGTCTCCTCAGACCCCACGTGCCAGGAAGTTTTTTCCAATGCCTATTTGGCATACGACAATTGCAGCACATCCTTGAAACAAGAATTAACCAGTCTCAACGACTTGCTGCGACGAATCCGGACCAACCTGGCCGAACAAAACGCCGGTCTCCCAGATGACCGGATGAAAAAATGGCCCCTAGCCGCCAAGGCCCTCCACCGGGAGGCCAAGATAATAAATCATGTCCGGGAAGTTACGTACCAGTCAAGAAGTTTATATGCCTTTTTGTCACCCGTCAATTGGCGCATGGCCAAACAGCAATCCGACCTGGATGCCCGTCGGAAGTTGGCTGAGTTGCAAGGTGATCTGAAGTTGACGGAAGCTCAGGCGGAAGAGCATATCTCAGATTTAATAAATGAAATTGAAACGTTGCGGCAAGAGACGGCCAGCCAAACCGAATTGGAACAAATGCTGACGGACAAAGAATGCGAACTTGGCCGACTAAATGAAAAACTGCATTTTCTTTACGTCATGATGGCTTCCCAATCGGCATCAGCAGCCCAGGCCGGGACCTCATTCAGCCGGTTCGGCCCGACACCGCCTTTGACTCCAGGTATTTGGCGGAAATTCAAGCCGGGTTCCTGGCCAAATATGTTGGGGCCCTCTCAGTCGGTCACAAAAACTATTACTCAGGCGGCCGGGGTAGGTATTTTAGCTACCGGAATCATGATGTCGCAACCTCAAAGCACGTTTTGGGAAGGATATGACTCGGACCTGGCTAGGGGGACCACCTCCCAGGCGGCAGTTTCGGTCAGCCCTGAGATAGCGGCGCCCCAGAAGCCGGAGAAGGTGGTGGCCTCGATCTCGGCACCTGATGACCGGAGCCAGGCGGCTCGCGTACCCAGACAAACTCCCCATAAGGCTGGATCAAAAGGCGGAAAGAGGCTGGCCGCCAGGTCTTCGCACCGGGAAAAATCGGCTGTCGATCCTGATCCAACTGCTTTCCGGGCTGACATTATGAGACAAGCGGTGAAAGCCTCAGGGCTTCAGACTAGTGATTTTGTCACCGCCATGAAGGCGTTGAACTGCCAGTCGGAGCCATTGGGCCGAATTGAGACTGCGGCTTTGGCAGAACGGATCATCCGCTTTCATGAGAATTTTCCCAAGGTTTTTTATGGGTTTTTGAACCGGCCGGATTTCGCCGCGGCCGAGAATCTGATCGCCCTGGCCGGAGTGCCGGAATCTCCTGAGGAAGGATGCTTTTGGGATCGTC
This sequence comes from Deltaproteobacteria bacterium, assembly GCA_015233055.1. Taxonomy (GTDB): domain Bacteria; phylum Desulfobacterota; class JADFXK01; order JADFXK01; family JADFXK01; genus JADFXK01. The sequence continues at coordinate 3,143 of JADFYN010000187.1, forward strand.
TCTATACCGAATTCATCCAGATGAACTTCAGCCCGAGGGAGGCGCTATTGGGAGTGATGAGTCATCGAAAGGAAGTTGCCCGGAGACAAAAAGAAAAGCGGGGAGAAGCTCGCTTTGAAGGTGAAACCAAACCGATCAGAGTATTGGAAACGCTTTCGGTTCAACAATTCGGAGACCTGCTGGGTCCCTACATAAACGAGCATCTCCGCAGATTTTTAAAAAGTAAACGCCAGGCTGCATCTTCAAACGTGGGCGACTACGGCCGGCGGTTGGCCTTGGACATCTATTGTACGGCCAAGGCGTTTAACGTCCCGGTCACGACCATGTTGATTATAGCCCACCATGAAACCAATTTTGCTAATATCTTGGGTGATCACAACCGGTCAGCCAGCCCTTTCCAAATCTTCCGGCCGACCAAAAAGCTAATCCTGGCCGCGATGAGTAAGTCAGGGATGAAAGTGCCCTCCGGGTCCATCGACCTTCGGCATACCCCGACTCTGGCCACCTATATGGCCGCGTATCATATTTCCACTTTAATGAAGAAAGACGGCAAAGGCTGCAACATGGACGACGTGGCTTGCCGGTATAACGGCCAACGGAGCTATGTCGGTCTGGTAAAAGGAAAGCGTGACGTTTTAGTTACTTATCTGTCTGAACGGGGAGTGTTCCAAACCCAGCTCGCCCGGAAGGCGATCCCTGGCTTGAAGAGTTCTTCACAGGAGTCATGACGCGGAATTAGAGGTCAGGCCACCGTATTGATCTTGGTCCCTCGACCCATGGTTTTTTGAGTGTCGGCCCGCAAATTGCTCTGAGTTTGACCTCCGGCCTGGCCATGGCCCGACGATCGTGAGGGTTTGCCGGAATCGGGAACTATAGGGACAGGAGCAATGGCCTGGCCCGGCATACTAAAGTTGTGGGTGGGCTTCCGGTGGCCATAACCCGAGATCGCCTGGCTGGATAGAGTTACTCTGATGCCTCCGTCATTGGCCATATCAACCTCCTGCTTTCATAGCGTCCACAATCATAAAATCTTTTTGCCTAATCCTTGCTTCCCTCTGCGGTTGGCTTTTCGGCTAGACCCCGTCATAGACGGAACGACCGCATGGGCTTAAGAATGAGAGGCAAGTAGCTCGATAATCCGATTAAGGTCTTCATTGGAGTAGAATTCAATCTCGATTTTTCCCCGGCGGCCTTTCTTGGCTATTTTGACCTTGGTCCCGAAGCTGCGGGTCAGGTCCTCGGCCAGGGACTGCAGGTAGATGTCGGGAGCCGGTTTTTCATCCACCGGTTTCTTTTTTTTGAGCCGTTTGGCCGCCTTTTCGCAGCCCCGAGCCGACAACCCTCGTTCAATGATCAAATTCCTCAGCATTAACTGGTCGGCTTCATTCTCCAGGCCCAGGAGGACCCGCGCCTGGCCCATGTTCAAATCCCCATTGACTAAATCCTGCTGGATGGGCTCGGGCAGCCGCAACAATCTGACGTAGTTGGTGACCGTACTTCTTTCTCGGCCGACTCTGGTGGCGATTTGTTCCTGGGTCAGATTGAATTGCTCGCCCAGTTTGTGATATGCGGCGCCCTCTTCAATCGGATTCAGGTCCTGGCGTTGGAGGTTCTCGATCAGGGCCAACTCCAGCGAATCCCTGTCCGCGATTTCCATAACCACTACCGGGACCTCGAACAACCCGGCCGACTGGGCGGCCCGCCAGCGACGTTCCCCGGCGATTAATTCATACCCGTCAGCGGCTTTCCTGACCAGCAGCGGCTGGATGACGCCTTTTTCTTTGACTGAAGAGACCAGCTCGGCCATGGACTCATCAGCTTCGGGCTTGAATCTTCGCGGCTGCAGGCGATTTGGCCGAATATCTTCTATGGGACAACGGAAGAAATTTCGATCTCCGGCCTCATTCTTTTCCTCCGACGCACCGAACAAGGCGTCTATGCCCTGGCCCAGTCCTTTCTTTGGGGTCATTATGCAGCCGCTCCGTTATGAGACATGATTTCCGTGGCCAGCTCCAGATAGCTTTGGGCTCCCCTGGAATTGACGTCGTAAAGCACCGCCGGTTTACCATGGCTGGGGCATTCGCTCAGCCGCACGTTGCGGGGGATGACGGTGCTGAAAACCTTGTCTTTAAAATGGTCTTTCACCTTGCTGGTCACCTGATGAGCCAGATTGTTCCGGGTATCGAACATGGTAAATAAAATACCCTTCAGCCCGAGGTGGACATTCAGGTTTTTCTTGACCCGCTTGATGGTGTCCAGCAATTGGCTCAGGCCCTCCATGGCATAATATTCACATTGCAACGGAATGAGCACGGCGTCTGCCGCGACCAGGGCGCTGATGGTCATCAAACCCAATGAGGGCGGACAATCCAGCAGGATGTATTGGTATTCATCCGAGATAAGGCTGAGTTTTTCCTTAAGGATTCTCTCTTTTCCGGCGACGTCGAAAAGTTCCACCTCCGCCCCGATAAGATGCTGGGAAGACGGCAGGATAAACAAATGCGGGAGATCCGTGGGGTAGATCACTTCCTCCAGGGTAGCCTGACCGATCATTAGATGATACAAGTTCTTGAGTGTATTCCGTCCAGACAGACCAACCCCGGTGGTGGCGTTTCCCTGGTAGTCGCAGTCCACCAGCAGAGTTTTCTTTTCCCCTACGGCCAGAGATGCGGCCAGATTGACCGCGGTGGTGGTCTTACCCACGCCGCCTTTTTGATTGGCGATACAGATTATTTTTTCCATAGGTTATTTTTCTGGCACCATGTATCATGTTAATAATCAAGGAAACTTAATGATCGTAAAAAAAGCTTCCGCGCATACCCAATAAACTCCAAGATAAAGAATCTGAACAGGCATGTCAAGTGTAATCCCATGCCGTGAACGCCGACTTGGGCAATTCCATCTGATCATCCGGTTTGCTGCATTTTATTCTTCATCGAGGTCACGATCAAGTTATAAAAATACCCACCTCGGAGGAAACCGATTACTCCGGCCTGTGGGCGCTGAGTCCGAACTTATCCTATTTGAATCTTTGATAAATCAAATATTAGGTTGGATAGTCAGCCTCTTGAGCGAAGTCTGGTTGAATCAAAATCACAAATTATTGGGCAATGGTCACTAAGATCAATCCAATCTTCATAATTACCAATTGTAAAGCTAATAAGTGCGTCTCTAAAACGAGGTGATCCGAAAATATAATCTATATGGTAGCCGTTGTTTTGTTTCTTACGAAAATAAAGTGTTTTTTCGTATTCCTTACCCTGTTCGATATTGTTATGATAGTGATAAAGACTCTCCATCTTGTTTTCACGTAATATATTAACTATATGACTATGATTCCAGCGTCTGCGCGGTTTATCCCATATTGTATTACTGTTAAAATCTCCTACCATCAACGTCTCACTATCGGAAAGACGGTCTTGGTATTTTTCCAAGAACTTCCAGACCTGGCCGATATAACGGAATTTACGCATGCTGCGATCATCATCATAACGATTATTGGCATAAACGGGTATGATGACATACTCTGTATGCTTATCCCTAACCGTATACGGCTTGATAAGTTTTATTTCGGGATCAAACCAACAGCAGTCCTGAATTTCAACCTCATGGTAAAAGAAAATTCCTAAGCCTCGATTGTTATCGGCACCTACCCATTTCCAGGCTGTACATCCATCAAGCCAACCCCTGCTTTTACAAACTGCGGGATTCTCGCACTCTGGAACAACAATAACATCAGGCTTAAGTTCGATCAGCCTGGCCGCTTTCTTTCTAAACGCTCGACTACAGTTCCAGCTAATAAGTCTCATAGCTTTATTTATTGCCTAATATTGTCTACATTGTTTTTTGAGGTCGTCTTCTAAAACTGATCCGTGACATATACCTGGATCGGCCTTCAGGTCACCAGGTTGGGTGGTGTCTGGCCGTTGAAGAAGGCGATGACATTTTTGGCGGCCAGAGC
>JADFYN010000188.1 GCA_015233055.1 Deltaproteobacteria bacterium
CGTCTATCCCGAGTCCATCGCCGAAGGAAAAATTCAATTACCGCCAGGGTTGAAACCGGCCAGGTAGACCATAAGAGAAAATTAAAGATAAAGAGCACGACGCATGATTCGAAATGCAGGAGTATAAGATGAAACAAGTTATCACGTTGAACGTGAATGGCGCCCCTTACGCTGTGGCTGTCTATCCCTCGCAAACCCTTAACGAGGTGCTTCGGGAGGAGCTGAACCTGACCGGGGTGAAACTGGGCTGCGGTTCCGGCGATTGTGGTGCCTGTACCGTCCTGGTGGATGGATTGGCGGTCAGTTCTTGTTTGAGCCTGGCCGTGGAAATGGAAGGTAAGGCCATAACCACGGTGGAGGGGTTAGCCCCGTCTGGTGAGGCGCTGCACCCCATTCAGGAATCATTTATCGAGAAGGGCGCTATTCAGTGTGGATTCTGTACGGCCGGGATGGAATTGTCCGCGTTTCATCTACTGAAGTACAATCCTTCGCCCACCGAGGCCGAGATCAAGGAGGCCATATCTGGAAATCTTTGCCGGTGTACGGGATATGTAAAGATAATTGAGGCCATTGCCGATGCCGGTCACAAGATGGCGAATACCGGAGAAAGGGAAACGTCATGAGGCTTTCACGTTTTGACCTATATGCCCCTGCGACTCTCGAAGAAGTCTTTTATCTGCTTCAAGCAAAGGGCCCGGATGCCCGAATTATGGCCGGCGGGACGGACCTGTTGTTAAAAATCCGCCACGGAGCCTTGAAGCCGAAAAGCGTCATCGGACTGAAGAAAATACAGGGCTTGAAGACTATTAGCTTTGACCAAAGTTCGGGGCTGACCATCGGGGCGACAGCCCTCCTGGCCGAAGTGGCCCGCCATCCGGATATTGTCAAGCATTATCCGACCATCGCTCAGGCCGCCAGGGGAACGGCCAATCCCCAGATTCGCAACATGGGGACCGTGATTGGGAATTTGTGCAACGCCTCGCCCGCGGCCGACAATGCCCCCACGCTTCTGGCCATGGACGCAAAAATTCGGATCCGAGGGCCGGAAGGGGAGCGGGTCTTGCCGCTGGACCAGTTTTTCAAGGGCCCGGGGCAGACGGCCCTGATCCCCTATGAAATCGTCACCGCCGTTCATGTGCCGGCCCCGTCGCCAAACACTGGAACGGCCTATCTGAGTCTGTCCGCCAGGGGCAAGATGGATTGCACCGCCGTGGGAGTGGCCGCCATGGTGACCATGACCGGGAAAACGTGCGCCGGAGTTCGCCTGTTTGTTGGAGCCTGCGGCCCAGTTCCATTACGGGCCCCTAAGGCTGAGGATATCCTGCGCGGACAGGAATTGACGGAAGAGGTGGTGGAGAAGGCGGGAACTCAGGCCTCCGCGGAATCGAGGCCCATTTCGGATATGCGGGCCAGCGGTGACTACCGGACGGAAATGGTGGCTGTCTTGACCCGCCGGGTCCTGAGAGAAGCGCACCAAAGAGCCCTGGCCTGTTGATCGGGCAGAGAGGATGAACAATGAACCAGTTCAGTATTGTCGGCAAAGATGTTCCCAGAAACGACGCCCGGGCCAAGGCCACGGGATCGGCCATTTATACGGATGATGTCAAGCTCCCTGGAATGCTTTATGGTCAGATATTAAGAAGCCCTTTACCCCACGCCCGCATCCTCCATATCGATACCAGCCAGGTGGCCTCCCTGCCGGGTGTCAGGTGTGTCATGACCGGGGAGGATACGCCTAAAGTTAAGTACGGCAACTGGCGCCTTTTTCCCGAAACCCAGGATGAGTATCCGCTGGCCATAGATAAAGTCCGTTTCATCGGGGATGAGGTGGCCGCCGTGGCTGCAGTGGATCCGGATATTGCTCAAGAAGCGCTTAGTTTAATCAAAGTGGAGTACGAAGAGCTTCCCGGGGTTTTTGATGTGGACGCGGCGATAAAAGAAGGCGCGCCGGTTATTCACGACTACTGCCCCAGCAATATCAGCGTCAACCGAAAGATCAAGTACGGTGACATAGACAAGGCTTTTGCCGAATCCGATTATGTCCGGGAAGATACCTTCCACGTCCACGCGGTGAGCCATGCCTATCTCGAGCCCTGCGCTGCCATCGCCCAGTGTGATCTGGACGGCCGGATCACGCTGTGGACCTCAACCCAGGTGCCCTACATTATCCAGTGCCTCTTGGCTTCTACCCTGCAAATGCGGGAAAACGACATCCGGATCATTAAACCCTTTGTCGGAGGTGGATTCGGCGGTAAGATGGAATTGCGCACCTGGGAATTCTGCGCCGCCTTCATGGCCAAGAAAACAGGCCGACCCGTGAAGTTTACCTTAACCAGAGAAGAGGAGTTTTTGACCGGCCGCCGCCGGCATCCCATGAAAATCCATTCCAAGGTAGGTTTTAAGAAGGACGGGACGCTGACGGCCAAAGACCTAAAAATTTATCTGGATGGGGGAGCTTACAATGCCATGGGACCCACAGCCACCTTTTTATGCGGCAACTTTGGGGCCATGCTCTACCGCTATCCCAGTTACCGCTTTCATGGCCAACATGTATACACCAATAAGCCTCCGGCCAGCGCCATGCGGGGCTTTGGGGCGCCCCAGTCGATTTTCGCCACGGAATCCCAGATGAGCCTGGCGGCCGAAGAACTGGGTCTTGATCCGATTGACATTAGACTCAAAAACGCCCAGGTCACTGGAGATACGATTCCGGATGTGGCCACCATATCAAGCTGCGGCTTTATCGAAGCCCTGAACAAAGTGGCTGAAATGAGCGATTGGAGAGAAAAGAGAAAAACGCTGCCGAAGGGCCGGGGGATCGGGATAGGGTGCTATAGCTTTATTTCAGGCGGCGTGTTCAACTGGTTCAACACCCAGTATCCATTTTCGGCGGCCGAGGTGAGGGCCTTCGATGACGGCACGGCCCACCTGCTGACCATGGCCGCGGACATCGGCCAGGGGTGCGATACGGTCTTGAAACAAATCCTGGCCGAAGCTTTTGGCCTCAAGATGGAAGACATCAGAATCACCTCAGCCGATACGGCCATCACCCCGCAGGCCGACTTAGGGGCCTGGGGCAGCCGACTTACCCTGATGAACGGGAATGCCGTGCTCGATGCCGCCAATAAGATCAAGGCCCAGCTTTTCGGGGCCGTCTCGGCTCGATTCAACCTCAACGTCATCCACGAGATCGAGTGCAAGGACGGTAAAGTTTATCCCAAAGGCAGGCCGGACCGGAGTCTTTCCTTTGGCGAAGCTGTGGCCATGGCCCAGAAGATCAACCGTGGCGAGCCCCTGGTGGCGCGGGGATATTACACGCCGAGAAACAAGGGATTGGTTACGCCCTCCTTCAGCTTTGGGGCTCAGGTGGCCGAAGTCGAAGTGGATCAAGAAACCGGGGTGGTTCAGGTTCAGAAGTTTTGGACTGCCCACGACTGCGGCACGGCGATCAACCCGATGGCAGTGGAGGGACAGCTTGAAGGCTCCATCCAGATGGGGTTAGGCTATGCCCTGTCGGAGCAATTCGTGATGGAGGGAGGGAAGACCCTCAATACTAATTTCCTGGATTACAAGATGCCGTCGTCCATGGATGTCCCGCCGAGTGAGGTCGTCCATATCGAAACCTATGAACCGGAAGGGCCGATGGGGGCCAAAGAAGCCGGTGAAGGACTGGCTATTCCCACCGCGCCGGCTATTGCTGATGCCGTGGGTCACGCCACGGGATACCGGTGCAAAGACCTGCCCATCACCCCCGAGAAAATACTCAGGGCCAAACGAGAAAGTTGAACCAGCGGAACAAGGTCGTCGTCTTGAGTCTGAAGAGGAACCGATGACAGGAAATAAAACAATCGCCGCCCTGGTCCTGGCCGCAGGGTATTCATCCCGGATGGGGGGGTTGAAGCCCTTGCTGCCCCTGGGGCAATCCACGGCCCTGGAAGAGGTGGTCAGACGGTTTCGTCAGGCCGGGATTGCGGACATCAGGGTGGTCACCGGCCATCGAGCTGAAGACATCGCCCCGGTTCTTGATCGCCTGGGCGTCAGGCAAATCTTCAATCCTGAATATGATAAAGGCATGTTCTCTTCTATTCGGGCGGGACTGGGCACCCTCGGTCCCGGCATCGAGGCCTTCTTTTTGCTGCCTGTGGATATTCCATTGATCAGACCGGGAACGATCGCCGCCCTCGTCCAGGCGCGGAGGCAGCATAATGCCGATGTCATTTACCCTTGCCTTGAAGGTCGCCGGGGGCATCCGCCTCTGATCTCCACAGCTTGTGTGGCCGACTTGCCGCAGGATCAGGCCGGGGGATTACGGGCTTATCTGGCTCAGCATGATGGGCCGGTCCTCGATCTCGAGGTGTTGGATGAGTTCATCCTCAATGACTTTGATACACCCGAGGATTATCACCGGCTGCAACTTATCGCCACAAAGGATGATATCCCGACGGAACGGGAGTGCCGCGCCTTCTGGACCCGGTACCACGTTCCCCAAAATGTAATCGCTCACTCTCGGCTGGTGGCGGATTTGGCCAAAACGCTGGGTCTTCATTTGAACCGCGCAGGTTTTCGCCTGGATATCGATCTGCTGGCCGCGGCCGGCCTTCTCCACGATCTGGCCAAAGGTCAGCGGCACCACGCCCGGATCGGAGCGGAAATACTGGACTGGCTGGGGTTTGGGCGAGTTGCCCGGATCGTGGCCGCCCATACGGATATGCCGCAAAAGGATTTGTCCTTAGACGAGTCTGATCTGATCTACTTAGTGGACAAATTCGCGGCGGGTGACCGTATCGTTCAGCTTGAGGAACGGCTGGCCGGATCATGGATAAGGTTTGCCGGTCGGCCCGACATACTCCAGGCCGTGGCCAGGCGATTTGAGTATGCCCAGGCGATTAAGGACCATATGGAAGAGGTATTAGGAGTTCCTGTGGAAGACGTCATTCGCCGGGTCGAAGGGGATCTGCCGATAGCCTCCCTCGATGAGCCGCGCCAGATATATCTGATCAGGCCTGGGGCCGGCCGGCATTCGGAGAATGGCAGACGTTATATCGGGCAAATGGATTTACCCTTGAGCGACGTGGGGATCAGTCAGGTTGAGTCTTCGCGTGATAGTCATGCCCATCCCGCTTGAGGCCGCCTGATGCCGCGATTTAAGACGTTCTGTAGAGACGGCCGGGATTATCGGTGGGGTCCAGGAATAAGGCGCCCGCTCCATCATGGGTCACAAGGCCCCGGCCAGCCGTGAAACTTTAATTATACCTGAGTTCGACGAGTTTCTTAATTGAGTACAAGAAATGTATCCACAGATTTCGCAGATGAACGCAGATGGAAAAAACCACAGATCTATTTTGGCCTTAATCTGCGCAAATCTGTGTAAATCTGCGGATAAAATAATTGCCTTTGACGCTAATCGCTTAGCATACTCGTCGAACTCAGGTTTAATTATGGGACTCTTTCAAGGCCTGAGTGAATTCATCCATGTTCTTGGCCATGATTACCTGCTTGTGCAAGTTCTTTAGAGTGCCCATATCTTCCAGTCTGTTTACGGCTTCCACAATCAGGGCTGGAACCTGGCCGAATCGGATTTCCAGGCCGTCAATAACGTCTTCCCTGGCATTTCTTAGGATACCTTGCTGGATACCTTGCTGGACACCTTGCTGGACACCCTTCTGTACTCCCTCATCAAATATGGTTTCCCTGATTGTAGGCATAACGTCACCTCCCTGGCCGGCATAGGCCTTATCGAAAAAGTCGTCCAATTCTTTCGTGGTTAGTTTATCTGTGTCGAGAAGATACTGCCCCACGGCCCTTAAATAATTATCCCGGTTCCATCCGGCAGGCAACTCAGTTGATATCCGGGCCATTTCAGTCATCTTAGCCGGCAGGCCGTCATCGTTGATGTATTTTTGAAGCAATAAGGTCATCTGGGTCTTGGCCGCGCCTTGATTCGTCAGCATTAGGGCAACACCTTGGTGAGGGGCTTACACAAAAAAAATCATACAGTTATCCTGATTTTCAAGTTTCTGAGAGCAATCATAGGATCGCCTCAATACCCTTGCGGTGGATCACGTCCAACAGGACAAGCGCTGCACCGGTGGGGCGTTTTACGCCGCGCTCTAATTGTGATACGTACCCCACCGTTAAATTCAGGTAATGGGCAAACACCGCTTGACTCATGTTCGCTTGTTCACGCATGGCTCGAATATCTTCACCGGTTAAAGATTCGACTGCGGATTTATCTTTAATGCCAAGATGACGCATAGTGATTTTTTCGTAAGCCGCCTGGTCCAAAAGTCCAACACTATGCATGTCTTCAGCCGTCTCAAGTAGTGCCTGGGTCAGCCGACTAGGCTTCTTGCCTTTCGTCATAGTCATAGATTGCTTCATGTAGCTTCCCCTCCTTCATTGCCTGTTCGAGATGGGCTTCCGTTGCTTTAAGCCAGCCGTCCGCCATTTCCCGCAGCGTCTCCAGTTCGTTATTTTCGATGTTGTCTCGTTCGTTTTTGGCAAAGCCATAAAGAAACACTGCTCGTTCACCGGATCGGTAGGCGATAAGTGACCGATACCCGCCCGCTCGGCCTTGCCCTCTTCGTGGAATCCGTTGTTTAATGAGTCCGGCGCCTAAATCTGCGTCCACTAGTCCCCGGTCCGCTCGTTCAATCGCTTCGTGTAAACTGATATCTTCAATACGCTCTTGCCGGGCATAGCGCATGAACCACTTTGTTTTGAAAATCCGCACGCTGTTTCCTTTTGATACTATGAATTATAGCACTATGAATCATATATTGCAACCTGTTTCTAATCCATTATTTTTTGATGCCTGACTATATATTTCGCCGCCCCCATTGTTTGAACTCTGATTTCGCTGATTGACTGTGATTACGCTGATTAAAGCAGAACACCCACGGGTTGGACTGCCGGGTAGGTCGTGGGAACATCCATCTGTAGGGGCGGGGCATGCCTCTCTCTACTACGGACGATGAACAC
>JADFYN010000189.1:0-2665 GCA_015233055.1 Deltaproteobacteria bacterium
GGCATCCTAGGTGATGTCGAGCATTCAAATCACGGACGAGAAACTTATAAGGCATTCAAAAACCTTAAAATTACCCAGCCGATATGCTTTTTTTTTAATGTGCACAGGTCTCTAACTTGGGCCGTTGGCTATCTTGTCGCCATTTATCCATAAACCGGGTAAGGCGCAAAGGGGGGTAATTTGGGTGAAGGATGCCTTTTTTGTACTTGTTACGACGGAAACGACCTGCAGAGACGGCAAATAGTTTCACCCTTACTCAAATTGAAGCCGCCGGCCGGACAAACTCCTGAACATCTCAACTACGCCCGGACGAAACAGCCGGTTCGAGGACACGATGTCTCAAATAGAAATCACCTTTGCCCATGACCTCAAAAAAAGCTACCCGGCCGGGAGTCTGGTCAGGGATATTCTTAAAGACGCCAATCCGGCAGGTATAAAAGAATTAGTAGCCGCACGGGTGAATGGACACCTGGTCGATTTCAATACCGCCTTATCCGAGGACGCCGCCATCACCGGCGTCGCCAAAGACAGTCCCGAGGGCCTGGACATCCTTCGCCACAGCACTTCCCATGTCATGGCCGAAGCGGTGAAACATCTTTTTAAAGATGTCCAGGTGACTATCGGACCATCCATAGCAGACGGCTTCTACTACGATTTTGACGTCCCGACCCCCTTTACCATGGAGGACTTGCCGAAAATCGAGCAAGAAATGGCCAAGATCATCTCGGCCAATTCACCCTTTGTGCGTCAAGAGTTGCCCGGTGATGAGGCCGTCGCCTTTTTTAAGCAGCAAGGAGAAAAGTACAAGGTCGAATTGATCCAGGATCTGGGAGCGGAGACGGTCAGTCTCTATCGTCAAGGTGATTTTACCGATCTCTGCCGCGGCCCGCACCTGCCGTCCACAGGCTATATCAAGGCCTTTAAATTGACCTCGGTGGCCGGGGCCTATTGGCGGGGCGACGAAAAACGGCAGATGTTGCAACGAATTTACGGCACGGCCTTTTACGATAAAGATTCTCTGAAGAAACACCTGGCCAGAATCGAAGAAGCCAAAAAGCGGGATCCCCGCAAACTGGGCCGGGAACTTGACCTTTTCGGCGTTTATGAAGAGGCCGGAGCCGGGTTGATTGTCTATCATCCCAAGGGGGCGATGCTCCGTTCCTTAATTGAAGACTTTGAAAAGAAAGAACATTATAAGCGAGGCTACGAACTGGTGGTCGGCCCGCAATTGCTCCGGTTGGATCTTTGGAAAAAATCCGGGCATTATGATAATTACCGGGAAAACATGTATTTTACCACCATAGACGATGTCGAATACGGCATTAAACCGATGAATTGCCTGGCCCACATGCTCATTTACAAATCCAAGATCCGGAGTTACCGGGATCTACCCAAGCGCTATTTTGAACTGGGCACTGTTCACCGTCACGAAAAATCCGGCGTTCTCCACGGCCTGACCCGAGTCCGGCAATTTACCCAGGATGACGCCCACATCATCTGCACCCCGGAACAGATGAATGCCGAAATCAAAGGGGTCATAAATTTTGTCAGTGATGTCATGGCCATGTTTGGCTTCGAATATGAAACCGAACTTAGCACCCGGCCGGCCAAATCCATCGGAAGCGACGCCGACTGGGAACTGGCTACCAACGCTCTGCTTCAGGCCCTAAATGATAAGGGGATGCCCTACGAAATCAACGAGGGTGACGGGGCTTTTTATGGCCCGAAGATAGATATCAAGCTCAAGGACGCCCTGGACCGGCGGTGGCAATGCGCCACTATCCAGTGTGATTTTACCTTACCGGAACGATTCGACCTGTCCTATATCGGTCCTGACAGCCAAAAGCACCGGCCGGTTATGCTGCATCGGGTCATTTTAGGCTCCTTGGAACGGTTTATCGGCGTTTTAATTGAACATTTCGCCGGCGCTTTCCCGGCCTGGCTGGCCCCGGTCCAGGCCAAAGTGGTCAACGTCATTGACGCCGTCTTGCCCTATGCCAGGGAAGTGACCGATCGGTTGCGGGCTGAAAACTTCCGAGTCGAACTCGACGACCGCAACGAAAAACTGGGCCTTAAGATTAGAGAATCCCAAATGGAGAAGGTTCCTTACACCCTGGTTATCGGCCAGCGGGAAATGGACGAACACGGTGTTTCGCCTCGCCGCCGGGGCGGGGAAGACCTCAAATTTATGAGTGTGGATCAATTCATCGCCTTGTTGCAGCAAGAAGTCGCTCAAAAAATTGCTTAGCCTCGGCAGAGGCGACCTTTGACTGTCCCTGGTTAATATTTATAGGACCTCTCGGAGGATGGGAGGGTAAGTCTTCTGCCCTTTAACAAATGACCCACGTCCCGCCGGCTGATGGCCCGAAGGACGGTGGTCTACTAATACAAACAGGATTGTAACCGGATTTCCATTTTGTCACAGAACTCTTACTTAACATCGACCAAGGAGGTGGCCCATAGCTAAAACTGTCCGGGTAAACAAAGAAATTAAGTCTCACTCGGTCCGGGTGATCGGTTCCGACGGGGCGCAACTAGGTATCCTAACTTTAAAAGATGCCCTGGAAACAGCCGCTCGGGAGACTTTGGATCTGGTGGAGGTATCTCCTAATAGTGACCCTCCTGTTTGCAAAATAATGGACTTCGGCAAATATAAGTACCAGCA
>JADFYN010000189.1:2730-6968 GCA_015233055.1 Deltaproteobacteria bacterium
CCGACTTCCACGACATTGATTTTAAGCTCAGGCACCTCAAAAGATTTTTGAGTAAGAAGAATAAGGCCAATATTACCGTGACCTTCAAGGGCCGAGAAATTGCCCATAGCGAGCAGGCCCTGACCTTGTTGAATCGCATGGCCAAGGAACTAGAAGACGTCGCTGTGGTGGAGCAGAGCCCTAAAATGGAAGGACGGTTCATGGCCATCATACTAGCTCCGAAATAATTTTATAAAGTGAGTTGTATTCACCGCAAGGACACAAACGACGCACTTATACGCGGCGGCAGGGGCGTCTTTTGCGTCTTTGCGGTGAACATTTTCCACGCCGGGAGGGCAACCATGCCAAAAATAAAAACGAATCGGGGCGCGGCCAAACGCTTTAAAGTGACCGGAACCGGGAAGGTTCTCCGCGCTAAGGCTTTCGCCCGTCACCTTCTAACCTCGAAAACGACCAAACAGAAGCGACACCTGAGAAAAGCAGCAACATTGAGTTCGGCTAATATGAAAAATTTCAAACATATGTGCCCTTACCTTTAGTTACCGGCAGAGACCGAATCGAGCCGGGCCGATCGGCTGAGGAGACTATCCCATGGGAGGCGCACCTCAACCGAGAATTAGACCGGTCATCCATCTATGCCAGGACGGAGTTCAGATATGTCACGAGTAAGAAGGGGCTTCAAGGCCCGGAGACGTAGGAAAAAGGTTCTTAAGGCGGCCAGGGGGTTCCGGGGAGGCCACAGTAAACTTTTCCGTACAGCCCATGAAACTTTGGCCAGGGCGATGGTATTTGCCTACCGGGACCGCAAAGCCAGAAAACGCGATTTCCGAAAGTTGTGGATTATCCGGATCAATGCCGCGGCTCGGATGAGCGGCCTGAGCTACAGCAAGTTCATCCACGGCCTGCAAGTTGCCGGGATAGATCTCGACCGGAAGGTTCTGGCCAACCTGGCTATAACCGATCCCCATGGATTTGCTTCACTAGCCGACATGGCCAGACAGGCGAGTTAAGGAAAATGGAACAAGACCTGCTGAAACTCCAGGCCGAGGCTTTGGCGCGGCTTACCCAGGCCAAGGCCCGAGAAGAGGTGGATACTCTGCGAATCCAGTATCTTGGACGCAAGGGTTTCTTAGCCGCAATCATGAAACGCCTGGGCGAGTTGCCCAAGGAAGAACGGCCGCGCCTCGGCCAGGTGGCCAATCAAGTTAAGGCTGCCATGGAAGAGGCCATGGCCCAGGCCGTGACTCGGATTGAATCCATCGAAACAGCTCAGGCTAAGGAACGGTCAGCCGGTCTGGACCTGACTCTGCCCGGTCGGCGGCCGAAACGGGGCAGGCTCCATCCCATTACCCAGACCTTTAGGGAAGTCTGCGACATCTTCATCAGGTTGGGTTTCGAAATTGTTGATGGCCCCGAAGTAGAACTGGACTATTACAATTTCGAGGCCTTAAATATCCCCAAAGATCATCCGGCCCGGGATATGCAAGACACCTTTTATGTCTCGGAAGATGTCGTTTTGAGAACCCATACCTCGCCCATGCAGGTCCGGGTAATGGAAAAGACCCCGCCGCCGGTCAAAATTATCGCCCCAGGCAAGGTCTTCCGCCGCGATTCCGATGTCACCCATACCCCGATGTTTCACCAGGTGGAGGGCCTGATGGTCGGCGACGGCGGGTCCTTCGGCGATCTGAAGGGTATATTGACCACCTTCGTCCACCAGATGTACGGCGAAGACACGGCGGTCCGCTTCCGGCCCAGTTTCTTTCCCTTTACGGAACCTTCGGCCGAAGTGGACATTCAATGCGTCTTGTGCCGGGGTGCGGGATGCCGCTTATGTGGTCAAACCGGGTGGCTGGAAATCCTCGGCTCCGGGATGGTCCACC
Organism: Deltaproteobacteria bacterium; assembly: GCA_015233055.1. Classification (GTDB taxonomy): domain Bacteria; phylum Desulfobacterota; class JADFXK01; order JADFXK01; family JADFXK01; genus JADFXK01. The sequence goes on from JADFYN010000189.1 coordinate 4,614, forward strand.
CGGCCTTGTACGGCTACGTCAAGAACGGCTACGATACCGGGGCCGTGACCGGCTTTGCCTTCGGCATGGGGGTGGAACGCATCGCCATGCTCAAATACGGCGTTGACGATATCAGGTCTTTTTACGAAAATGACGTCCGATTTTTGAATCAGTTCTAGGTTGCAGGTGAATTCGGCCCTTAATATCCAGAGCCTTCCTGCCGGGGAATGATACGCGTATGCCTGTAGGCAAAGAATATACCGATATAGATTCTTATGAAGAAAGCTTTAAAGCTGAATTTATCGAATCCGTCAAACGGAGCGAGGATAGTTATCGAAGAGGAGAGTTCACCAGTTGCAAAACGAAGGAGGAACTCGCCTACTTCCTGAGAATCTTGGAGGAGGAGGATGGGGCATAACCAAAGCTAACCCATTCATATGAAAATCTCCGGGTCCTTTTTATCTCCCAAATTATAACACTCGTAGAACTCAGGTTAAATTAGTGTTTGAGAGATTCTAACTCGGCCATCAGTGGATGATGACGTCGCCTGAACGGCTCCGATTCTTTTGACGTTTGAGGTCTGCAACCGAACCTCTACCCCCTGCCTGTCCATCTTGCCGTCATTAGGAAAACATCATGAAAGTCCTTTTAAGCTGGCTTCGAGATTACGTCGATATCAATGTTTCGCCTCAAGACCTGGCCGATTCCCTGACCATGGCCGGCCTGGAGGTGGAAGAAGTAATCCGGCTGGATAAAAATTTAGATACGGTCGTGGTCGGCCTGGTCACTTCTTGCCGACGCCATCCCCAAGCCGACAAATTGAGCTTACTCACCGTGGACACCGGTAAGGACATCCTGCCTATTGTGTGCGGGGCGCCGAATGTGGCCGAGGGCCAACTGGTCGCGCTGGCCTTGGAAGGCACGCTCATGCCCGGCGGCCGAGCTATAACCGCTGCGACTATTCGAAGTCAGGAATCCCGCGGGATGGTTTGTTCTGAGGCCGAACTTAATATAGGGGATGACCACTCCGGGATCATGATCCTGCCCGACGGCCTGACCCTGGGCACCCCGGTGATTGAGGCGCTGGGCCGGACGGATTACCTGTATGAAATCGGCATCACCCCTAACCGGGCCGATTGTTTAAGCCTGATCGGGGTGGCTCGGGAAGCGGCCGCCATTCTGGGGCAAAAGCTGCGTTATCCTGACCTGATTTTGGACGAAACCGGACCGGACATTGCCGGTCTCACCTCGGTCACTATTCTTGATGATATCAAATGCCCCCGATATGCCGCCCGCCTGGTCCAGGGTGTGACCATTGGGCCATCCCCGGTCTGGATGCGCCGCAGACTGGAAGCCGCCGGAGTCCGGGCCATTAACAACGTGGTCGACGTGACCAACTATGTCATGATGGAATACGGCCAACCGCTCCACGCCTTTGATTATCACCGGTTGGAAGAGGGCCGCATCGTTGTTCGGGCAGCCGGCTCCGGCGAGACCTTTACCACCCTCGACGGCACTGCCAGGCCCATGCAAGAGGAGATGCTGTTCATCTGCGACGGCCGAAAACCCGTGGCTCTGGCCGGGATCATGGGCGGGCTGAACTCCGAGATCAAAGACGACACCTCCGACGTGTTGATCGAAAGCGCCTATTTCAATCCATCCAATATCCGGCAGACCTCGAAAAAACTGGGGCTCTCCACCGAGGCCTCCTTCCGGTTCGAGCGCGGTGTAGACCCCGTGGGGCTGATATCCGCCCTGGACCGGTCCGCCCAGTTAATCGCCCGGCTAAGCGGCGGAAAGATCTGCCGAGACCGGTGCGACTGCTATCCTCGACCGGTGACCCGGCCGTCGATCCGGTTCGAGTTACCCCTGGCTCAGCGTTTCTTGGGCCTGGAGATCAGCCCGGACACGGCCACGGCCATGCTGAACTCCATTGAGATTCCGGTAACCGCCGAAGGAAACGGGGCCTACACCGTGACCCCGCCTCCATTCCGGGGCGATCTGAGCATCCCTGAGGACATTTACGAAGAATTGGTCCGGCTGGACAATGGGTTTAACCGCGTCCCCACGACATCGCCTTTAAGCCGGGCCGTGTCCAGGAAACCTTTGCCGCATCTGGTCATGGCCGCCCGGGCCAAGGATGTCTTAGCCGGGATCGGATTCACCGAGGTGATCAACTACAGCTTTATTTCTCCCAACCTGATCGGGGCTCTGGATCTGGATAGCCGGGATGAACGCTTCAACTTCGTCAAGGTCCTCAATCCCTTGTCCGAAGACCAATCAGTTATGCGCACCTCTCTGTTGCCCATGCTCCTGGTCAATGCCCGGCAAAACGGTTATCACCGAAACCACGACCTGGCGTTGTTTGAAACCGGC
>JADFYN010000018.1 GCA_015233055.1 Deltaproteobacteria bacterium
CATCGGCAATGCATTATTTTGGCGGTGGTTAGACCTTCATTTCATCCTATGCGAGACCAAAAGGATATCCACAGGCCGTGATACATAACCAGGGGTAGACCGCTGAATCTCTGGAGGATTTATGTGACCATTACATGGTATTTCATATAGTCGCCGCCCCTACCCAGGGCGCTGCCCTGGGCTAACCTAGAGCGCCCCGTTGGGGCTTATTTGGATTTGTCGATTTATATAGCGATCATCATGCCTATTGACATTCTGAGATAAACCGGTTATGCCCCTGTCCCTGTCCCAAATTTTGATCCACCTGGTCTTTGGCACCAAGAATCGAGCCAATTGGATTACCCTCGAAATCGAGGGCGAATTTCAAAAATATGTGACAGTGGTTTGCCAAAGGTTAGGTAGTGCTCCCTTGGCAGTTGGTGGGACCGAAAATCATATTCACATTCTCTGCAGTTTGCCCAGAACCATGACGGTTAGCAAACTGGTGGAGAGAATCAAAACCGGCACGGCTAAATGGGTTAAGACTAACGGTCAAGATTTTACCAAGTTCGCCTGACAAAACGGTTATGGGGCATTCTCCATCGGCGCCTCTAATGTCAAAGCGTTAAAAGAATATATTGCAAATCAAAAAATACATCACAAGACCGAAACCTTCGAAGACGAATTCAAGAATCTGTTGCGTAAATACGGTCTCGAATGTGATGAGGATTACATCTGGGATTGATTGGTCCACATTTTTTAATGGAACGTCAATTCCTATTAAGAGTCAACGACCCGGACCAAACTGACTAATCACATTACCGAGATGGCAAGGACGATTTGATGAATGCGGTTATTCTCCATCAATCTATAGCGGCCGACGATCCGATTGGAATTGATATCCGCGGTATGTATCAGATACTTAACCGCCGGCATCAATGTTATGTCTATGGGGATGACGTTCTTCAAAACGACCTGGACAGGCTCGATAAATCGTCAATGTTGGAACTCCTGGCCAATCCGGAAAATATGGTCATTTATCATCACAGCCGTTATTGGCCCGAGGGTGAAAGTTTTTTAGATCAGGCTAAGGCCAGGATTATTATTAAATATCACCCTATTACTCCGGAGTGGTTTTTTCTGGGTGTTTCCGAAGATGATTATCGCAAATGCTGCCTGGGCCGAGAGCAAACCAGTCGGCTGGCCCATAAAAACATCTCTCTCTGGATGAGCGATTCGCATTATAATCACCAAGAACTGGAGCATCATTTCGCCGGTTATCAGGTGGTGATGCCGCCGTTTCATTTGATTGATCTCCGGCGGCAAACTCGTCCGGATGAAGAAACCCTGAAATATCTGCTTGAAGATGACCGAGTTAATCTATTATCCGTCGGCGGAGTGACCCCCGATAAAGGCCATGATTTTCTGGTCCGAATCGTTAAAGATTATTGTCTCCGGTATGACGGCAACATTGTGTTGCATATTATCGGAAAAAAGAATGCCGGGCTCTCCCGGGCCACCGATCACCTGGATCACCTGATCAATGAATTTGGCCTGGCCGGCCGGGTCAGGTTTCTTGATGATGTCAATGACCAGATGTTGCTGGCATTTTATCTCGGCTGCGATTGTTTCATCTCTGGTAGCCGGCATGAAGGCTTCGGAATGCGGTTAGTTGAGGCCCAGAGTCTATATCTCCCGGTCATCGCCCGAAAGTTATCTTCGGTCGAGGAAAGGTTAGGCCCCGGACAAATCCTGTTGGGAGAAGATCCGGCCGAGTATGCCAAGACCATCAGGCGGTTGGCCCGTGATAAAGAGTACCGGACTTCTGTAATCCAAACCGGATATCGGAACTATCAAGACCGATTTACAACCGGCGCAATTGAGCGGCTCTTTGTCGATGCCCTGGCCGTGCTTACGGGAATCGAACTATGAAGATAGCCATTGCCACCGTCCAGGTGCCCTTTTTTACCGGCGGGGCCGAGATCCTGGTCAATCTATTAAAGACCCAGTTGCAACAACGGGGCCATCAGGCGGAGATCGTCTCCATCCCCTTTAAATGGTACCCGACTGAAACACTATTAAATTGTATGATCATGGGCCGGATGATGGATCTGACGGAAGTTAATGGAGAAAAGATAGATGTGGTTGTGGCTGTGAAGTTTCCGGCCTATTATGTTAAGCATCCCCATAAGGTCATCTGGTTAATGCATCAACACCGCCAGGCCTATGACTTATGGGGGACGAAGTTTGGAGATATCGATAAACTTCCGGAGGGTGAATTCGTCCGCCGGACTATTCTGGAACATGACAATCTATATCTATCTGAAGCAAAAGGTATTTACACTATTTCAATGAACGGCGCCGGCAGATTAAAAAAATACAATAACATCGACGCCGTCTCGCTATACCATCCCCCTCTTAATCATGACAAACTTCATTGCCGGGAATATGAAAATTTTATTTTTTACCCCAGCCGGATAGACCGGATGAAACGGCAGCGGGTGCTGGTCGAGGCGGCCAGGTATTTAAAGTCAGAGACCAAAATCTACCTGGCCGGGGGCGGCGCCCAGAGCGAACTGGCTTACCTGAACCAGCTCATTTCCCGGCACCATCTGGAAGATCGGGTCAAGATCTTGGGATTCATCTCCGAGGAAGATAAAATTGATTATTACTCCAGGTGCTTAGCCGTGTATTTCGGGGCCTATGACGAAGATTACGGTTACATCACCCTGGAGGCGTTCTTTTCCAAAAAACCGGTAATCGTTCATCTTGATGCCGGCGGCCCGCTGGAATTTGTGGAGGATTTGAAAAACGGGTTTGTCCTGCCTGAAGATCCGGAACAGGTGGCGGCCCGGATTGATCTTTTAGCCGGCGACAGGGATCTGGCTAAAGCCATGGGGGACAACGGCCGGCAATCATTAATCGACAAGAATATCAACTGGGACCATGTCATTTCCAATTTAATTCCCTGATCTTCATGTCCGACCAATTCGGCATTCTAATGGATAAAAAAAACCTCCTTTACGCCAGTCCTTTTCCGCCTCAAAAGAGCGGTATCTCGGATTATTCGGAACAACTGGTGCGCGGCCTGAAGAAATACTTCAACACCACTTTGTTGATCGATGACTATGAGCTAACCCATAAGGATCTCTACCAAGAGTTTGAAGTCAAGGTCTATGGCCGGGATGACGTGGATTTTAGCCGATATGATTACAAGATCTACAATATGGGCAATAATCCCTACTTTCACAGCTACCTCTATGATCTCGCCTTAACTCATCCCGGTATGATCATCTTGCATGACTTCGTCTTATATTATTTTATGGTCGGGTATTACCAGCAGCGGTGCCGGGTCTATTCAAAAATCTATGAACTGGCCGGCCCTGAAGGGATCTCCCTGGTCAAAGAGTTTACCAGGCAAAGAAGCAATCTGCTGAGGTGTCGTAGTCTGGGCCCCCGATTGCCCCTGAATCAGGAGATTATCAATTCGGCCAACTTAATCATGGTCCACTCAAACTACACTTATGAACGAGTGGCCGGAGAAAGAAAAACCACGGCCGGGATCCGAAAAATTAATATGATCGCCCAACTCCATTCGGATAACGGGAAGACCAGTTTTAATAACAAAAAGAAATTATTTAAAAAATACCATATTCCCAAGGATGCGTTGGTCGTCAGTTCATTCGGATACATCCTACCGACCAAGCTTAATCATCTGATTTGTGAGGTTGTCAATCGTATAGGCCGGCGGTCGGGGAAAGCCGTTGTCTACGTTATGGCCGGAGAAGGTGGTTATGTCGACGATTATTTGAGTCCGAGCATTATCAAAACCGGTTACATCAATCTGGCCGAATTCAATCAGTTGATCTATTATTCCGATATTATGATTAATCTACGATATCCATCCATGGGCGAGACATCCGCCGCCTTACTCCGGGCGTTGGAGCTGGGTAAACCTTGTATTGTCAGCGATGACGCCTGGTTTTCCGAGCTGCCGGACGATGTGGTGGTGAAAATCCGGAATTCAAATGCCGAGGAAGAGCTTGAGACAAAACTGACCGGGTTACTGGACAGTTCCGCCTTGCGGGAGGATTACGCCCGGAATGCCGCGGCATATATCATCAGAGAACATCATCGGGATAAGGTGGCCTTAGAAATAAAATCATTCCTGGAATCTCAGCCCGACCGTTAATCAAATATATCCGCAGATGGCGCAGATTAACGCAGATGGAAAAGCCCCACAGACCTGTTTTGGCCCTAATCTGCGCAACTCGGTGCAATCTGTGGATTGCATTATGGCCCTTGACGCTAATCGCTCAGCATACTCGTCGAACTCAGGTTATCATAGTTTTTGATTTAATCAGCGTAATCATAGTTCAGATAATCAAGCCGATTCCAATCCCCGCCGCATCAAGGAGAAAACCAACCCCCGGCGCCATTCTCCCCGGAAGTACTCTTTAACATCTTGATCAACCCCATTCTTCACCTCCCATCATCATGGTAATCATAGTTCAGACAATTTAGGGTGCGCTCATTCGGGCCTATTCGGGCTTAATCGTCTTAAGAATATTTCATGCGTCGACCCTGAAAAGGTGCCGGATAAATGATGACAAACGACGCAGAAATGCGGTACTCTCTTTTTAACGATGATAACCCTGATTAAATAAAGACGATGATGTTAGCCGGATAGCCTTACCCGGTTGAAGCCGTTAATCAGTATACTCAAAGTCAAGACAATGAGGGTAGGCTTAAGTTATCGGAGGATTCCTTATGGGACTTAAAGCGAAGATTATGTTGAGTTCGGTATCGTGTCTCTTTCTGGCCATTGCCATTATTATGTTTATCAGCGTGTATATGTCGCTTCGGGCCGGGTCGCAGGCAGCTCAAGAGCGGCTGGATAATTCTTTGGCCGTTTACCATTACCAGCTTAAAGAATTATTCCGGACCACCAGTGAAGACGTAACGGGCCTGGCGGAACAAAAAAAACTGACTGAACCAATCAAGTTTGTGGCTGAAAATATCAAATTGATTGATGGAAATGAATCGATGTTGGAGATCATGGAAAACCAAAAACGTGACCTCCTGCTGTTCATCCGAGACTTCCAAAAATTACGTCACTGGTTTGCCCTGGTGGTGATCGACTCGGCGGGAAAGCCCCTGGCCTTCGGGGGAAAAGATAATTTTGGCTCGATCACCGAAAAGGGTCAGGCGTCCTTCCCCGCGACGGATGATCTAAATAATAATTATGACAAATGGAGTACGGCTCCGGTTCCGGCCTGGGTCCCGGCCATGACCGGCCTGGCGGCTTCCCTGGGTAACGGTTTTTCAACTGACGGAAAAACGGTCTATCTTGATTTTGTGGTTCCCATATCCGGCGAGGTTTACGACGCCAAAAAGGATAAAACCGAAAAGGTGAACTTGGGCCGGTTGTTGGTCAGGACGGTGCTTCAAACCAATTTTGTTAAAACCCTCAACCAAATCACCGGAACTGAGTTCGATATTTTGTTGCCCGACGGGAAGGCGGGCCTGGGCGTCCATACCTCCATGACCGAATCCCCCGAGTTTCTAAAAAGCCTGACCCAGGAAAGGCTCTATCGGGACATCCGGATCGACGGGGAGCCGTTCCAGCAGGCCGTGACCGGGGTGCCTTTTCTCAACCAGGGCCCTGGGGCCGTGTCCATCGTCCTATCCAAGAAACAGGTGATGGCCAATATCAAAAACCAATTACTGGCCATGGCCGGGGTGTCTTTGGCGGCTATTGTGCTGATGGCTCTGGTTATGTATATGATTAGTTCCCGGAATATCGCCAGACCGCTCTACTGGGTTATCTCCAGACTCTCCGCCGAGGCGACCCAGGTGGCGACAGCCTCACTTCAAGTGGCGGCATCGAGTCAATCCCTGGCCGAAAGAGCGGTCGAACAGGCTGCGGCGGTCGAAGAAACGTCGTCAACTTTTGAAGAATTGACCACGATCGCCAACAATAATGTGGAACATGCCGACCAGGCTCATCATGTTATTGATAAAACAAATCAATTTGCCGGTACAGCCAATAAGGTCATGGTCGAATTAAATCAATCAATGAAAGAAATTTTTGAGGCCAGCGAGCAGACGGCCAAGATCATCAAAACCATCGACGAAATTGCCTTCCAGACCAATTTACTGGCCTTAAACGCCGCGGTGGAGGCAGCCAGGGCGGGTAATGCCGGGGTGGGATTCGCCGTGGTGGCCGATGAAGTCAGAACCCTGTCCTTGCGCACTGCCGAAGCCGCTAAAAGCACCGGCGACATCATCGACGGAGCCCTGAAAAAGGTTCGGGCGGGATTGGGACTGTTGACGAAAACCAATGAAGCATTTTCTGAAATATCCACCAGTACCGTTAAAGTCGGTGAACTGATGAAAGAGATTTCGTCCGGTTCTCACGATCAGGTCCAGGGGATTGGACAGGTAAGCAAATACATGTTTGAAATGAGCAAGATGAGCGCGGAAACCGTCAGCGATGCCGAACAATCGTCCGTCGTCGCGGAAAAATTTAATCACCAGGCCAATGCCATCGGCGAAATCGTCGAGGAACTCATCACCCTGATGGGTCAGAAAAAAAAGAATGCCGGCGAAGATATCCAGCGGATCGCCTACCGGGGAGCCGGGGAGTAACGCAACACGTAACCACCGTAGTTCCCAGGGCGCTGCCGCTGGGCTAACCTAGAGCGCCCCGTTGGGGCTTATTCGGATTTGTCTATTTAAAAAAAATTCGTCCGATGCCCCGCCAACCCGCCAACCCGCAACCCGAAACACGCAACCAGCAACCCGCAACCAGCAACATGTAACGAGTAACATGTAACCAGCAACAATCCGGAGGCTCCCCAAATGTCGTTTAACCATATCTTGATCACGGGAGGGTGCGGATTTGTAGGCGCCTCTCTGGCTGTTAAGTTTCGGCAGGTGTATCCCCAGGCCCGGATAACCTGCCTGGATAATCTGAAGCGCCGCGGGAGCGAGCTAAACCTGCCCCGGCTCCAGGCCGGCAACATCGAATTTATCCATGGCGACATCCGGAACCCGGAGGACTTCGAGGCCGTTGCCGAGATCGATCTCATTCTCGAATGTTCGGCCGAGCCGTCGGTCCTGGCCGGTTACCAGTCTTCGCCGGGATATCTGATCAACACCAACTTGATGGGCACGGTTAATTGCCTCGAATTCGCCCGGCGGCATCGATCCACCATAGTCTTTTTATCGACCAGCCGGGTGTATCCATTTGATAGAATAAATGCGTTAAGATATGATGAAACGGCCACCCGGTTTGAACTGGCCGCGGCCCAAGACACGGCCGGAGTGACTGAGCGCGGTTATGCCGAGGATTTTCCGCTGGACGGACCCAGGTCCTTGTATGGGGCCACGAAGCTGGCTTCGGAGCTGCTCATCTTAGAATACGTCAGCATGTACGGCTTAAAAGCGGTGATCAACCGGTGCGGCGTCTTGACCGGGCCGGGCCAGTTCGGCAAGGTGGATCAGGGGGTGGTGGTCCTCTGGGTGGCCAAGCACTACTGGCGGCAGCCCCTATCTTACATCGGGTTCGGCGGGGAAGGGAAACAGGTCCGCGATATCCTTCATGTCGATGATCTCTTTAATTTGCTTATCCTTCAACTGCAGGACGTAAAGAAACACAACGGGCAAATCTACAACGTGGGCGGCGGCCGCCCGATCAGCCTGTCGCTTCTGGAATTGACCGATCTGTGCCGAGAGGTGACCGGCCGGCGGATCAACATCGCCCAGGTTCCTGAAAACCGGCCGGCCGATATCCGCATCTACCTGACCGATAACGCCAAAGTCACCGCGGCCACCGGCTGGACGCCCCAAAAGACACCCCTTGAGATTATAACCGAAATCCATGACTGGATCAGAGCCGAGGAAACCACTTTAGAACGGGTGCTTAAATATTAGCTACGGGTTACGGGTTGACGGACGAATTTCTTTAAAATAGACAATTCCGCTTAAGCCCCACCGGGGCGCTCTAGGTTAGCCCAGCGGCAACGCCCTGGGAAAAACGGCGTGTTGCGTGTTACGGGTTGACGGACGAATTTCTATAAAATAGACAAGTCCGATTAAGCCCCACCGGGGCGCTCTAGATTAGCCCAGCGGCAACGCCCTGGGTATGGGCGGGGACTATACAAAATGACATGTAATAGCACATAAAACACCCGGCACTTCAGCGGTTCACCCCTGGTTATGTATCCCTATCACTAATCCAACAGCTTTGGGGCCTGCCCTGGGTAGGAGCGGCGACTATAGGAAATACCATGTAATGGTCACATAAAACCACCGACGATTCAGCGGTCCACCCCTGGTTATGTATCACGGCCTGTGGATATCCTTTTGGTCTCGCATAGGATGAAATGAATGTCTAACCACCACCAAAATAATGCATTGCCGATGGTTTTATATGGGTTATATTATATTTTATAAGGGCCTTGTCCCATACCAAGGGCGCTGCCCTGGGCTAACCTAGAGCGCCCCGTTGGGGCTTATTTGGAATGGGCCATTTTATGAATAAAGCGTGCGTGATTTCGCTTAATTCAACAGCAGGGAGAGATAACCGCTCTCGGCTGGACCAGGCCGGTCTGGTTCGGTTGATCACGGAAAAGGGCATTCACGCCCATGCCGGAATATCATAAAAAGGAGTCGAAGCCATGTCGGAACCGGCGAAGAAAGAGGCAACCTACGATGATCTCTACAATATCCCGGAAAACATGACCGGGGAGATCATCCGCGGAGAACTGATCGTCACCCCTAGACCGTCGACCAAACACGTCCGCACCGCATCCGCATTGAATGTGAAAATTGGTGGGCCCTATGACTTTGGCGAAGGCGGCGGGCCGGGAGGATGGATCATCCTGGTTGAGCCGGAGATCGCCTTGGGGGAAAATATCCTCGTCCCGGATCTGGCCGGGTGGAAAAAGGACAGATTCCCCAAGAAACAGGAGCACAACTGGATCGATGTCGTTCCCGATTGGGTGTGTGAGGTTTTGTCGCCCAGTACGGCTTTGCGCGACCGGACCAAAAAAATGGCTATCTATGCCGAGTATGGGGTAGGGCATCTCTGGTTCATTGATCCTGTCCATATGACGGTGGACGTGTTTAGACTTGAATCCGATCATTGGGTTTCCCTGGGCGTTTTTGGCGGCACGGACAAAGCGCGCCTGGAACCGTTTGCCCAGATAGAAATCGACCTTGGCGATCTTTGGTTGACGCCTTGAGGACGGCTGGTGATGATGATTTTATTGATCGGCGGGACCAGTGAAACCGCTTCATTTGCCGAGGCCCTGGCTGTGGCCGGGTTTGACGTGCTGGTGTCTACAGCCACCGATGTGGCCTTGGAGGTGGGGCGCCATCCTCGGATATTCCGGAGATGCGGGCGGCTGGACCAGGCCGGTCTGGTCCGGTTGATCACGGAAAAAGACATCCGGGCCGTGGTGGATATCGTGCATCCTTATGCCGGGATGGCCAGGCTGCATGCCCGGATGGCCGCGGCCGAACGCCACATCCCCTACCTGAGCTGGGTCAGGCCGGCGGTCCTGTTGCCGGAGGAGTCTTTATTTTTCGCCCCGAATCATCTTGAGGCGGCCCAACTGGCTTGTTCGTTTCAGGCGACGGTCTTTTTGACCACCGGGTCCAGAAATTTGGAGCCATATGTGGCCGAGGCGGCCCGGGCCGGGGTTCGGCTGGTGATCCGGGTGCTGTCCCATCGGGAATCGCGGGCGGCCTGTCACGCGGCGAGGATCCCGGATGATAATATCATCACCGGCCGCGGACCGTTTACCGTGGCGGATAATTTAGCTGTTTTGCGGCGGTTTGACGTCGGCGTCATGGTCACCAAAGATAGCGGCGCGGCGGGCGGGGTGCTCGATAAATTAGCCGCGGCCAAGACGGCGGGGTGTAAGGTGGTGGTGGTGGCCCGGCCGGAGGATACGGCGGCTCCATCGTTTACTACCGCGGCCGAACTGGTCACGGCGCTCTCTGCGCAGTAATGTCTCGGCGGGAGGGTAGTCACGAGGACAAACTCACAACCTGAGCGGAGGGACCTGGATGAATGCCAAAAAGATGCTCATTGTGGATGACGAAGTGCAGATGCGGGACGTGCTGAATCGCTACTTCACCAGGCGCGGGTATCTCGTCCGGTTGGCTGAAAACGCCTTGCAGGCTCTGGATATCCTTAAAGAGGATAGATGCCAGGTGATGTTGCTGGACCTGAACATGCCGGGGATGAATGGATTGGAGCTTTGCCGAAAGATTAGAAGGGCTTTTCCCATTGCCTGCATCTTTGCCATCACCGGGCAGAGTTCTCTGTTTGAACTGGCCGATTGCCGTGAAGCGGGGTTTGACGATTATTTCACCAAACCATTTGATTTCGATCAAATGTCGAATGCGGTTGAGTATGCCTTTGGCCGGCTGGACAGGTGGAAGAAGAAACAACCGGTTTTGAGTCAACAGCCCGACCCCGAAGATCCGGACTTGAATGACTGAACACCAGCCCCTATGGTCCGGTCCTGCCGAGGACTTTAGCCGTCCGTCTGGCGAAGAGGCTGAATCCTGGAAAGTCAAACCGGGCGTCAGGCGCATACAATCCTGCGGCGACGAGCTGCGGCGTCCACTGCTCGTACAGCCAGGGCGGATTATGGATCAGAATGTAATCAGGTTGATAATATTTGAGCCAATGCCCCAATTTCCGCTCGCCGATAAGTCTGGCGTTATGATGATTGACCAGTCCCACAATGTCGATGATCTTTCTTTTCGAATACCAACCGATATGCCCGATTTCCGAGCACGCCACTTGTGCGTCTGGAGGTGTGTGTTGCTCAAGCCACTGACCGATAACAACGTAATGCCTCCATCCGCCGCCATGCCTCCCGACGTACCCGTAGATCAGGTAAAGTTGCATCCCGGTCAAAACCACCACCAGTAAACCATACCCTAACCGGTGAATCGGAAAGCGGAATCTCGCGCTTATTGGGGTGACAAGCTTATAAAGAAAATCCAGACCAAACGCCGCGCCGGTGTAAAACAATAAACAATGGACACTGAAATACCAGGGGTAATTGGGAATATTCAAGAAGACGTAAAATAATGTACAGGCGACGGTAAAGGCCAGCAAAGTCAAGAAATTCCGATTTTTAATCCCGGAAATAAACCCCGCCGTCCCGACCAGGCCGGTCACGACGATCCCGACAATCAAAACCGGGGAGCCGTCAAAAAGCTTTTTGACCGGGTCGGCGATTTGCAAGAAACATGGCCAGGCACCCCACAATCCGGATTTTCCCTGATAGATTTTGGCGGCCAGGGTGCTCGGGAGGAACTTACCGTAATACCAATAAGTAAACGTGTAATGCCCGGCCAGGATAACCGCCGGGATGATAAACAACCGAGGCCGGGGGAAAGGGCGGTGCTCCAGAAAGTGTCTGCCGGCCAAGATCAGGACAAGAAATAAGGATTCACCCCTGACCAAGAGCAAACAGGCGCAGGCGACACCTAACAAACCGTATTTATTCTTTTGATAGAGCAAGATGGCGAGCGCCGCCAGGAACAAAAACCAGGAGGTCTCCAGACCGAAGTAAGAGTAAAAATACCGACTGGTGGCCAGCATCAAGGGCAAAGTTGCGGCCACCAGAGGGAGCGGGCGAAACAGACCGGCCATCACCAGACACGTTAAAAACAGGCCCACCCCGCCCAGCCAGATTTGAGATTGAGTTATATCGTTGGTCGCCCACGACACCAGTAGGCTGAGATAGCTGTACAAAGGCGAGGTCAGACCGTTGAACCTTTCACCCGGATTATAGACCAGACCTTCGCCCTCCAGGGCGTTTCGGATATAACGATAATAGATCAGGGCGTCGTCCTGGGTGTAGTTTCGGAACCAATAGGTGGCGACCAGACATACGATGAAGGTCAGGCCGAGGGATATCTTGACTCCCCGATCAATTCCAGATTCCTGATTCATTATTGCGGACAACCTTTATGAAGACACCCGTGACGCCGGTTATAGTCAGGATAATATCCTGATTTTAAGTAGTTATTCTCTGGTGTAGAAAGCTGCGATTGCGTCGGGCCGGCGGCCGACTAGTACCCCAGGGCTTCCCCGACCAGTTTAACATGAATTCGGCCTTTGAGCATATGGCCTTCGATGATGCTCCACATGTTGCAAATGCGCTGGGGGGATCTGCAATCGACACATATCCCGGTCTCCGTGCAAGGCGTTTTGTAGCCGATCCTGATGGCGTTAACCGGGGCGGCATAATGCTTTACCCTGGCCATGGCCGACTCCAGGTCCGGTGCGACCTTGTTCATCCCCACCACCAAGATGACCTTGTGGGGCCCGAATATCATGGCCGCGGCCCGATTGCCCATACCGTCGAGGTTGACCAATTTCCCGTCTAAGGTAATGGCATTGGTACTGGCCACCATCACATCCGCGGTCATTCCCCGGCGCCGGGTTTCAAAGCTTTCTTCCGGGGAGAGTCCGGGCCGGTAAGGGTCGATCAAGGTCACACCGGGCAACTCGGCCAGCCGGTCCCATAGCCCCAGGTTGGTCGTCGTCATAGAGCCGGACCGGTAGACTGTGGCGTCGGGCGGGATCATGGCCAGCACCTCTTCCCCGGCCTGGGCCGCGGTATCGGCATAGCTCCCATCCATGCGACGCTTCTCCAGATTCTGAATGATCACGTCAGCCACCTTCCTGTTCCAGACCATCTGATGCGTGTCCATTTTTCTCCCTTAATATAACTGTTCTCGGCAATGAATCACCGGGCATCCCGGCGGGTCGTCTGGCCGAGGTATCATTATTAAAAATGTTAAGGAGTTATGATAGATCCGGCGCGGCAAAAGGGGCAGCGCCAATCAGCATACTTGATATTGGAGAACTTACGCATGAATAACCGCTTTCGTATGAGCCTCTTGGAAAAGTCCTTGAATATCATTTCGGGCAAAACCATAAAAATAGTATTTCAGCGCCTTATGGACCATGGTTTTCGCCGGGATAACGTTTTTCTTGAGTTTTGCAAGAGCCTCATATGAGTGATGTTGTCATAAGGAAGCGGAATAGTGGTCAGGTGGAATGCCTTGTCAGGCAAATGAGATTGGGCGATAAACTCTTCACGACTAAACCACAAATAGCGAAACCAAAAAAAACAAACGGCATCTGCCATATGATGTAGTTCATATGGGTATGTATATATGAATGCCCCTTGAAGATAATAAACCACGATAAAGGAGCCAGGATAGAAAACCATGTCGCAAGAATTAAGGCAAGGTGCTTTCGCTTTTCATTTTCGTTAACACATTTATTCCCGCGAAAATATAGTAGGCGGGACATTATCATAAATAATAATATCAGGTATAAATAGCGAACTTTGAGTAAGTACGTAGAAATAAATGGGTTTGAGCAAGGTAGATAATTTGTGGCATCAAAGTATGTGCCCGCCAGATATGTGGCTACGACATGGGTGGTACTGGATTCCAAACTGGAAGCAATTTCAGAGGGAAAATTACTGGATTTTCCATGGGTCCGCTTTTCAAAAGAATATACAAGATGATCAATTCCGTCCAGAAAACTTCCCTTAACCGATCCTATTTGAACACACAGAATAATGAGACTTAACAAGATAGCAAGACATGAGCTGAACGCCGCGGTAAACAATCCGGCCAGGAACTTACGAAAATTCAACCTATCGAGAATACTATAGTAGACAAAAGGTACGATGACCATAATTGCGACAGTAGTAATGTAGTCGTAGCCGCTGAACAGGCACTTTATGAAGATCATGATGAAGATTATGACTCCAAACGTGGAGCGGCCGGTATTCATTAGCCCACGCTTGAATTTAAGGTAGTACATAATCGCGGCTATGGGCAGGTAAAATGCCCACAAGGACCAGGCAATATTTCGTCCAAAAACGGTTAACCATTGGGATAAAACTGCAGAAGCGAGAACGAATAAGGCCGCGGTCAACCCAAATTCCAAATAAAACCACAAGATGATCCCAGTTAAGCTGATCGCGGTGAGCAGGGAGGTCAGCGCCCGAAAAAGGCTATACTTCACCCGAGGCGGAAGGGGTATGAATTTATCTAACATGCTCAAAAGTATTCCCTGTCCACCAATTTGTGAGTTGTATGTTGTGTAGGCCCCGAATGAACGGCCGGTGAAATAAGCCAGATACTGATTACGAAAAGGCTTATCGTCAAAGAATACCGGGGTGTTATTGAGGCTCCCGAGACCTTCCAGCCCACCATCTGAGAAGATGCCATCCTGACGCGATTTGACCATTCTTCCCATGATGGAGCTTTCCGTATCAAGTTGGTGGTTAGCGAACCATTCTTGGTCGGCTACCCCCCAATAGTTCATAAAAAAACCTAAGAATAATGTTATGACTGAGAAAGAGCATATAACTATTATCCTCAGTGGAAAAGTAAGCCATTTTGGCCGGAGAAAAAGGATACCGCCCTGGCTGGTCAAAATTACGCCACCTTGTCCTTCTTCTTCCTGCCGTTCAATTTTTTCTTTGACTTCCATTTTGATGTGTTTTCTTTCCCTGGCTACTTTTTTTTGGGGTAGACTGATGTAGAGGGGAAAAGGAGGGAATCCACATGAACTCTGGAATTATCCTTCCGTACCAAGGGGGTTAGTGGCCTGGCGCTGATCCAGCCCAAAAAACAGCCGGGAAGTCAAGACTGTTGGGGCTCTGATTTCGCGGCATTGGCTTTTTCCACCTCTTTGAGCAAATCCAGCCTGATGACCCGATACTTAGCCATAGCCCAAACCCAGGTCAAGGGATCGCGATAAATCGAAACCTTTTTACCTTCTTCAAAAGTTCTGGACCTATAATTTACTGGTATCTCAATTGGTTTGTATCCCTTGCGGACGAGCTTCAGGAGCAACTCATAGTCAAAGTCAAACCGGTTGCACTCAAAAGTCAGGCCATACAAACAATCCGCTCTGAAAACCTTAAACATGGTAAAGGGATCCTTCAAGGGTAACCAAAACAACAAATCAATAATCGCTGTCAATATCCAATGGACGGAATTAAACAACATTGAGGTCAAGGGTGAACCTACGAACTTGCGGATCTTCCATGTTCGACCACCATGGCGGGATCCCAAAACAAAAGACTTTCTTCCGGAAATAAGGGGTTCCAACAGAACATCATAATCTTCCAGGTCATATTCCAGGTCAGCATCTTGAATGAGAATAAAATCGCCTGTGGCATACCTGAGGCCGGTCCTAACGGCGTGTCCTTTGCCTTGGGGACGATCTTCTAAGATCAGGTTGACCCGAGGATGATCCTGATACTTTTGGACGACTTGCCGCGTGCCATCGGTAGAATTACTTTCGACTAAAACGACCTCAATGCCAAGGCCCTCAATATGCTTATCCAACACTTTGGTTAATGTCGTTTCGACTGTGGTGACTTCATTATATGCCGGCATAATGATTGTAAGTTTTGGTTGAGCTTCAATCTTGCGGGATCTGGCCATGACGATCACGCCGCCGGGGTCTACCTGGATAGGTTTGCGGCGAAGAAATGCCGGGACAAAGCAGTATAACCAGGAGAGACATTGTGATACCACGGGGACTGGAAAACGTTCAAAGTGCGCAGCGATGTAATCCAGGCTCAAAGATTTGACGGTCGGAACCGTGATCATCTGATGAAACCCGCAATGAAATAGCAAGGACTCGATGTTATCGCGACTAAAATAGAACAGGTGCTCAATCTTGAATTCCATCCACCGAGTCTTCATCAGTTTGGCCGACCAGGAATCCGTGCTGGGGGTAGAGGCAAAAATAGCCCCCCCGGCTTAAGCAACCTATGTATATTATGAAGGAAATATCTTGGGTCTCGGGTATGTTCTATTACATCGGACAAAATACACACGTCGTATTTTTCCTGTTCATCAGATAATTGATCTATCTCACCACAAATCACCCGGCCCTGGCCTTGGAGGTTTGATTTTATGACGTCACAAGCAGAAGAGGAATACTCCAGGCCGGTCACGTTATAGCCTTGACTTGCCGCGGCCGCCAAAAAGTCCCCCTGTCCGGGCCCCACTTCCAATAACTCTCCACCCGATGCGCCACGGTATCTACCTAAAAGGTTAAGATAATTAACTGCTGTGGCCTGCTTTAGCCGCGATTGATGGTCTGTTCCATTCTCTAAGCTATTTCCCAAGAAATATTCAGGCCCATATATAGCGTCAAGCTCTTCGTCGGACGGTTGGGGATTCAACAGCAGGAGCCCACAGTCTTGACACATTACTACCCTATGAGTATCCCTAATGGAAAACAGGTAATACAATTTGTTGTTGTTGCAACATGGACAACCTTTAACCGTAAGATCTCTCTTTTTTCTCAATTATCGTTCCTCACATTTAATTCCGGCCATCATGTTTTTTTCCGGAAAAGTACAGCGATTTCCTGCGGAATATAAAACCCAAAACATAATACGTAGCAAACCGTACCTGTTACCACGGCCCCCGCGCCTGCGAAAAAAAGACGGCCCCAGATCCATCCTGGGAAGGCATAGGTTGCGCCATGACTAACCAGCCACATCAGCGAGCAGCCGGCCCCCGCCGTTAACGCCGTCATTTTTGCATATTCTTTCAGAAAACCTTTTCCAAGTAATATTACAGTAACCATGATATCATATAACCAGCAGACAAAACAATATACTACCCACGTCCACACCACGCCCGCAATCCCGATTTTGGGGACCAACAGCCAAATGGACACGGGAAACCAGATTAACCCCACGGTAATATACGCCGCTTGGAAACGAACCCGCCCCAGCGCTACTTGTCCTAAATAAGGGACCGTGGCCAAATACAGAAAGATCTGGCCACAGACGTAAAAGGACATGAGGGGTGCATTTTTTACGATTATCTCGTTATGAGTCCAAACTTCAAGAATATCTCGGGCAAAAAAAGCTACGGATAAACCAACCGCCAGGCAGATGATCAAGATCACCTTAGAATAGCGAATTAGATAGCGCTGCATTTCAATTTTTTTATCATGCCGGGCCAATTGACAAATCTCCGGGGAAACCGCCTGGAAAAACGGCTGGACGGCCATGGCTAATAGCTGGCCCCCGGCGGTCAAGACATTATAGACTCCCAACGCGGAAATGGACAACAGCCGACTAATAATCAGCCGATCCACTTGTGATAAGACGGCCCAAGCTCCATTGACCAAGATCAAGTCAACAGAAATTCTCCAAAGCTTTTTCACCTCGGTCCAATCAAAAATAGTCTTTGACGTCGCATCCGGCCGCGGCAGGACCCTGGCAACCCAATACCGAAGCAAAAACAATGCCAAAACCGTATTAACCACTTCGCTCAGGTAAAAACCGGCGACCGACCTCCAGGTCAAGATGACGATCACATTGGAGGAGACGCGCACGATGGTGCAAATTAAATTTAAGGTATTAAGCAGCACCTGCCGTTGAGTGCCGATAAACACAGCCTGGTAGACAGTCCCTGGAAAAACAGCGGCCAGACGCACTGAAAGCAGTAGCAGGCAAAATTTGACCGTGGCCGAGGAGATCGAGTCGGGGCTGATCCAATGGAGACTAATCCACCCGGAAAAAGCCGATATACACAATCCGAAAACCACCCCGACGATCACGTAGGCCAACTCAAAAGCCCGCATCAACCGCCACATGGACGGCCTGGCTTCCGCTGTACTGTCGCTCTGGGCCGTTTCCCGCATCAACGCCGTGCTCAACCCACTGACAAAGTTAGTTAATAAAGTCTCTAATGTGACAAAAAAAACGATTAACCCATAGCCCTCCAGGGTTAAGTAAGTAATGTAGAAAGGTACCAGGACTAACGTCAGGACCGGTTGGATTAGTTGGCCGATTAAATTGGCCAATGTATTACGAACAATCATAAAATTCCTGATATATAGTCATTTCGTTTGATTCCTTTCAGCAGACGAAGCATTGGGTGACTTATAAGCAGGCCCCAACAATTCGCGGGTCAGGTGAAACGAGGCCGCAGCCCGGTCCGCCTCGACCCGACCGGCCCCGCCGATCAGCATTTGATTACTTATCACGTCAATTTTAAAAACTTGCTTTGAAGTGGCGCCCCCACTTCGGGCATGATTAGCAAGGTTGTTTAATTACACTTTACCTGTTATAACTATCATTGAAGACAGAAATTTGGAGTTTCGCTTCCCAACCAGTAGCAAGAACAGCGAACATAACTTATGGAGCACCTTCATTGTTATCATTCCAATCCGCCTCTCTCTTGCTTTTTTCTCCAGCCATAGATCTCCCGGGGCACAATAGGCTATCTTCCAAGACTTCAATCCCAGATTCCGACATATATGATCTAAATATTTTATATCCATCATTTCTATATTATGCATACGGTAGTTATGTGGATCAAAGACTCTCTGTAGATATCCATTTAGACCCCGGAAGTTTGGGATTGAGGCGAACAAGGTGCCGCCTGGTTTCAACAGGGCGATGTGCTGCCGAAATAGAGGTAAAGGGTTTTTAAAATGTTCTAAAAAACCAAGCGAAATAACTAGATCATATTGCATCGGTGAACTAAACGTTGTAACATCCGCGTCTATGCATCGTATAGCTCCGGGTGGCAATCCGTTGACTTCTTCAACTTTTCGTATAACTTCAGGAAGGATGATATAGTCAATTATGCTAACGTCATATTGCCTCACCTTCTTTAAATAAGCGGCATATTGGCCCGGAAAGCCTCCAATATCTATCAAGCTGCCACCCGTCGGGAAGTATGCCAAAAAATCCTCAAAAAAAACTTTCTCAATAGCCTGTGGTTTATACGATTCCCAACAAGATCGCCACTGCTCACGCGTCATCAGGCGATCCGTTTCCACACAATTTTCCATATGCCTCCCCATGACACAACCAAATCAAACATCTGGCTATTTTTTTGTTAACAGTGGTTCCCGGCCCATCATTAACATACCGGAATTCTCGCCAAAGAAACTTAAACAGGAGAGACTCATGGTCCTGAATATAGAGGAGTTATTATCGTAGTGATGTGGTAGCTGATGACGAATATATTTCGGTTGGCCAAGAGTCATAAAGGGATGTTCTGATAGAATTTTACCTCTTCTCTTTATCGCTGATTACTTGTTGATATAACTTGAGATGCTGGTTAATAACAGTCCGAGGATCATGGCCGGAAGCCCTTATTCGTCCCGCCCGCGCCCATTCCGCCAGTGTTTCGGGGTGATCATAACAGAACTCCAGCCCCTCCGTTAAACCGGTCGTATCTTTTGGCTCGACCATCCATCCCGTTTCTCTATGGGTGACTAGTTCCGGGACTCCCCCGCTACGGAAAGTGACGGCCGGGGTCCCACAGGCCATCGTTTCTAAAAGTGACAAGGGGCAGTTTTCGACCAGGGTGGGGAAGAGAAAGACGTCCGCTGCAGCATAATACCTGGCCAACCGGGCGTGATCACGTACGTAACCGATGTTCTTCGTTGGCCTACCGGGCAAGCGGTGAGTCAAGAAATCACCCTTGTTTCCAACGGTCAAAACAAAGACGCGTCTTTGGCAGGAGTTAATGGCGTCTAAGGCATATTGCCCTCCCTTTCTCTCGTCCGTCAGATAGCTCGAGGCTATCAAAACGATAAATTCTTCCTGAGGCAAGCCAAGTTGAATTCTCATCTGGCGTTTATCATATGGCCGAAACAAGTTAGTGTCAATGCCATTGGGAATGATAACCGGAGTTATCGAAAACATCCCGGATTTCAT
Source organism: Deltaproteobacteria bacterium (assembly GCA_015233055.1). Lineage (GTDB taxonomy): Bacteria > Desulfobacterota > JADFXK01 > JADFXK01 > JADFXK01 > JADFXK01. Next base: position 19,758 of record JADFYN010000018.1, read on the forward strand.
GGCCTGATCGGCCATCCAGTGAGAGGGGACGACAGGCGTGATCAATCCAGTCCGCGCTGTTTTTCGCTTGTAGGATTGCATGGCCCCGGTAAAATCGATAGGCGTCATCAGATGCAAGCAATTAAGCTGGGGGCAATTTCGGCAACCAGTCCGGTACGCAGTACAATCCATGGGGGACATGCACCCGCCGGTGAACGGGGAGCAGTCATGAAAGGTCCAGACGACCGGAGCACGCCGGGCGATCCAACGCATGGCCAGGGGCGAGAAAGTTGCGGAGATATCGTGAAAATGATAAAGGTCGTAATCGTCTTTTTTAGCTAACCAGAAAAACATGAGTTCAGGGGTTAAGAAATCAGGCAATCCGACATACCTGGAAAGCAGGCGGCAGCTCCGGTGAACAAGGTACACCCATTTATTGATTGACAACCATCTGTGATGGGGGGCCGGATGCTTACCTGGCCAATTCATCCAACTGTGGGCGATGATTCCGGGAACGTTATTTAACCAACGAGCCAAATCTTCGACTACTCGGCTGCCTCCTCCACCCTCGGCGATTGATCTGCTTATCAGTGCAATTTTCATGGGATCCGTAACCCTTACAACTTAAGACCAGCGGCGGAATCGCCGGAAGTTATCAATGGGATTTGACAGGATGTCGCTCATTAGGGAAATGGGGTCGGTCTTTAATCGCTTTTTTAGGGTATGCCATTTCCAGGCCTTATTCGCATTATGCAGAGCCTGTTCCAGCATCTTAGCCGAACATTCCGGCGAATTGAAAACGGCCCGGCTGTAGCCGTCGTACTTCTCCCAATCTTTATGAATCAGGGCCCCGGCTTGATCCAACATCTCAAAATATGTGCTTCCCGGAAAAGGGGTGGTAATGGAGAACTGCAAGCTGTCCGGATCCAGGTCTAAGGCCAGCTTGATCGTCTTTCCGATGGTTTTGATATTCTCGCCGGGTAACCCGAAGGAAAAGGTCAGATGATGCTTAATGCCCAACTCTCGGGTCATCTTAACCACTTTTTTGACCATGGCCAGATTCAACCCTTTACCGGAACGGTTCAGCACCTCTTGATCGCCGGACTCCACCCCGTACTTTAACGCGACCAGTCCGGCCTCTTTCAGCTCCTTTAGGGTTTGGTAGTCCATCAGATCGGCTCGGGCCATAATCGCCCAGGGCCGGTTGATCCCTCTCTCTTTCATCAACGCCGCGATGTTAAGAATTCTGGATTTGCCGATGTTAAAGGTGTCGTCGTCAAAATAAATAGATTTATAATCATAGGCCTGAAGACACCAGGCAATTTCGTTGACCACGTCTTCCGGGCTCCTGATCCGGTATTTATGGCCGCCGTACATAATTTGCGGCCAGGCACAGAACACGCAATGGTAAGGACATCCTCGGCTGGCCCACATCTGGAGGCTGGGGGCTGGAATGCCACCGGGAGTATCGTTATATCTCATCATGGGCAATTGATGCCTGGCCGGCCAGGGAAAGAGGTCCAGGTCTTCCATCAGGGGCCGCCGGGGATTGACCTCGATCCCCTGGGGCGTTCGATGAATTGTGCCCAAGATTCCCTGGGGCTCTTGGCCCTGGTTAAGCTTTTGGACCAGTTCCAGGAGGGTGAATTCATATTCCCCGACCAACACGTAATCAACCAGGGGGTGCTGCTCCAAAAAAGACGGCTCATACATCCAGTGATGCGGCCCGGCATAGGCGATGGGGACATTCAGCCGGCTCTTGATTTTTTTGGTAATGGCCAAATCTTGATTTATCGAGGGGGTGGATACCTCCAACAGGACCAGTTGGGGGTTGAAGTCCACGCACCGGCTGACGAATTCTTCATCGCTCAAATCAGCGGCGATACCGTCGACCAGGAGCACTTCAAACCCTTCTCGTTCTAAGAGGGCCGTGGCATAGGCTAAAAAGAACGGAAAAGGCATGTAACACTCGCCTTCTTGCTCAAAATGGGGCCATCTGGAGCCGGCCCGGACGCCATAAAAGCCGTTTTTTCGCCAAGGGGCGTTTCCAAGAAAGATTTTCATAATTATCACCTTCCCTGCCCAGGGCGTTGCCGCTGGGCTAACCTGGTGCGCCCCATTGGGGCTTAATCGGAATAGGCCGTTTATTAGAATCGTATCCGATGACCCTGTCTCTTAATTCAACAACATTCCAGTTACGGTCTGGGGAGGATTGTTCTTTTAAGAAATCGGCTGTGGGAAGACTTGACTTCGTCGGCTACGTCAAAGGCGTCGAGGAGCGTCTCCGCCGAAGCACGCCACGATAATTTTTGTTCCACTGTTTGCCTGGCCTGGGCCCCGATTTTCTGCAGATTGTCCTTGTTTTCCATAACTTGATTGATCTTATCGGCGTATTCCCTGGGGTTGTCCGAAAAAACCAGGAGCCCGTTGTGCCCGTCTTGAATGGCCGCGGGGATTTCCCCTACCGCCCTGGCCACGACCGGCTTGCCCATTGCCATGTACTCATAAATCTTAAGCGGGGATTTGGCCATAGTGATGACATTGATAGGGAACAGGGCCAGGCAGATATCGGCTGCGGCGATGTAGTTTGGGACATCAAGGTAATTGATATTTCCGGTAAAGACGACTTTATCCTGAATGTCGAGGTCCCGGGCCAGGCGTGGCAACGCGCCCTCTTCACCTCCACGCCGCAAGAGACCTCCGCCACCCACCACCAGCAGCCTGATGTCGGGCCGTTTGGCCGCCAAGAGGGCCGTAACATACAAGATATTCTCTGTCTTAACCCCGTTCCCGTGTTCTAGATTGCCGGTGTACAATAACACGGTTTTGTCGACCAGGTCGAACTTTTTCCGAATCTCCTCCCCGCTGACCCCAGGGTGGAACCGAGCGGTGTCAGCCACAGTGGGAGCATACAGCACTCTATGCCGGTCCACCCAGGTCTTAAGGGCAAAGTCTTCCAAAAACCGGCTGGCCACAACCGTCACCGAGGAGAATCTGGCCCACAAAACTTCAGTCACGGTCGTAAAAAGCTGTAACGGCAACGAAACCATAAAGTTCGTGGAAAATCCGTGTAAGCCTTCAAGATCGTCCCAATCGTAAATCAAGGGGATCCCCCGCAGGAAATGACTTAGCAATGCGGGTAATCCGGTATCGGGAAGAGACCGGTTAACCACCATGAAGTCCGGCTTAAGGCGGGTCAGCAGCCACTCTAACTCGAGCCACCTTAAACCGGGAACGGCCAGCATCCCAATCAGTTTAGGATTGTCCGCCCTGGACATCTTCTTTTCATCGGCGGGATAATCATAACGATGAAAACGGGAGCGGAAGGTGATTAACTTCACCCCATCCATTTCCTTCGGCACTGTTCGATTAAACGGCGCCGGGCCGAGTAAATAGGCTTCATGTCCTTTGGCTGCCAGTTCTTTAGCCAACATAAAAAGCCTTAAAGTTGGCCCCCAAAATCTTTTCGGGACTAAGTCAAAAGGAGAGATAAAAAGAACCGTCAATTTTCTATTTTTTATTTTCATGAAGATAAGGCCTCGCTCCCCGACTGTCTGGGTTAAGGGTTGCGTAAAGCTGTCTCCCTAAAATACCTCTTCCCGTCTATACAAAGTCTCCACAGACATATGCCAATGGGAGGATAGGGGAAAAAATGGCCAGAGCGATGGCGTCAGGCTAAAAACCTTAAAACTTCTTTGGCCGGAAGATCAAGAGCTGTGCGGGTAGCATTTGCGGGTCAGGTCACGCCTGGTTGGCGTGCTATTTACTCAAAAACGCCGGGCTCTAATATCACAAGGAGTTGCCGAAAGTGCGCACCCCAAAGTTTCAGTGATTCGCAAAAAATCAACGCCTGGCGGCTTGAATTTTATCTCCGGCAACACCTACCCCTAAAACAGCCCATTATGGAGTTCCAACGTATAGTGTTTTAAGCTTATTGGCTAAATCGCGAAGAGTATAATTCATTAACTGGCCAAACAACAACTTAGGATTCTTTAAGAGCAATCTCATACACTTCTTCATAAATATTTTTTTTCTAAGCTTATCAAATTTAGGTTCCCACCGATGAAGCATATCATAATCAACGCCTTTTACGGTGCCAAACTGTTTATTTAGGTTCATTTCATATCTACCGAAGTCGGTTGTTGACAGCGCTCCTTGTTTACTAAGGATGTTAAAAAATTCGGTTCCGGGATATGGGACCATATAGTTGAAAAGTAAACGATCAGGCCCAAGTTCTTCAATAAATGAATAATCCTGAGCCAGGTCATCTTCTGTTTCGCCTGGAATTCCGACCAGGATATTAGCCGTGACCTGTTTACCTGTCTTTTTCCAAAGCTTACCTATTTCTAAATTCTTTTCTCGAGTCGTATGCTTATTTATAAGCTTAAGCTTTTTGTTTGATCCGCTTTCAAAGCCGAAAGAAACAAGACCACAACCGGTTGAGGCCAATTCATAAGCCATCTCTTCATCAAAAAAATCAACTCTAGCATTTATGTCATATTCAATATTGTATCCTTGCGATCTTAGGCGAGACGTGAATTCCAATACTCTTTCTTTTTTTGTCGTAAACATATCATCCATTATGTAAAATTTTCTAATTCCGAGCTTATGTATATACATATCCAGTTCTTTGAATACATGATCCAGGCTTCTGAACTTTATTTTGTTTCCATATATTTTTTTCATGACCGGCTGACAGTAATAGCAGCGGCCGGGACATCCTCTACTGGTCACGATGAACCCACATTTTTTAAGTTTTACTACATTTTCATAAAGTGGAGACAAATAAGGTAAATCCAAGGATGATAGATCCTTGACCATTTCGGCTTCAATAAGGCGCTCCGGCTTTCCGCCGGCATCATAAGTGTCGCATATTGCTGGAAGAGTAAGTTCCCCTTCGCCTACAACAAGATGATCGACTTCATCACATCCAAGTATATCCTCAGGAGCACAGGTTACATGCGGCCCACCAACAACCGTCACCAGGCCCATTGACTTGGCGATCCGGCATAGCTTTAAGGCGTATTCTCGATTTGGCGTTTGGAATCCGCATCCAACCATTTCTACCTTAGCCTTAGAAAGACTATCTTCAACATCTTCCCATGAACCCAGCATCCGAAGGTCAACGTACACCACCTCATGGCCCCGCTTTAGTAACGATGCTCCGATAGAGGTCATTCCATTTGAAACAAGATAAGAGTCTACATGATAAGATTCTACGTGATCAAACCCAGGGCTGAATATTTTATAGAACGCATCAAAGCCGATGTGACGAATTCCCACATGACATAGTGCTACTTTCATTTTAGCTCCTGCATCAGTAACGTCAGGTCAACAGATTGCATAACGCAACTTGCCAAAATTGTTAAAAAAATATTGCATATTACTCGAACATTACAAGAAGTGTTTGTCAGTGATCTTTTGTCAGTGATCTTAAAAAACGGCCACTTGCATTTTACCGTCCTGTTTTGATTGTGTCAACAGAAATGAGGTAGTAGGTCGAGATAATTAATAGCTTGTATTACCCCTAATTAGATCCACCATAATTTCCTCTAAACCATACTTAAAATTTAGATCGGGATAATGAGCTTTAGACTTGCGCCGTCGCTGATACCATCTGTTGAAAAGGTCAAGGTTTTTTTCATCGGCGTTCAAACTTGTCATGGGACTCTTTCGCCCGTCTCTGTCCGGAAGTATCCCGAAATGAGCCACAGGACTGCAATTCAGCCAGAGGCCAGATGGCTTCACGTTCCTCCAGGGAGTTGAAAGTCAAAGGAAGCGCTGAATAGTCCGTCAAGCTCTTCAGGGGAAGTGCTTTTAATTTTAAGATCCGGTCTACGGTTTCTACGATGAATCGAACCACAGGGTTATGTGACGCGGCTTGAAACCAGCCCAAAAACATTTTCATTGTTGGAGTATTGAACGCCAGCAAGTCAATTAGATTATCACAAAACTGGAAGCATTTGATATTTAGAAAATAATCGTCATTTTTATCTGCATCGCGAGCCTTTACCCTAAAATTAACATAATGACATGATTGCCAAATGTCTTTGATAGAATGGCGCAAAACATTCCCTAATGGATGATGACCACCCTTACAACATGGTATCACCTCACCATTGGGGTGGATGATCATGAAAGACCAGCCGATAGTGCATGGGATCGCCTTGATATTCTCGTGATCAACGCTAATTCCCTTCCTTGATTTAATTCTTCCGACAAAAATATCGGCACCTGATATGTGGAGCTTCCGGTTGCCCCTCCAAATAGTATTTGAAGAGCCATCACCTATCTTATTTTCCTTAAGTATAGTTATTAATTCTTCCTGTTGAGAGGAAGAAAGCAACAGACAGTCAGTTTGTCCAGGGACTATGTCTATCGGCGTGAATCTTATCTCGTTCGCCCCCACCTCAAATCCAAAATCCAACATTTTGGCGATATTCCTATAATTTAAGTTGCAGATAACATTGTGGAGAGTGACCCGCGGGGCAACCAACCCTTTTTTTTCTTTATAATCTTTTATGGCGATCAAATTCCGACGCACTTTGTCAAACGTCTTATCAGATACCGTCGGGTGTGTTTTTATATATGTATCGGCATCTCCAGCCCAAGTACTGCAAATTAACAGGTCAACGGAAAGATCCGACAATTTTTCAATGCTCTTCGGTCCAAGAACGTGAAGAGCGGAATTAACCACACATTTCATTTGGCGTTTTTTAATCAGAGCAATTGCTTCGAAGATGTCGGGGTGGAGAAACGGCTCACCGCCTCCGACGAGAGTCACCGATTGGGTGCCCATGTCTGCCAGGTCGTTGATAACTTGAAGAAATATTTTAGTGGGAAGATGAGAATCTTTAGGAGGCCAGGGCCGGGTGCAAAGAGGAGAATAGGTCCAACACGCGATACAACCAAGATTACAGTGAAATGTCGGGTATATTTCAGCGCGGAACGGACCTGTATAAACCTTTCCATCCGCCACTCCTTTAAGAACCTTGTATACCGCCACGCTACTTTTAAAAAGTTCATATCCTACGGGTCCACTCAAGAACCTTTTGATATAAGAGAATTTCGGCATGTCGGGTCTCCTTAAAACTTCTTTGGCCGGGAAAATTCCGAGCCGTGCGGGTAGAGTCGGCTGATCAAGTCAAGCAGATTGGTCTTGCTATGCCGCAAAATTAAATTACCAAGCGTTGAATCCTCAAGGCACCAACCAAAGATGGCCCAGGTCGATCTCTATCTGTTGAAACGGTTCTAAGCGCACTTTTTCATTGCCGCCGAAAACGCCCAGGGGAACCCAACGACTGGATTCAAGTCGAAAGATATCCACCGTCATATGGACAGGATCAATGAACCAGAGATACCCCACCCCATACTCGGCATAGATAGCCATCTTTTTGGTCCGGTCGCGCAAGGCCGTACTGGGCGAGAGAACCTCACAGACCCAGTCGGGGACGACATCGATCCAGTTGTGCTCCTGTCTCTTGGGAAATCTGTCCCTTTTCCACCCGGCCAGATCCGGGACGAGGATATTTTCCACCAAAGCGATTTCCGGTCCGATCAGGATGATCCATCCGCCCGGCCCGCCGCCATCGCCAAAGTAATAAGGAGGAATAATTTTAGCATTCAAAGCGGATGTGGTGAGGATGTGTTTTGTTGACGGTCTGGGGGTGACTGTCAATTCTCCGTAGATGATCTCCCCGGTCATGTTTTCCGGGACGCCGTAGAGATCTTCATAGGTTGCTTTTTTTTTCGCCGGTTCCGACATGGCTTCGACTCCTTTTGTTCAGGCAGCCTCGCAGAATTTCTTATAAAAAACAGTGGATCAAGCCAGTTTCAGGTCTATCCTCGCAGGTGCTGATAAATCTGCTCTAAAATTTCTTCCAAACCATACTTGAAATCCCAACCGGGATAATGGGCCTTAAACTTGCGCACGTCGCTGATGTACCAGATGTGATCGCCGATCCGGTTGGTCTCGGTATAGGTGGCGTTCATTTTCCGGCCGGTGACTCAACGTCACGTCACGCATACATCAAACGACCCCTGGGTTCAGGGATATTACGGCCAAGTTCTTGGGCGGTTTCAATCCATTGTTGAATAATGACCTCCGCGTTCCTCACGGCCTCTTGATAACTGGCTCCGTCGGCGGCGCAACCAGGCAGTTCAGGAACTTCGGCAATGAATGACCGATCCTCTTCACTCCAGTAGATGATGACTTCGTATTTAAACATCACTCGCCTTCCTCAACTGATATTTCAAGAGAACATGGCGGACCTGCTTAACTTGATATGACTTTCCCTTGTTGTCTCGCGGCTGTAAATTGAGTATTTCTTCAACGTCGCTTCTGGTGAATATATGATGGCCCCCTCTAATTCGTTCTTCAAATCCCAGGTAATGAAGTAAATCACGCAGCCCTGCAAACGGGATATTTGAATCAGAAGCCCCCAATAGTATTTTGGAAAGTAGCTTTTGGTGCTTGACGGTCATATCAAGCCCTTCCCGGGGGCTGAGTTTGCCTCGGGTTGAATCATCAAGGCACCAACCAAAGATGGCCCAGGTCGAT
>JADFYN010000190.1 GCA_015233055.1 Deltaproteobacteria bacterium
AAGGCCCCAGATGAGTTTCAAACTCTGACTTCCAGAACCATCGACTTTCTAGCCTTCCATCAGAAAAAGGCCATGGTGGGAGTTGCGGTTATAGTCGTTGTCCTGGCCCTGGTCTTAGTGGTCAGAGGTTATACGAATATGATGAATAACCGGGCTATGGTTCTATATAATGAAGGAAACGCCGGCTTGGAGCAGGCCCTTCCGACTAACGATGAAGCCGTTTATAAACAGGCTTTAGCTAAATTTGAACAATTGGTGAATGATTATCCCCGATCTCGGGTTATTGCACTGGCCTTTATCCAGGCGGGGAATGTGCAATTCAACCTGAAGAACTATGACCGGGCGGCGGAGAATTATCAAAATTTTTTGAACAAAGTGGGGTCCGACGACAACGACTTTCGACTCCTGGCCTACAACGGTCTAGGGTATTGTTATGAAGCTCTGGCTAAATATAAGGATGCGGCCGAATACTACGAACGTGCTGCATCTGTCCCGGATAGTTATGTTAAAGACCAGGCTCGGCTGAGTAAGGCGCGAGTTTTGTTAAAGGGTGGAAACTGGTCCGAGGCCCTCAAAACGTATGAAGAAATGCTGAAAACGCAAGCCGATTCATTAGACGCTGACCTGATCCGTCAGCAGATAAATCAGATCAATCAAGACCATGGTGGGGCCTCCAAATCGTGAGCCAACACGATATTGCGGTAAGAACATGCAGGTTTCGTTTTTTGGTGGATAAATGGACGCGGCAACACTCAATAGACGATTAGAGGCCGCCCGGGGAGACCGTCCGGTAGATATATCATTCCGTGGCGGCCGGTTGGTCAATGTCTTTTCCGGCCGAGTGGACCAGGTTGATTTGGCCGTTTACGACGGGGTGGTGGTCGGGTTCGGCAATTATAAGGCCGACCGGATCATTGATGTGCAGGACAAATTCCTGGCCCCGGCATTTATGGATGGCCATCTGCATTTAGAAAGTTCCATGTTGGCGCCTCCAGAACTGGCTAAGGCTGCGTTACCCCACGGAACTTCAGCAGTTTTTTGCGATCCCCACGAGATTGCCAATGTCCTGGGGCTGCCGGGGATTGAGTACATGCTCGAAGTCAGCCGGGGATTACCCCTGGATGTTTTCGTAATGTTGTCCTCATGCGTTCCGGCGACACCCCTGGAGACATCCGGGGCGATTTTGGGAGTCGGAGAGCTACTTGGTTTTAGAGGACGCGACCGGGTCCTGGGTCTGGCTGAAATGATGAATTTCCCCGGCTTGGTGGCCGGGTTTCCGGATGCCCTCGAAAAAGTCGCGGCCTTCCACGATCTGGTTGTCGACGGTCACGCTCCGCTTCTTTCCGGGCCGGGCCTAAATGCCTACCTCTCGGCCGGTATCGGCTCCGACCATGAATGCACCAGACTTGACGAGGCCGTCGAGAAACTGGCTAAGGGGATGCGGATCATGATCCGGGAAGGCACCCAAGCCAAAGACCTGGAGGCTCTCTTACCATTGGTGACCGCGGCCGTTAGCCGGCGCTGTATGTTTGTTTGCGACGACTTACATGCCGATGAGATCCTGGAGAGCGGTCACCTGGACCGGATCCTTCGCCGGGCGGTATCGCTGGGGTTGGATCCTATCACCGCGATTCAAATGGTCAGTATTAACACCTGTGAATACTTTGGATTGAAACGCCGGGGGGCTCTGGTCCCAGGATATCGGGCCGACCTGGTCGTGCTGGATTCGCTAGATAAATTCCAGGTGGAGAAGGTCTTCATTCAGGGTCAACCGGTGGCTGAAAATGGTCGGTTACTCCTTGATGCGGCCCGTTTTCCCCAGACCCAGGCACAGGGCCGTTTTCAAGTGGCCCCATTTTCCCTTGACTCATTTAAGATTGAAGCTAAATCCGCCCAAGCCAGAGTCATCGGACTGATCCCCGGCCAAATCATGACTCAACACCTGAACATGCCGGTCAAGATTGAAAACGGAGCAGTGTGCGCCGATTTTGCTCAGGATGTGGCCAAACTGGCGGTGGTGGAACGTCACCAGGCCACAGGTAATATCGGTTTGGGTCTGGTCCAGGGATTTGGTTTGAAAAAAGGGGCGTTGGCTTCGTCGGTCGCCCATGATTCCCATAACATTGTCTGCGTGGGCGTGAACGACCGGGATATCCATCTGGCTGTGTCCACAGTGGCGGAAATGAACGGCGGATTATGCGTAGTGGCTGATGGACGGGTGCGGGAACAATTACGTTTGCCTGTGGCCGGATTGATGTCCGACTTACCTGTCGCGGAAGTTGCCGCTGGGATCAGGCGGTTAGGCGTGGCCGCCGGAGAAACCGGGTGCACTCAGGACCAACCTTTCATGATTCTGTCCTTCCTGGCTTTACCGGTGATCCCTTCCCTCAAACTGACTGATCGCGGTCTGGTGGATGTGGACAAATTTGACTTCGTCTCCCTGTTTGTTTAAGCTGCCTCTGGTTATTCAAATCGTTATTTCAGTATGTTGAAAAAAACATAACCAACAGGTTCAGGATAACTTATTGGGTTATCTTAATCTGACCATTTGAGATAACTCAATATATTCAACCACAAAAAAACCTCTACGTCCTCTTTTTTATCTCTCTTCTCGTCCTCTGTATAATTAATAATTGATTTCTTTTTTGGCGGGTATTTTAGATTTAACATTATAATTTTATTATATGTTTTTTGATTGACTTGATAACCTTGGCGGGTCCATTTTATCACTCTGAGCAGGCGATAAATTTTAATATATCTCACTTTCACTCGGAATGACAAAGTGGTCAACATTGGTTTTTTGATTTTGGCCGAAGGCCTCGCCGGGTGTTGCTTTTTAACTGGATTAAGTGACGTAAGATTTCAGACCACATCCTTTATTTCCTTCCGAAAATCTAACCAGATAAACAGAACTGAAATGGTGCTATGAAAATTCTTCAACTCAAAAAAGGTGTAGACCGGCGCTTGAATTCCGGTCATTTGTGGGTTTATAGCAATGAAGTGGCCGGACGGGTCCGGGATTTCGACCCGGGAGAAATAGTGGACGTGGTCGATCAGGAGGAGCGGTTTATCGGCCGGGCTTACGTCAATCCTGCTTCACTGATCATGGGTCGAATCTTGACCCGGCGGCAGGAGGAGATAGACGGCGGCTTTATCCGGGCCAGATTAACGACGGCGCGTGACCACCGGAAAAGGTGGCCACCTACGTCTAATGAAGCTTACCGGCTGGTCTTCGGCGAATCAGACGGCCTCCCCGGATTGATCGTGGATGTGTACGGGTCATTTCTGGTCGTTCAATCCCTGACGGCCGGGATGGATCAGATGCTGGACGTCGTGATCCAAGAATTGACCGGACTCTTTTCGCCGCAGGGCATCATTGTCAGAAATGACGTGCCCATCCGGGAACTGGAAGGGCTGCCGCTGGAGAAGAAACTGGTTTACGGGGTCATGCCGCCGACTGACTTAGCCGTGACCATTGGACCGGTTAAGATAAAAGTAGACATCTGGGATGGACAAAAGACGGGATTCTTTTTGGATCAGAATGCTAACCGGCTAAGACTGAAGGGCTTGGTCAAAGGCAAACGAGTCCTGGACACCTTTTGCTACACCGGCGGCTGGGCCTTGACCGCGGCGGCTTGCGGAGCGATCGAAGTGGTTGGGGTGGATTCTTCCCCAAGAGCTTTGGCTTTGGCCGAAGAAAGCGCCGGTTTGAATAACCTCGGCGGACGCTGCCAATTTGTCAGGGCTCAGACCTTGCATTTTCTCAAAGCCACAGAACCCAAATTTGACGTGATCATTCTTGACCCGCCCAGTTTTGCCAAGTCTAAAAGTAAGATCAAAGAGGCCGAGCGAGGTTATCTGGATCTGAATAAGAAGGCACTCAAGCTGCTCCCGAAGGGCGGGCTTCTGTTCACCTTTTCTTGTTCGTACCAAATCACCAGGGAACATTTTCGGGGTATCCTGGCCAAAGCTGCGGCCCTGGCCGGGCGTCCGGTCAAGCTCATCGAGCAACTCGGCCAGGCCGGCGATCATCCCGTTCTATTATCCATGCCGGAGACCGAATACTTGAAAGGATTGGTCCTCCAGATCGATGCATAGTATTTTGTTGATATTAATCCAAAAATATTAAATCCCAGGGAATACACTTTTTTGTTGACAATCGTCACGATTTTGTTATTATCCCGTCCGTGAGCGGGAATAACTCAGTGGTAGAGTGCAACCTTGCCAAGGTTGAAGTCGCGGGTTCAAATCCCGTTTCCCGCTCCATTTTTATTTTTGGCGGCATAGCCAAGTGGCTAAGGCAGCGGTCTGCAAAACCGTTATCCACCGGTTCGAATCCGGTTGCCGCCTCCAGAGAATTCAGGGACTTAGGTGAAAGCCTTAAGTCCTTTTTTTGTTTTCTGCTACTAAATTGCTACCATCATCAAAAATAGCTTCGCCCAATCTCGTCGCCGCCACTTCGTTCGTATCTTTTAACAGGTGGCTATAGGTGTCCAGGGTAAGCCTGATTGATGAGTGGTCAACATTTATTCCGGGCCGGGCCTGCCGGATAAAAGAAGAAATGATCTGTCTCCCCACCCTGTGTTGAGATTCAGGCGTCGCTGATTGTTGACAGAAGTATTGGCCTGGTACGGCGTTCAAAGTTTCATGATTTGGGTAGGAACAGAAGGATATAAAATTATTGGCTAACGGGGCATTGTTACTCAAATTCTTTTGTTGTCCCTTCGGTAAAAAGTATTTTCTTGGGTCTAAAGTTAACTTTAAGATTTGATAATTTTTCATTTCTTAGTTTCTGATGTGAGCTCATGAATTGATTGTATTCAATCTGACCAGCCCATTCCATTGTAGCGTCGGCTGCAATAGGATTACTTATTACGAGGTTAGAAGAAAATATCTTATTATCCAAGGGGTCAGTGAAGGTGAGTACACCATCAAAAGCCCGAACGTCGCTACCTGTTAAGTTGTTAATAAAGATTGAAAAAATTATAGCGGCCTGAGAATGTGGGAAATCTGCTTCTCGGAATGCTTTCTTTTGAAGTGTCACTTTGAACATAGAAGATTCTTTGGGCTTTTCGGTTGGGGTTTCTGTTTTCTTTGTTGGCTGAGATTTTGTGGGAGCCGTTTTTTTACGTTTGCTGATCATGGCCTAATACAAGTTGCGTCATGTTTATGCTCATGTTATAGTTATTACGACTCGAAACTGCTTCTTTTGCTACCCTCGCCATAACGACCGGGGGGTTTAAAATGGGCCAGATGTTCTGCCACAAATGTCATTTGTCGATCGATGAGGAATCTTCTGTTTGTCCACATTGCGGAACCGACCGTGAAATCATAACGCCTTTCAGATTTAAGCTTATTGTGATTTTTTTGTTGGGAGGTGTGTTGGTGGAATTAATAAAGGAATTGCTGAAAAAAATTAATCTGTTTTGATTTCTCCAATCCTTCTTTCACCAAACATTCACCTCAAGGGCCAAATGAGAGGCGACCAGGTCAGCCGGGCCTTGATTTCGGCCAGGGTTTGGGCTTCGTCTATCCCGGCAACCGGTGGCGTCGGCTCCTGGGTGTCATCTTGGATATGTTCATCGGGTTCGGCCGCATTCTGGGTGTCGTCATCGGTGGCCGGTGTCTCGGCTTCGGTTTCCTGGGCTATCGGTTCAGGCGGCTCTTGGGCTTCGGCTTCAGGCTCACCCGTTCTTGCATCAAATTTGCCATCAAAATTACGACCGTCAGCGACGGCAAGGCTCTTTGTATCATCATCCCTTTCTGCATCAAGCTTGACATCAAGAGGTGTGTCTATTGTTGCACCAACATTAGCATCAAAGCCGGTCTGTTGTCTTGCATCAATACTAACATCAAGCTTGCCAACCACCGATTGCAGGTCATTAACCCCGGCCTTGATCTCAGCGACTCCGGCCAGCACTTCGGCCACCATGTGTTTCAACTCAAATTGAACATCCCCACCCGGATCATTAGCCGCAGTTCTGAGCAACCGCCGGATTAGATCATTGTTGGACTCGCTTTCTTGTTTCAAGCTATCCCACAACCGGGCATCCTCACCGGTCAACAGCAAAGTCACCCGCCGCCCGTCCGGCCCCAACTTCTGCCCCAGCCACTGATTAAACCGTTCTTTTTCTTTTTTCTTGATATCCTGATTATCCTGCTCTCTTCCTTCCTTCTCGATGTCCATGCCTCGCCTCCCTTGATGGTATGTTTGATGGTTGCATGAATTTTACCATCAAAAAGCAAAAAAGGTCAAGCGGATAATTTTGCATCATCCTTGATGTCAATGACTTTCGGCCGGATAAAAGAAAGAGAAGGCCAGGGATGGTGCGTCGGTGTCGGTTTGGTTCTGCCCCAGGGGATGAACACAGGTGTTGGGGTGGCCACGGTATACGGTAAGCGAACACTTGCCCACGGCTCTAAATTCTGTAGGTCTGCCCGACAGAAAGAATCCCGGCGCTGAATTCTGCCCGGTAAGCGTACAGTAATGCAGTCCGAATTCTGTAACTCCAGGTTACGAAATGCTCCCGGCTCGACCTGCCGTAACGTAGGGTGACACCAGCCACCGCCCCAGGACTTTTTCATAATCTTAGGAAAAACCTCCCGGCCAGGGTCATAAGAATCGGCCCCCCTGTCAACGCTATAATCTACCGGCTGGGATGAACTCCTATAAAATCAGGATTTTCCCTATCTAAATAGGGCTATCTACCTATTGATTAATTTACTTATTCCGCCCATAATTAAAAACATGATCTTGTTGTTACCGCCGGTCAGGAAGTATGCCAAAATCGCCGGTTTAAAAGTATACCACAGGGGGTCGAGCGCGCACCTCTAGATTACCGCTCTTATTTTTTAAGGCAGCTATTCGTAGAGGACCTTTTCGTT
>JADFYN010000191.1 GCA_015233055.1 Deltaproteobacteria bacterium
GGCTTTGTGGGAGCAGACCTGAAGGCCCTGTGTCAGGAGGCGGCTTTTTGTGCTTTGCGGCGCCATCTTCCCGAAATAGATTATCATCAACCCAGTATTTCGGAAGACTTCTTGGAGAAAATGTTTGTCATCCCCGATGATTTTGAACAGGCTTTCAAAGAGGTGGAACCTTCGGCCATCCGAGAAGTCCGGGTGGAACTGCCCCAGGTGGGCTGGGCTGACGTCGGCGGCTGCGGGCGGGCTAAGCAGGCCCTTAAAGAAGCGGTGGAATGGCCCCAGCGTTGGCCGCACCTTTTCGATAAGCTGAAGCTTGATCCACCGCAGGGCATACTCATTACCGGGCCCTCCGGAACAGGGAAGACCCTCATCGCCCAGGCTCTGGCTCGGGAAAGCGGTTTGAATTTTATTTCAGTCAAGGGTCCTGAACTATTGAGTAAATACGTAGGAGAGAGTGAGGAGCGGATTCGGGAGATCTTTCGCAAGGCCCGCATGGCCGCATCATGTATCTTATTCTTCGACGAGATCGATTCCATTGCCGGTCACCGGGGGGCGGATCAGAGCAGTGCCCAGGTGATCAGCCGGATGGTCAGCCAGTTATTGACGGAAATGGACGGCATCGAAACATTGCGGGGGGTGATTATTTTGGGCGCGACCAGCCGCCCGGACATGCTGGACGCCTCCCTGTTGCGGCCGGGCCGGTTTGAGGTGCTCATTCCGCTGGACCTGCCTCTTCCCCAGGAACGGCGGGAGATTATCGATATCCATCTAAGAAATCGGACTCTGGCTCCTGATGTGGACCTGAACTGGCTGGTTCAGGAGTCCACCGGTTGGACCGGGGCCCGGATAGAGGCGCTTTGCCGGGGTGCGGCCATGGTGTGCTTAAAGGAAATTATTGATCAGGAGGCGGAAGAGGCCGGGGAGCTGGTTATCGAAAAGAGGCATTTTGAGAAGACGATGAAGCAGGGATGAGCCGGGTCGGAGGATTATTTTCGCGCTGGTCGGGGGGCTCGATATTGAACTTGACTTGACATTGAATTATATGACAGACAATTGAAAGGGGTCGGTGGAGTGTCGACCCCTGATAATTTGTTTAAAATAAACCTGTTGCTTTGCGGGTTCCGGAGGAGGGAGACGCGGCCGAACCGGCCCAGACACCCAAGTTTAATTTTTGGGCCTGCTGTTCCAGGGATAAGAGATGGGTGTTCCCTGTGCCGGTTTTGTCGCATCGGGCCAGGCCGACCTTGAGCAGTTCTTCTTGAAGCAGGCTGCAGTCGGGTAAAACGAAGCGGCCGGTTAGTCCATCATTTTTCTCGACGGATCTATCTATGGATCTATCGACGGATCTGTCAATGGGTCTATCGACAGATCTAGGGTAAACGACCACATATTTATAAAGACATAGTTTTTTGATATAACTGAGGGCTTCTTCGCCACCTAACCGGCCCTCTTCAGGCACTTCGACTTCGGCGATGCGCATGTTCGTCAGGATTTTTGTGGTCGCCACCTGGAAGACATCCAGCCGGCCGCCGTCCATGACGGATACGACCACCCCTTCCCACGCCCCGGGCGGGATCGCAGAACAAGACTCCTGGGCCGAGGAAAAAGCCGGCCGGGACAGGGCTAGCAAAAGAAAGCAGCAAAGAAATAATCTTATTTTCATGTCTCCCTTTTATCACTCCTGCAAAAAAAGTTCAACTGTTTTTTCAGATCAACCGCTTGAAAAATATTGGACTGGTGTTCGGCGGTATTCTGCGTGCCGGAGGGACAGACGGGGGCCATAAAAGCAAACGCCGACTCCGAGTATAAACGGCTTAGTGGAATGCCTCCACCGGGAAGGGAATATAAAAAGCTGTTACGGTCAGATTCGAGTTAATCGTCAGGGTCAGCGTCCTGGACATCAGCGTCCTGGAGTCGGAAAATTTTTCCCCGGGCACTCCCCAATAGAAGAAGCCATAATTGCTCAGCCCGTTGGCCGTTAACGACACCAAGGTATTCGCCGGAAATTGCTTGGAGCATGTGCCGGGGCAGGTCATGTCGCCTGATATGGTTCCGCCGTTTGCCGGGTCATTGACTACAGTCAGCGTGTAGCCTTGGCCCGGGATCGTGGTCGTGGTCGAAGCCGTGGTGCTGGTGGTAGTGGAAGCTGCGGTGGTCGTAGTGGTCGCGGCCGGGGTGGTAGGCGAAGCCGCTGTGGTCGTTGTCGTGGTGGTGGGACCGGTGGAGCTGGTAGTGGTCGAAGGGGGTGTGGTCGTGGTGGTCGAGGGAGCGGTGGTCGTCGAGGTGATTGTGGTCGAGGGAATGAAAGTGAAAGTGCCGGAATTGGCCGATCCTCCCGGGGTCGTGACGCTGATGGTTCCGGTGGCCCCGGACCCCACCACCGCCGTTATCTGGGTGCCGCTATTCACCGTGAAAGACTGCGCCGCAGTACCGCCAAAGATGACGGCCGTGGCCCCGGTCAGGCTGGTCCCGGTGATGGTTACAGACGTCCCTATGCTGCCGGAAGTCGGGGCAAAGGAGCTAACCGTTGGGGCGGGGGTATAGGCAAACACTCCGCCGCCGTTGGTTCCGGCATAGACTACACCGGCCGTATCCACGGATAAGGCCAAGATATTCGTGTTAGTCAGGCCCGTGTTTATCTGGGTCCAGGATGTTCCGCCATCGATAGTCATAAACACCCCACCGGCGTCAGTTCCGGCATAGACCGCCCCGGCCGCCACGGCTAATGCATAGACACAGGTACTGGTAAGGCTGGTGCCGTTGATATTGGTCCAGGATGTTCCGCCGTCGGTCGTCTTAAATACTCCGGCGCAGGCGCCGGTGCCGGCATAGACAGTACCGGCGGGTTCATAGACTGTACCGACCGTATCCACGGCTAAGGAGCGAACGTAGGACAGGCCGGAAACGGATGAACCGGTGTTGACCGTGGTCCAGGACCCTCCGGCATAGGTCATCTTAAATACACCGGCGGCGTTGGTGCCGGCATAGACTGTCCCGGATGGATACACGGCTAACGCATAGACTGTACTTAGGCTGGTGTTGATCTGGGCCCAAGCGCCGGGATTGCTCGTGGCCGTCGAAAGCACCCCGCCCTCGGTTCCGGCGTAGATCGCCCCGGCCGTATCCGCGGCTAATGAATGGACATAGAGGTTGGTCAGGTTGGTCGGGCTGGTGCCGTTGATCTGGGTCCACGCCGTCCCGCTCCATTTATGCACCCCACAGTTGTGACCACCGGCATAAACAGTCCCATTCGTATCTGTGGTTAAGGACCAGACGGTGAGGTCGTCCCAGGTGGCCAGGCCGGCGTTGATCTGAGTCCACGCCATACTGCTATTGGCTGTCTCAAATACGCCACCGTCGGTTCCGGCATAGACTTTACCGACCGTATCCGCGGTTAAGGAATAGGTGATGGCGGTTAGACCGGTGCCGATGGCATTGTTCCAGGTCGTTCCGCCATCGGTCGTCTTAGATACCCCGCCGAGGGTGCCGGCATAAACCGTCCCGGCCGTGCCCGTGGCTAAGGCATTGACCTGGGCGGCGTTACCCTGAGTCCACGAGGCACCCCCGTCGGTCGAATAAAACGGTCCCCCGTCGGTTCCGGCATAGACCGTCCCACCAGAAATAGTCAATGACGTGATATAGTTATGGGTCAGGGTGGCGCCGTTGATATTGGTCCAGGACGTTCCGCCATTGGTAGTCTTGAATACACCGCCCCATAAGGTGCCGGCATAGACGGTATTACTATTGGCCGGATCCACGGCTAATGAAGAGACGACGTCAGAAGGGGGCAGGTGGGTGGAGTCGGTCGCGGTCCACGTCGTCCCCCCATCGGTCGTCTTATATACCCCCCCGGAGGAGGTTTTGTTTCCGTCGGTTCCGGCATAGACTATATTATTGGTCGAATCCACGGCTAATGCCCGGACGTTGATATAGCCGTTACTATCAGTGGGCAGGATGGTCGTGCTGGTGCCGTTGATCGGGGTCCAGGTGGTCCCCCCATTGATCGTCTTCACTATCCCGTCGATGCTGAGACCGGCATAGACCGTCCCGGCCGTATCTATGGCTAAGGCATTGGTGGTCTGGAAATGAACCGAGTTGGAGTTGTAGACATTGGTCCAGGTTCCACCGACCATCTTAAACACCCCGCTGGGGGCGCTATAGAGCATAATGCCGGCATAAACCGTCCCGGCCGGATCTATGGCTAATGAATCGACCTCGATTTTGCTCGCGCTGATGGTTGAGCTGAGCAGGCCGTCGTTTATCTGAGTCCAGGTACTCCCGCCATCGGATGTCTTAAACACCCCGCCGCGCGCTTTGCCGGCATAAACCGTTTCGGTCGGCACAGGAGTCAAAGTCGTGCGCACAGCTAACGCAGAAAAATATCCTCCGTAAGGCCCCGTGGTGGTCCACTGGTTGGCCCCGGCCTGGGCCGGGCCTGCTGCAGCTATGAAGATCAAGGCCGCGATCAATCCAATAAACCCAAGCGATATCTTTAGTTCTTTCATCATCCCACCTCTAACAATTTGTGGATAAAAGCAGAAATACGAGGCGTTAGTTGGGGTTGTTTTTTACAGTTGATGGGCCGGCTTTATTAAAACAATGATGGAACGTCAACGGAGATTTTGTTAGGGAAGTAGTTGATCGGATAGGTAACGAAAGGAAATAATTGAAATCTGAAAAATCAAGAACCTACGGCTGTCAAGTCAGGCTCCGACACCTCAAATTAGTTTCGCCGGAAGATATTATGGAGAGCGGATGCAACCAGGTATTTGAAGTATACTTTTGCAGTCCGAGTTCCAAGTTAAAACTATCTCTATCTTAAAAATATGGCATGATATATTTTAGTTGTCAACAAAAAAATAGTATATATCAATTACTATAGGTATGGTAAAATTCCTACCTTGACCTGTTCCTGACGCTATATGCCACTTCCATGACTATCCCTGTAACCTTATCTCCTTCATCGTTTGTCAAAATGATCACAACCGCATCGCCTGTCATGGGTCGGATCAATTCCGGTCTTTGCCGATTAGTTAAATAAATTTTATTAATCAGCTATCTATAGTTTGTTGGTCAGTCTATAGTAGTACAACCATGCATGTGGCCTTAGGCTATATTGTAGCTATGGTGTAGCTAAAGAAGAAACATGAAACCAACTTTGCCTGTGGATTACTATCAACTTTATATAGATTTTCTTCCGTCTCAAATCTGGCGGGAACGGCTCGCCCGGCTGCTAATGTAACATACCAGGTGGATCAGGTAGTAGTACTAAAGCATAGACCTGTAGGGGCACCCAATATTATATATAACAGATTTAATTGACATGATAAATATGATTAATAAAGCTCGCCCCGCGGCTTCAAGACTACCTCCGGACCGGAATATGGACCACTCGGCTCAAAAAGGGTGTACCACAGATAGAGAAAAGGCTTGACAAAATCCTATGATACGAATAACCTGACACCTGTCATGAAAGAACTAAGTGACCGCGAAAGATAATGCCTCTTGTGGGTTAGGCTCTTTCAAAGTACTTGGTGACGGGGGACGGGCCAAGCTGCGGCTGATGGAATCTCTGGCGAGGAGAGTCGCTGACTGTCATTTTTAATTGCTTTTGGTAGTTACGACTGTTGGTGGGGTCGGTCAAGGAGAGTCCGGCCGCTCCGCTGTCCATCATCCCTTCGCCCCGGCAAAGTTTTAGAGGTGTGAGTTAGGGGGGTCTTCGGACCGAGAGGCAGGCAGGGACTCCTGCAAAAATCCTGTAATTGAGGAGGGCTAGAGATGCAACCGGATCCTGATCCAATGTTCGCGTGGTATGTGTGGGGGGCGATTATGATTGGAACTTTTTTTATGACAGTCATCGGGACATGGCTCATTGCCAGGAGGTGGGATGAATGAATCAGCAATTCCTTGATATACCTCAACCAACCACCGGAATGATTGTCGGGTCGGTCATCGGAGTGGGCGTCCTCTTATCTGTGGCCGTCTTTCTCGGGATCATGGCCAAGAGACAATGGAAGGGCATGGATGAGTATCTGGTCGGGAAGAGAGACATCGGTCCCTGGGTGACCGGACTGGCTCTCACCGGCTCCTATATCTCCGGCTGGGCCTTTTGCGGTAGTACGGCCGTCGTTTATAGTGTCGGATTTTCCGGGATGTGGTTCGGCGGGATCTGGTCGTTGATCGGGATCATCCCCTGTGTCTGGCTGGCCGCGACCAAGACCCGTGAATTCTCTTTTAAACTGGGTGCAGCCACGATTCCTGAAACACTCGGCCGCAGGTTCGAGTCAAAGGGACTGCAACTTCTTATTGCCGGAAGCATGTTATTTTTTCTTTTTATCTATTCCGTGGGGCAACTTAAGGCGGCCGGCGCGGTCTGGTATGCCGTCACCGGTTTGCCGGCTGTTTGGTGTCTCCTGATTTCCATTATTATTGCCTGGTTGTTTCTGGCTCTGGGCGGGTATATGGGGACGCAATGGTTCATCGCGGTAAAGGGCGGTTTTCTGGCTCTGGTTGGCGGCGCCCTGGGCATTTGGGCGATCATCTATGCCGGAGGATTTGAGGCGATCTCAAATTCTCTGATGAAACAGAGCCCCAATTTGATGCGGCTCATTGATCCGTCTCTGCCCAAGGTAGGTGTCCCCCAACTCTTCTCCAGCTATGTGGGCATATTCGCCACACCGGTCATCTTTTTCACCATGGCTGTGGGATTTCCCCACAATGTCAGCCGGTTCCTGGGGATGAAAAGCATGAGCAAGAAAGAGTTCATCACCCTGTGCTTCGTGGTCTGGTTGACGGCCGGGGTCCCGATCATGCTGGATTGCTCCAGCAACGGTCTGGTGGCCAGGATGATTTTCG
>JADFYN010000192.1:0-531 GCA_015233055.1 Deltaproteobacteria bacterium
CATTTTGGCGGCCTGGTGTCCCTGCTCTAAAATAGCAAATTCCACCACTGCCTCCAGGGCGCGGCAGATTAAATTTATCTGACCGTCAACGGCGGCAGCGTCTTTAGTGGTAGTAATGTTACTTAATAATTTCCCTAATCCGGCTAGATCGCCGTATTCCAGCAGGACCAGTTCCATGGCCAGGTTATCTAATAGGGATTGAAGCTCCGATTCGTTTTGATCCATGGGGCATCCTCTTGAAGACTATCGATGATGGACAAGTTGAATGGGCCACCGACCTCAAGATTCGGGTTAGCCTTCTTCACCGCACTTCGGGTGGAGCCGCCGGGCCTTGTTCTAATGAAGGTCGAGTGTCTAGGCGTGAGACTGAGCCGGGCAATTGACAATCGCTGATTAAATCAGAATAATTTAAATAGATTAAATCGGTTGGACCGGCTGCCGACGATAATTACAGAACCGTAGTAGTATATATCAGAAGTAAGTCAAAATGCAAAACGAATTTATCCCCCAACCCGCCATATCCTTGCTGCC
>JADFYN010000192.1:591-6798 GCA_015233055.1 Deltaproteobacteria bacterium
AGCTGAGAAAACGGTCAAGATGACCATCAGAGGCGAGGTTGGATTGGAAAGGTGAGATTTTGATTTCGGCTGGCTGCTACAGATCAATATCAGCAGATAAGATGGGGAGATGGTGTTCTACCTATACATATTTAATCCGCAGATTGGACCGATTCGCGCAGATTAGAAAGTCCGTGAGTTTCTTGGATCTGTGTTTATCCGGGTAATCTGTGGATTGGGGATAGGGGCGGCTCCCGGGCCGGAATCCGATTATCTCGGCCGGGGATCAGTCACCGTTCCGGACGGGCGGGATAAAGCTGAAGAATTCCGTGTCATCGTTTATCTGCTTCAACCAGGCCAGGATTTCCCTATTGGACAACTCCGGAGCGAGCTGCCTGGCCGCGCAACTGACCGCCTGGTATTCCAGGGGCAGGGAGTTCTGAAATAGCCCGGGATTGTCGGTGGCGATCAGCACATATATTTTGCTGGATTTTTCACCCGGTCTCGGATTATGCCAGCGAAAGATGGGATGCTCCTTGATCTTCTCCAGCAGACTGATCCGGATGTTGCTCAAGGGGCAGGCTTCTATGGCCAGTTGCTTTTCTTCCACCTTCTTCTCCAGTAATTCATGCGCCCCCTGGAGCACCTCCAGCCATTGCTCCTGTTTCTTTCGGTCTTGTTGTATCGTAATTATTTCATTACCTTTTTTCCAGACCTCCCGGTCATGATGATAGAGATGGAAAAGGTGGTAGGCCTTCTGGTAGTTATCTTTCCATTCATCAAACGATTCCTGCTGGTAGAGCAACTTCTGTTCCAACCTGGTCGGTCCAAACTGCCTGAACTGCCAGGCTTGATAAAGCAGATCGGCTCCCTGGTCTTTTCCGTATACTTCTCGGCTGTATTTATTTATTTCATCTCTGAGGCCGGTCTTGAAGCCGCGGCTGTAAAGGTCCTGATGGAACAGCCAGACCAGGTTGTCCAGCCACTCCAGCCGGGGCAGCCTGACGTCACCGGCCCGCTCAACCCATAGCATGGGGTCGAATCCCAAGGCGGTACAGTGGCCCAACCGGCTGCCGGGAGGCATGTCCAGAAACTCCAGGGCCTCGTCAATGGCCCGCAATCCGGACAGGAGGTGGTGGAACTCTTCACCCACGTGATAAGTAAAGCAGAGCGGCGAAAGAGTCACATCGTCCTGCAAGGCCCGGAACTCTCGTGGGAAATAAGTTCGGTTCCGGTCAAGACGGTATCTCAGGTAGCGAAACACCGGGGCAAACACCTCGGGCGGCGTCTTGAGTTCGTTTCCCGCCCCGTCAACGCCCACTATATACGGGCCGACCTTGTTGACATTCTCTCTGGCCCAAAGCAGAGTCACGGCCTGCCGCAATAATGAATAACGCAACTCCACATGACGTCCGCAAATGAACTCTTTGCCCGCATGTCCTGATTGCCTTTCCCGCGCCTTATCTTTGTCTTTAATGAAGTGACAAATAATGCCCAGGCGAAATTTGATGTTCCCCTTGTCATTCTTCCGGTCGGAGTACCCATCCTTTGGCCCAAAGGATGGCAGTCTATTCTCCAGGTCCTGGTCCTCTTTGGGGCGCATCTTATCAAAGTGATCAGCTAACGGTTTAAGCTTCCCGCTCAAAAACTCATGCCTGGCCGCCCTCCCGGCAATTCGCGCCTCCAGGCCTTTCAACTTACCGGTCCGGTCAAGTTGAATCAGCCGCTCTCGGTGGAGATGATTCTCCATCTCTTTTCTCAATCCGGACCCGGCCAGCATGTCGAATAGATCAAACCCCTTCATATTTCTTTGGTGCAGGACCACCCGGTGGACCATAGACATGATGAGATGATAGATATGCAGGGCCACTGACGCCTGTTCATCGGGTTGCCTGATTAACCGGTAAAAAGCATGGACCCAGACCGCGCCTTCATTGCCCAGGGCGTTTCCAAAGCGCCCGCCGGGGAGTAATTGACCGGGATGCCTGGTCATGGGAATGCCGGCCGAGGGCGGCTCGAATGGGAACCCCGGATTTCTGATAGTGTCTCTGAGCCAGATGACGAATTCAGAGTCAAACGGTTCCTCGAAAAGAAGCCAAAAGACGATCCATTCCCGAATCTGCCGGGCCATTCTTAAATATGTAAGCAAAATATGTGGCGGGGTGCCGGGCAGGTAGAGATTCCACAAATGCATTTGATCCGGTTCTGAACAAACATCCTTGATCCAGGCCTTGGGATGCTGGAGTATTTGATCCCAGATGAGAGCAGGATGGGCGCTGTTGTCGTAATGCAGGTGCGTTTCGGTCAAACCGTCGTGCAACAGCGGCTCCATGAAAGGGTCTTCGGGCAAAGGAATAATCGGACCGGAGAATATTCGGTCAATCGCGTCAAAATCGGCGGCATTTTCATGAACGGCTTCGGCTACGAGATAGGCCATCAACGGCAGAGTCGACAACTCGGCGCTTAAACCCTCCACCCAGGGCAACGTTCCCTTGCTGGTAAATCGCAGCTCCTGATTGCGCCAGGCAAATAATTCCTCGGCCAGGACCTTGAAACTATTGTTCAGGCCTTCCCAATGCCCGGCCCCGGATGGTAACATCTCATCCAAGAGATACTTCCGCTGATGCTCGGGCAATTCGGGCGCCCGCCGGGTAAAGGCCAGGCGAACCCTTTCCCTTAGATCATCCTTCCGCCGGAATACGAAGGTCGTCATCTCGGGCGGCAAACCCAACAGATCCAGCTCAGTCAGGAAGACGGACCGAAGGGTCAATGGAATATTCTCAGGTGGGGTCAATTGGATGTTCCTTATTGGTTGGCGTTGGTCTTAGATGCGTATGCGTTGTTCCCACCAAGAGATGCATTCCGGCGCTTCCTGCCTTTCTCTTCGTCTTTCTTTCGATCCTCTCATTATCCAATCGGTGGCGTCGGCACAAGACTGCACAGCAGGGTATATAGAGAATAGCTCTTACTGCCATCCATAATATTGATAACCTTGGTTGGCTTTTGGTTTGGGTGTATTTCCTCGTCTGCTATCCATCTTACTCGCTGCTTTCTTGTTCGGGCCATCTTGATTTTAGTGGAGAGGACTACCATGCCTTCCAACATCTCCTGATCTTTCGGAGAAAGTAGGAGCCAAAGAAGAGGACAGTTTATCCAGTACTGGAAGAACGGATATTGATTCACCCAAGATTTATCCTGATCTCCTTTGACAATGAAAATATTCTTTTTAAGAATCGCGTTATATCTGAGCAGGTTTCTCCGGTCGAGTTTTATCAACACGTCTCTAACATTATTCGTCGAGTCGTCAACATCAATCTTTCCGGTGTTTCTCCAGAGGCACTGATAAAGATGATGAGATAAAAGACTACCTGGCCCGGCTCAGGGTTCTTCTTGGGCTGCAGGAGATTTCCCCTGAATCGCCCGCGGTGGCACCCCTATGTGTGCTACCGTCGAATCATCTTTCAGACTACAAAATAACCGACAAAGAGACATGCTATGAATTTATTACCGAAGCTGCCGACATTCTAGGCGAGGTAGAGAAACATTTACTCGACCTGGAATCCGATCCAGATAATACGGATATGGTTAATGCCGTGTTTCGGGCCTTCCATACCGTCAAGGGTGTGTCCGGTTTTATCAACCTGGTCACCACCAATACCTTTGCCCACCATTTGGAGAACCTCCTGGACAAAGTGCGGGAAGGCGAAATGTCCATGACTCCACAGGTGGTGGACTTGATTCTCGAATCAGTGGACGTGATCAACAATTTGTTAAAGCAATTGAAAGACAACCTGTCTTGCGGCCTTGATGTGGAACCGCAACTCGACCTGGCCCCGTATCTGGAACGGATTGATCACCTGATCCAAGGCAAGGGAGTTGTTCCGGAGGATGAGCCGGTTTTACCGCCGAAGGAAGATCTCCCGGATCAAGGGCAGATTCTTGTCCCGGAAACTAAGCCGGTTTTGTTTCCCAAGGATAATATGCCACTTGGCGAGATGCTGGTGGAGATGGGGGCGATCACCTATTCAGACATCGATCAGACCCTCCAATCCCAGGAAGTGAAGGAGGAAGGCAGGCTCTTCGGCGAGGTGCTGGTGGAAAAGGGGCTGGTCTCAGCCGGTGTCGTGACTAAGGCCCTCAATCAACAAAAGGCCGTGGAGGTCGAAGCTCAGGAGACGATCAAGGTCGGTACGGAAAAGCTGGACTACTTAGTGGACATGGTCGGGGAGTTGGTTATCGCCCAGTCCATGGTCAGCCAGGACATTGCCGCTCTGGCTCAGCAGAACCAAAGATTATCCCGCGAATTCAACCGGCTGACCGGTATTACTTCAGAAATTCAGCGCACCGCCATGTCCTTGAGAATGGTTCCGATCAAGCTGACCTTTCAAAAAGTGTCCCGGCTGGTGCGGGATCTGGCCAGAAAATCGAATAAAAAAATCAACTTTGTGACCACGGGGGAAGAGACGGAACTTGACCGCAAGATGGTTGACAAGATTTATGAGCCGATGGTCCATCTCATTAGAAATTCAGTCGATCACGGCATAGAAGATCCCGACGACCGCGTCCGGGCGGGCAAATCCGCCACCGGCCTGATCTCTCTGAACGCCTTCCATCAAGGCGGCAAATTGATGATAGAAATAAAAGATGACGGCCGCGGCCTTAATCACGAAAAGATTATCAGGAAGGCTTTGGAAAAAGGTCTGACTCAAGAAGGTGCCGAATTATCCGAAAAAGAAATTTTCCTTTTGATTTTTGCTCCCGGGTTTTCCACGGCCGACAAAATTACCGACGTATCCGGCCGGGGCGTGGGTATGGATGTGGTCCAAAATGTGGTTAATGAACTCAGAGGCCAGATCGAGATAGAATCATCTCAGGGGCAGGGAACCTCTTTTATGCTCCGCTTCCCCCTGACCCTGGCCATCATAGACGGGATTATCGTGGGCATCGGTAAAGAACGATACATCATCCCCACTCTTTCCGTAGTTGAGTCTTTCCGGCCTAATCAGGCTGATATTATCACGGTGCAAAAGACGGGTGAAACGATCAAACTGCGGAATGGGCTCCTACCCCTGATTCGATTAAACCGCCTGTTTAACATCCATGATTCCATTACTAATCCCACCGAAGGACTGGTGGTGGTGGTGGAAAATGAGGCAACCAAACGGTGTTTGCTGGTGGATACCCTGATCGGCAAACAAGAGGTGGTGATTAAAAGCATGGGTGAGGCGTTTAATAAACTTAAGGGGATAGCCGGAGGAGCCATCATGGGTGACGGCCGAATAGGATTGATCATAGATGTGGCGGGGTTATTTGAATGCGCCAACCGGGCCTAATACTCGAAATAGCCTGTACCGACGCTGATTTTCAACGGTTTCGGGAATTGATTTATCAGCAGGTGGGCATTAATCTGCATGAAGGCAAGAAGGAACTGGTCAAGGCCCGGTTAAGTAAGAGGATCAGGGAGATTTGCCTGACTTCCTTTAAGGACTACTATGAATATCTCAAAAACGGTCATGATCAAGATGAACTTGTTGCCATGGTCAACGCCATCTCCACCAATGTCACCAGTTTTTTTAGGGAATCAGATCACTTCACCTTTCTGAAAGAAACGCTTATTCCCCACCTGACCCTTAAGAAAAGCAAAAAACATAACAATCAGTTGCGGCTGTGGAGCGCCGGATGTTCCACGGGTGAGGAACCCTATTCCATTGCCATGACGGTGTTGGATGCCTTACCCGATCGAAACTGCTGGGACATCAAAATACTGGCGACAGACGTATCCACACAGGTGTTGGACAAGGCCCAATGCGGTCTTTATGAAAAGGACCGGGTCGCCGGTATTCACCCCAATATGCTGCGGACCTATTTCCAGAGGGGCAGCGGCCAGTGGCAAGGATACTTTCGAGTCAAAGACACCCTGCAGAATATCATAACCTTTCGTTACCTGAACCTGATGAAACCTTTTCCCTTCAACCGGCTCTTCGACGTTATCTTTTGCCGGAACGTGATGATTTATTTTGACCGGTCCACCCAGGAGACCCTGGTTAATAAATATTATCAACAGTTGGGTGAAGACGGCCACCTTTTTGTGGGACATTCGGAAAGCCTGGCCGGGGTAACACATTCATTTAAATATGTGAAACCAACGATCTACAGCAGGCAATAACCCAGATCCAGTACCAGACAGGTTTATCGCCGGTGACCCAATGTCATTGACTTAAGCGAAGA
>JADFYN010000193.1:0-2876 GCA_015233055.1 Deltaproteobacteria bacterium
ATTTCCCAGCCATTTTCTACCCCAAGGAAAGACTCTGGACCAGTATCCGGTGTCACGATTTTTTTGTTCCGCCCTGGTCCTGCCTGTCGACCAGGTCAAGATAACCCCGAACGCCATTAAAAACCACCGGATTGAACCTGGGGATGCCCTGTTGTTCCAGACCGGAAACTCTGTTAACGGACTTAGCATCAGCGGAATGTACACGGAAGACTACGTTTATCTTTCTCCCGAGGCGGCCCAATGCTGTGTTGATATGAAAATCAGCCTGGTCGGGATTGATTATATCTCCGTTGACCCCCCCGGGGATGACGGTTTTCCGGCTCATCATCTGTTGCTTGAAAACGATATTTTGATCTTGGAGGGTATCAATTTGCGGGATGTGCCTCCGGGCCGGTATTCTTTAATTTGCCTTCCCCTTAAGATCTCCGCAGGAGAGGCGTCACCGGTCCGGGCGGTCCTGATGGCTGATGCGATGGTCTGAGGCCGAACGCCATCTCGGCCGGAAAAAGTATACCGGGGAGGACATGTACGGCTGCCGGCCTCCTCACCGAGGATCTATTTGGGTGGTCTCCGGGCCGGTTGACTCCGGTTGTTTGTGGTCCTCTTCACTCCATTTTCGGGTATAAAAGTCTGAGTGCATATATGTGTCGAGGATAGTCCTGAAGAATACGTTTAATGCCGCGGTGACCGGGACGGCGAAAAGGACGCCGACAAACCCGGATAAATGCCCTCCGACGAGAATGGCCAGCATGATTACCGCCGGATGCAACCCGACCCGCTCGCCCAAGACCCTGGGGGTGACAAAACCGCTGTCGGTGCCGTTGGCCACCGCCACCACTGCCCAGACATAAAGCACATGCGTGAAATCCCCGAACTTGATCAAAGCCATGAGTGATCCCCAGACCAGACAAGTCATCAGGCCCAGATAGGGAATCATGCTGGCCAGGCCGCAGACCAGACCGATCAAGAAGGGCATCTCAATCCCGGTCAGAACCAGGCCGGTACTGTAGAGGATGGCCAGGACCGAACAAACAATTAATTGACCTCGGACAAAGCTGGACAGGACAAAATCTACCTCTTTGAATTTGGCGATAATGGTATCTCGGAACTGGACGGGCAGATAAGCCTTGACTCTTATAATGATTTTATTGAAATCATTAAGAAAGTAAAAAATAAAGACGGGAACGAGGATAACACTGACCGTCCACGACACCAAATTGAAGGCGCCGGATAGAGCCAGGCCCAGGAAGCGTTTGAAACGATCGATAATGCTTGAGGCATCCACCCCGACGAGATGGTTTTTCACCTGGACCAGCATTTCTTCGATCGTGGCTGGGAAATGAACCTTGAACCTTTTTTCGATATAAGGAATGGCGACCTTTTGGAGCTTCTCGAGATAAGACGGAAACTGGCTGATGAGGGCCTGCAGTTCCTGCTGAATTGTGGGAATAATAAATAAGAAAGCCACGGCGATGAAGGCAATTAACAGGAACATGATGAATCCTACAGCCAGAGCCCGGTTAAACCCCTTTCGTTCCAGGAGGGAGACCAACGGCTCCAAGACATAGGCAATCAAGAAAGCGACAAGAATCGGAGTGAGCACCTCCCGGAGTAAATAGGCCATCCAGGTCAAACCGACAATAAACAAGATAACGGAAGAAAATCGTACAGGTACGGACCTGGCCCAGTTATTCTGCATGTTTTCCTCAGGTTCGGGGTGGGGTTCCAGCCATCTTTACTCCGGTACGGACGTAATCGAGACCGGAGAGGATGGTCAGGAGAGCTGTTACCCAATAAAAAGCCAGTAAGATGAGCGGATCGTGGAACAGGAAGCCTTTGCAAAGCACGGCCAGGACGGTTCCGATTTGGAATACCGTGGTCATCTTACTGATAATGGTGGGCTCAATGGTCAGTTTGTAATCATTTAGGACGAGAACCAGGATACCCGAGACGATGATCACGTCGCGGCTGATGACCACGACCACCAACCAGACAGGAATTTTGCCCAAGAAGGCCAGGGTGATGAAAGATGCCAGCAATAAAAGCTTATCGGCAATTGGATCCAGATAAGAGCCCAGGATGGTTCTCTGATGCAGTACCCGAGCCAACAACCCGTCCAATCCATCTGTAATCCCGGCTATGGCAAAGACCACCAAAGCCATGACATGATCTTCGTCCACCAGGAGGATGACCACAACCGGCGTAAAGAGAATTCTGGCCAGGGAGATGATATTGGGTAGATTCATAAAGTGATTGCCGTATCGTTATGGTCATTTCTCATCTATTGCCCTGTTGGGGAGGCGGCCGGGGGCACGATGCTCGGTGAGGGAGGTCTGACGCCGCCCTGTGACGGCGCCGAAGTTCCATCCTGCGACGCGGGCTGGGTCTCCGAGGAACTTAAGTCCATGGTCAGGTTTTCGCCCGTCACTTGTGGGTTGACCAGTTTAAAGACTCCGAAATCTTTCTTCGATAGGGCTTCCGCCAACTCCTGAGCAGAGCCGGAATAGTTTAGTTCCAGGGTCAGGGTGCCGGAGCTTACCCGGCGTTGGAGAATGCCCTTGATCTCCGGGACGTTTTTTTTGACGGCCCCTTCGAGTTGAGTGAGTTCGGAATAGCGTTTGATGCCTTTGATCTTCAGTACCACCCGGCTGGATTGTTTGGGTGTGGAAGGGGCGGTGACGGAAGGGGCAGGGGAGGTCGAACCGAGAAGCCTGATGACCTCATTGGCGACTTCTTTAGCCAGGGCGGAGCCGGCTTCCTTCCCGGCTTGATCAGACGTATTGGCCGAAACGGAGACCTCTCGGGTAACGCGACCCAGGTTCCGGCCTGTCTTCAAATCCAGGAGAGACCCAGTCAGAGTAGAATTGATGGTGACT
>JADFYN010000193.1:2899-6772 GCA_015233055.1 Deltaproteobacteria bacterium
GGAAGCTGATTATTTTCCACTTGTCCCCAGATGACCACGTCAGCCCCGGCCAATTTGCCGAAATAGGAAGCCTCTTCTACCGTTATTGGTTTCCCGTCCCATTGCGTCGTCCGGTCTTTAATTGCTATCGATTCAGGCTTAATAATAGAAATGTTTGCCTGGGCCAGGGATCCTGCCAGTGTTTGAGACAACGGGCCATATAGACCGGGTTTGCCCCGCCACCAGACCAGAGGTGCGTGTTGCCCCGGCGCAGTTTGGGCCACGAGGATGAGCGTTTTTGGGCCACCGGATTTTTCGGGGCCGGCGGTCTTTTTTACAGGGGTTGGTTCATTGGTTTTGGTGACGAACCTGGATACATCTACCCGGGCCAGGACCAGGACCAGATGGACGTTCTCGGTGCCGGATTCATCAATTACTTTGTAGTCCTGAATCAATTGCGAGGGTTGTTTGATGAATGGGGCCAGTTTGGCCGCGACCTGAGACATTTTGGCTGCGTCTTTCCCTGATGATTCGAAGACGCCCCGAACCACCGCCTGCCGCAGAGCGTCCTCTATGGCCCTGTCACGAGCATTGCCCGGCCTATTGGGAGAAATCTCCACCCATCCGGCCACGACGACTTCGACTGTCACCGGGGCGGCGGCCACGGCGTCAAGTGGGCTAGAGACAAGCAGCCCCAGAATCATTGCAGCCAGAATTCCAAGCAGATGCCTGGTCCTGCGGCCGACGCTCTTTGTTAATAGGTCAGATGGGTGATCCGGCCGCAAGAGATACTGGGCTGATTTGTTTAAACCAGCCGGGGTAGCTTTCCCATTTCTCCAGCCAACTAACCTGGTCGATCTTTCTTGCCTGGCTGCTTGCATAGGTGCTTGCATAGGTGATAGATCCTTCCGGAACTTGATATAAAGGTAAATAGTGCCTGGCCAATATACTTTTTTATTATATACAGTCATATAAAATTCAGTCAAGTAAATAACGTGGCCTTTGATACCGCGCTTGTTGGACTTTGTCCTATCAGGCTTTTTGACGCCTGGGCATCGAAACACGGGGAGCACAATTTCCGTCCGTCCTTCTCCCTGACTCGGGGGAGCATAACCTCTTCGCCGCAACTGTCGCAAATAGCGTTATCAAATATTCTGGCCAAAGGGGGGAGTTCTGTTTCTACTCTGGTTGAGTTAAAGAACTCTATAATCTGACCGGTCAACAACTGGTGGATGAACGCCGGCCGGTCGGTCGATCCGTCTGGCTTCTTGGGTTTTCTGATGTCCCGTTTGAGAGCTAAACGAACACCCTGACGGGTTTTGCGAGAGAGCAGGGTATAAACCTGTTTCCCAAAATCATGAAAGATAAAATTTCCCTTGCCAAAAGTACAGCCGGTGATGACTTGAATTGCATCTGCGGCACAACTGTCATTCTCCACAATGGCGACCAGTTCTTCATCTTCGGCCCGGATGACGTCCATGGCTTTCATGGCCTCCTTGGCCGCGATGTAACCCAAGACCAGACCGGGACACAAATGGCCGTGAAACTCCACGGCGGTCTTTAAGTCGTCTGGAAGAGGTCTGTCGAAGTCCATTGTTCATCTCCTTTAATGGTAAGAGCTCAACTAAGGGATATCTCAGCGGGCACCGGTTCACTGCTTCAGATGCTTATACACTATTAATGGCGTCTCGTCGATAGGGATCCGGAATTTTGTCGGCGTGAGGATTAATTTTAAAGATCCAATCCAGAGGATAAAGACAAAAAAAGGACGCCGAGGTCCTTTAAGGATTCCAAATATCCCTTAAGAATCTCCACGTCCTTTTTTTTCGGCGCCCTCTGGATCAGGCTTTTTTGGCCACCGTTCGGCCGAGTTGTGTCCCAGCCTTCGTTGGTTTTAACTGCAAGTTAGTCCTGCGTTGACCGAGCGGAGAGTTCTATGCTTTTTGGACCGTTTCTGACGGTACATATTCTGGTCGGCATCGTGGTAAAATATTTCTGGGCTGGCCTGGCCATTTAATGGAGCCAGACCAAAGGAGGCGGTTACCCCTCCCTTTAGTTCAGTCAAAGCCAAATTTACAGCCGTGGAAATATCCGCCGCCCTGCCCGCGGCCTTCTCTGGTTCCAACCCTTCAAACAAGATGGCGAACTCATCACCACCGACGCGGGCGACGACATCATACTCTCGAATTTGCTTTAGCAACGTCTCGGCCACTTTTTTAAGTATCCGGTCACCATGAATGTGGCCGTAGACATCATTCGCCGCCTTGAATCCATCCAGATCCATGAACATCAGGGCCAGGTGGCCGTTTTCTCGTTTGGCCCGCTTAAACGAAAGATCTAAAAAGCGGCGAAAGAAGGCTTGATTATATAGACCGGTCAATCCATCCAGAGAATTTTCTACGGCCATGTTCTGGACCATGGCGATCAGGTCGGTCTTGGATAGCTCCTCCAGGTTGAGGCTCGACAGCGGGCCGGTGGAGAGAGTATGATCAAACAATTGATGATTAGCTATAACCTGGCTTTTAAACAGCTTAGGCGCATGAGCTTCAAAGATATAGGGCAACATTGGCATCACCTCCAGCAGAAGAATTCATAGTTGCCTTCTTAAGATGCAAATATCGGGCCAAACAAAATATAACGAATAACATATTGATATTAAAAGAATTTAAATTACGGCGAGATTATGTCGGGAGGATCGCTGCGAGGTAATTACAGTATCTCAATGTCAAAATTTGCCGACCGGCCGGATCGACCGCCAAGAGGGTGACGGGTTGCTGGTTACTCGTTGCCTGTTGCTGGTTGCTGGTTGAAAATGTCCCGTCCTTTGTCGTCGAGGGCCATTAATATAAGGGTCTAAAGATTCTGTTTTGGCACCCTTAGTCTGACCTGTGAATACACTAATTATTTGAAGCCAAGACGACGCACCAGTAAGACAAAACCACCATAGACCAGACATGACGCCGTTGCCAGTGTCAGAAGCCACTTGCACAATGTCGTAACGCCTGAAATCGTGCCGAGTATTGTGTTGCTGCCTGGGTAAATGCCAAGCATTCCGAGGATGCAAATGTTTTCCGCACAATCGAAAAGAGCAATCCCGAATGGCAGCAAATTAAGCATCAGCCATGAGGTGCCCGGTCCACCCACAGCCCGAATAATCTGAGTCATCAGAAAAGCAAAGCTGAGACCGTAAAATGGAATAAAGACGAAATCTGTAGCCAGAAACCTGAGATACAACATCCGGCCCGCAACACCATAGTGCGTCAGCGTCGTGTATGCTTCTTGCGCCGAATAGAACGGCATTGCATCCAGCAGCCCTTCGTGATCGCTTAATCTTACGAACTCAGAATTGGAAAACGGGAGGGGCGAGAAATTGAACAGCCAGAAGAAGCCCAACATTACAAGGAACAAGGCCAACATCAAGGACGCTGAGTAACGACGCGCAATCCACCGGCTTATACCCTTGATCAAGTTCTGCCTCATTTGACATTTCCCTCCAATTAACGCCGCCTAACGTCATGGCAACCTGCCGGGCGGCGAGCTTTGCGCCCAGCGCTGCTGAATTTCAGTCCAAGCCGGTCACTTGAACGTTGTTCGGCAATCTTCAACCAGCAACCAGGAACAAGCAACCAGCAACGAGCAACAAGCAACCAGTTATGGTGTGTAGAGAATGACCATAAGTTCGCACTTTTTGTCCGAGATATTGCGGAGCTTATGTTTGGTCTCGGAATCAAAGTGGATGGATTCGCCGACCTTTAGTTGATGAACCCGAGTGCCTAGGGTGACCTCCAGTTCGCCGTGCATGACGTAAATGAATTCTTCACCCGGATGCCGATATTCCACCATTTTATGTTTTTCTTTCGGTTCAATGGAGACCAGAAAACCGCGCAGGTGTTT
>JADFYN010000194.1 GCA_015233055.1 Deltaproteobacteria bacterium
CTGAGACGATCCATTTTCAACTAGACCTTAACTAATCGATTATTACGAGCAAACGCCATGACAATTCCGAAATCGGTTTCCTTGAGCAAGCTTATGAGTTATGCCCTGACGCGTCGGCCGGATGAGTTTGGACTTATCCCGGATAGAGCCGGATTCATCAAGTCCAGGGATATGGTGCGGGCTTTAAATGAAGAGGAAGGCTACGGTTACGTCCGGATTGGCCATATTCATGAAGTGGCCCACCATATCGACCGCCAGAGCTTTGAACTGGTCGAGCGTGACGGCCAGGAAATGATCCGGGCCTGTCCCCCCGGAGATATTGCCCCCAGGCTGGCCGAGCCGCCCATGTTTCTTTATTATGGGGCCAGGCGCAAGTCTTATCCGGTGGTCCTGGAAAAGGGCCTGAACCCGACCTATCTCCCCCACCTGGTCTTGTGTACGACCAAAGAAATGGCGGAGCGGATAGGCTCCCGCCGTGATCCTAAACCGGTTATGCTGACCATCGAGGCAGACAAAGCGGCCCGGCGGGGCATGATTTTTTATCGCGTCGGAGAGTTGATCTATCTGGTTGATCAGGTCCCGGTGGGGTTGTTTACCGGCCCGCCTTTGCCCAAGGAGCGGGAAGAGGCCCCGGAGTTCTTCAACAAACCTAAGAAGCCTAAGAAGCCCGGCCAGGGTGTGGCCCTGCCCGACGTCCGGCGGCCCGAGGTAGTGGTTCCCACCTCTCCCGGCTCCTTTAATCTGACCCCGAGTATGCTCTTGACGCCCATGGATAAGAAAATCAAACACCGCCAGGAAAAAGCCGTCAAAGACAAACGGGATAAAGAGCGCCGCGAGGCCAGAAAACATAAGGAAAAACGGACCAGGACGGAATAACTAATCTTAATTTCGGCAGGGGGCATGGATAGCATTTACCGGGAGCAGTTCTGGAATATATCAAGAGTCTGGCTTTTCTATGTGTTGGCCGGATTGGCGCTGGCTGTTTTTGCTTTCGGGGTGGCCGACCGGGTGGCGGTCTGGAAGACCGGATTCAAGGCTCGCCGGATCGGTTTTTCCGCGGCCGGGATCCGCCGCCTGATCATAGACGGCCTTCTGGGCGCCCGGATCATTAAGGGAGACCTGACCGCCGGGATAATCCACCTGATGATATTCTGGGGTTTCCTGGGGCTGTTTCTGGGGACGCTGTCTTCGGCCGTGGACCATTATGTTGTCTCGTGGTTGCGGGGTAACGTCTATCTGGCCTTTTCCCGGATGATGGAGGTCTGCGGGGCGGCCCTGATCATTGGGACGGCTGCGGTGCTGCTGCGGAGATATCTGATCCGGGTGCCCCGACTGGAGCGGCGCGGCGAAGACCTGATCATCCCGGCCTGGCTGATTACCATCGCAGTGACCGGATTCCTGGTGAAGTCTGCCAGATTGGCCGCCACCCAGCCGGCCTGGGGCGAGGCTTCTTCTTTTGTCGGTCCGGCCTTGACCGGGATATTCTCCTCGCCGCTTCAAGCCCAAGATGTCCATGTTTACTTGTGGTGGGGCCATGCCCTGTTGAGCTTAGGCTTGATCGCCTACCTGCCGTTCAGCAAGCTGTTTCATGCCCTGGCCGCTCCGGCCAACATCTATGTTCAGACCCAACCGCGGCAGTTCGTTTCAGTTGAAGATCGCTCCACCCTGGTCGGTGAATTTTCCCAGGATCAGATATTGTTCAGCCAGGCCTGCACCCGATGTGGCCGGTGCACCGACGTCTGTCCGGCTTGCCTGGCAGGAGAGCCGTTTTCCCCGCGGAATTTTGTGGCCGCCGGAAAGACTGACGCCACATTGAAAGGCCGCCTGATCAATCGGGTCTCTTTCTTAAAAAAATGGGCTGTTAAGCGGCTGTCCGAGACCCCTGCCATTAGTCCCGGCCTGTCGTGGTACTGCACCACTTGCCGCGCCTGCCTGGAGGTTTGCCCGATTTATGCCGCCCCCCTGGACCTGGTTCGGGAAGTCCGGATTAGAATTCTGGAAGATGGCCGATCGGCGCCGCCTTTAGTGACCAGGGCCCTGGAAAACCTGTTGAAATATTCTAACCCCTGGGAGTCATCCAAGAAGAAACGGGATAAGTGGATGGGTGACTTGACTATTCCCGACCTGACCAGGAACGTCCGGGCGGAATGGTGCTATTTTGTCGGCTGCACCACCTCCATTGATCTCCGGGCCCAGGAGATAGCCAGGGCCTTCAGCCGGATCTTGATCCACACCGGAGTGTCCTTTGGGACGCTGGGTAAGAAGGAAACATGTTGCGGTGACATTGCCCGGTGCCTGGGCGAGGAGGGCCTGTTTGAAACGCTGGGTGAAGACACCCTGGCCCTGTTCCAGAAGCATGAGATAACCAGGGTCGTCACCTCATCCCCCCATTGTTTTCATACCTTCAAGAATGAATATCCATTGTTCCAAGAATCATTGCCGGAGGAGAGCCGGGTGGATTTTTCGGTGAGCCATTATAGCCGGATCCTGGCCGGGCTGAGCCGGGCCGGGCGGTTGTCCTTTTCTCAGACGCTGAACCTGACCGTCACTTATCATGATCCCTGCTATCTGGGCCGGCATAACGGGATCTATGATGAGCCCAGGCAAGTGATTCAGGCAATTCCAGGAGTAACGCTTAAAGAGATGATCCACTACGGTCCTGATAGCCTCTGCTGCGGGGGTGGGGGCGGCCGGATGTGGCAAGAGTTGTCATCCGAGACAAAGATTTCGGAGGTCAGAATTCGAGAGGCGGCTGCCACCGGGGCCGATGTGGTGATCACCGCCTGCCCCTATTGCCTGATCATGCTGGAGGATGCCCGAAAGACCGCCGGATTGGAAGACTCGATTAAGGTGCTGGATCTGAACGAG
Organism: Deltaproteobacteria bacterium; assembly: GCA_015233055.1. Taxonomy (GTDB): domain Bacteria; phylum Desulfobacterota; class JADFXK01; order JADFXK01; family JADFXK01; genus JADFXK01. Next base: position 2,869 of record JADFYN010000194.1, read on the forward strand.
TTGGTGCTTCTGGCCCTGGGTTTGGCTGACCGGCCATCCGAACGACCGCGATAGTATCTCAAGCTGATTGAATTTAGGCCGATATCTCTATTAAGGGGGCTACACCAAACACCGTCTCGCGCCTATAAGGAAAAGGGGCTATGGATCAACATATTTCGGACCTCGTGCCGATAGCTGAACCAATCCAGAATACTTCCCAGGTCATGCGCAAAAAAGGGCGGGATGATCAGAAGAAGAAATTTGACTTTTCCAAAAAGGAACAACGAGACCGGGAGGCCGCCCAGGAAGAGAAGGAACATGGGGAAGAACCGGTCAACATCACCGAATTGCCGCTGGACCGTGAAGTCATCTTGGATATCGTCACCAGGATCAATGCCTATTTTCATAAGGTCCATCGTCCGGTCACGGTTAGCTTGATTGATCACCAGGGAAAAATGTCTATTGAGATTAACGACCACAGTTCGGGCCGGAAACTGGTCAAAGAAATAACGGATTGGCGGGATTGCTCGGTCGGGACGGTGTGCGACTGGTTGATTAAGCTGGAGAGAGGCGCAGGATTGCTGGTGGATAGAAGCGCCTGAGCCAGGCTTCGTTACCGATTAATATTTAACAAATTCTCGGTGTTATATCCGGCCCCGAGAACGCTTCCGACATTTTTCTTGACTTGCCGGTTGATCATGCTTACCATAGATGGTAACCAAACTTTGGAGACCATAGAGCCGCTATGACTACGCGACCAACCTATTATAAGGCTATTTGCCTGGTGATCAGCCTCTGCTTATTGGGCCTGGGGGCATTACAGGCCCAGACCTGTTGCTGCACCAGGTATCTCCGGTCTTTGGGGTTGGGCGATACAGGCGGGTCGGGCGATACGGGCGGTAAGATGGATTCCCTTCCCCCATGTTGCCGGAAGGCCGGTAAAGCCGCGCCTATATCCGGGATTATGGCCGACCCCAAATCCGGCTCATCTAATTGGACCTGTCGGTGCGCGTGCCAGGCCGGGCAACAAGAACTGTTCGCCGAGTTTACCGCATCTGAATCGATGGAGTTAGACCGGATTATTCTGGCCCAGCCCGGAACTGATCCCGCCCCCAGTCGTATCACCACTAACATCCCGGTAGTCCAAAACCGGACTGGTGGTCCCCCTGCTTCACCCCCCCTCTATCTTCTAGGCTCCGCCTTACTTTGTTAACGCCCTTTGCCGTCTTTACGCCTGATAGATTTAACTTAGTGTAAATATTCAATGCTATGCCGTTCCGATCGGACAGACTTGTCTCGCCCAGGCGGCCTCTCGCCTGCCAATGGGATATTCTGATCTTTGACGAATCGGGATGCCGGCTGAACCATTTTGAAATAACTTAAAGATATCTAAGGAGATTATCATGTCCTCAAAAGTCAGCAAATCGGCCGTTGATCCGACCATGGATAAAAAAACCGCGGTATTGGGCACGGGAAAGAAAAATCGTGTTCCTTTGATCATTTTCGCAGGCGGTGGAAATTGGTGACATTCGGATGCTGGAAGTCCTATCCAACACCACCACAACGATGGCCGAAGGGGAGGTACTCGAGCTTGTTCACATTCTTAACCTGGAAATCACTCAAGAAGAGTACCTTCAAGTAATCATCAGTAAAACCGCCATTCTCTTTTCCGCGGCCTGTCACATGGGAGCCATCTTCGGTCGGGCGGATAATCCCAGACAGCAAGCACTCAAGAGTTATGGACTTAACCTGGGCATCGCCTTCCAGATCATAGACGACAATCTTGACTATACGTCCAATGTGGCGGAATTCGGCAAACCGGTTGGAAATGACTTAAAAGAAGGGAAAATAACCCTCCCCCTGATTATTGCCATGAAAGATGGGACGACCGAGGACCAGACAGAGTTGGCTTCCCTGATCAAGAAACCTGATTTGACCGAAGCCGAATTCACCCGCATCCGGAACCTGGTCAACAAAACCGACGCACTGCCCAAAGCTCATCAAATTGCCTGCTCTTACATCGAAAAAGCCAAATCCGACCTGGATATTTTTCCCGATTCCCCGGAAAAAACTCTTTTTCAGGATATGGCCTCGTATGTGGTTGACCGGAAAAAATAGATCGCCTTTAACCTGAATTCCATGGGTACGCTAAGCGATTAGCCTCAAGGGGCGTAATTCTATCCGCAGATTGGGCAGATTTGCGCCGATTAGAAAGACGATTGATCACAGAGGGCTTTTGGGTCTCTTCCATCTGCGCTCATCATCAAGCCTATCCAGGACAATCCTAAGTGAATGATCAACATCTGGAAAAAATATCGATTAGACTGAAGACTCGAACCATCGCCGCGGTCCTCCACCTGCCGGCTCAGCCGCCGCCCTGGCCCCTGGCCGTAATCTCGCACGGACTTTTCAGCTCCAAAGACAGCCCCAAGTTAACGGAATTGGCCCGATTATCGGCCCTGGCCGGTTGGGCCGCCATACGATATGATCACATGGGTTGTAACGAAAGTACCGGCAACCTCAGAGAGACCACCTTTGAGAGTAGAATGGAAGATTTGAGCGCTGTAATCGGCTCTGCGGGCGAGGATGGACGGATTAGCGACGGACCGGCCCTGGTGGGCAGCTCCATGGGAGGGACAATTTCGTTGGCCTACTCAGGAACAGCAGGAGGGATCAGCACCGTAGTCACCTGGGCAACCCCCTTTACCTTCAAAAGTTTGCGGTCAGGCGCTCCTGGTCTCGACCATCCGGGCATGGCCGACTCCTTCTATGCGAGTTTAAATCAGGTTGATTTGACTTCGTTACTCCCCCGCGTCAACAATGCCCTGGTTATCCACGGATCTGATGACGAATTGGTTCCAGTAGACCAGGCGCGGCACATTTTTGAAGCCCTTACGCAGCCTAAAAAACTGGTCATTATTGATCAGGGAGACCACCGGTTCACCCGGCGGACAGACCTGGATCAGGTTTTCAACCAGACCATCGAGTGGCTGAATGAGCATCTTCGCGGCAGCTTGATTTGACCGAACGCTTGACCGAACGATGGAACAACGCCCCTCAAGCCATATCTAACCAATTTAACGGTTATTTTAAATAAGTTATGACCTACCATTGCCCTGGCTCATCATAACCAATTGCCGGCCCAAAGACTCGTCTTCAATCCGGTTAAGAAACTTGACATTTAAACCTACCGTGCCCTCCTCCATCGGAGAAAAGCCTCTGACCACACCCATGACCTTAATCTTGGAAAAACCTCGCCCTTGGGCAACGGGTAGTTTGGTTTCAAAAAGAAGCGCGTTTTTCTTCTGCCGGGCCTTGGCCTCAACAGTTATTCTCATCCCCCCCAAGGAGATGTCCTCAAGCCGCCCCGTTACCGGCTCCTGGGTCAGGATTTCTTCGTATACTGGATGGATCAGCTCACTGATATCAAAATTTGAATGATCTCCATCGGGCAATGATCCCACATGCCTGGTCAGATAATCACAGTAAGATACGCCTATCGCCGAGTCTTCCATATGAGCGTTTGAATACTCCCTAATCAACGAAGCAGACTTTACTTTTAGTTCGTCAAACACTGATGTCGGGACGGGGAAGGCTTTTACACCGACCTCCGACGTAAGTTTAAATCGCTGATCAAACCGTGGATCTCTGATTTTGAACCAACTGCAGACCAAATCTCTGCGAACAAAAGAGACCTGTAAGACAATAAGACGGACGAGCTTGGGATGTTCAATGATGATCAATAGCCGGTCATTCTTGGAAATATTTATGGGCTGGCCAGTCTCCAATCCGACCGTATCCTTTCCAAAGGACGATAAGGCCATCGAAAACCGCTGCTGCCCCACCAACAAGGTAAGTTTTTTCTTTTTATCAACAAAATCTTGAAGAACTTCCCGATTCAACTTAG
>JADFYN010000195.1 GCA_015233055.1 Deltaproteobacteria bacterium
GTTACATCACGAAGCAATAACTCCACACCCTGCCCCTGTTATGTTTTTTTGATCCACACGGTCCATCGCCATCGGGTAATTTAATAGCTTGCGTTCACCACGTGTTTAATACAAATCAAAATGTCCTTTTAGGCACCGGAGGGAAAAGATGCGAAAACGAAAAATATTGATTGGCTTCATTGTGGTTCTCGTATTGAGTGTTGTCCTATCCCGGCAGCTCCCATTGTTTGGCGACAATTCCCCAAGACCTGATGAGGCGACCCAAGCAACCAAAACGATGAACACGCCGACCAGACTAGGTCCGGTTGCCGACGTGAATGATGAGTTGGCCAACGCTCTTCGCGGCCGAATTGCCTACGAGCCAAGCCTAGTCATAACGAATTCGGCCGGCCGTGTCGTTTGGGACATGACTCAATACAGCTTTCTCGCTAATCCGGCCCCGGCTACCGCCCATCCTCTGCTGTGGAATCAGGCCCAGCTTAATTCTATTAATGGCCTGTTCAAAGTTACTGACCGCATCTATCAGGTCCGGGGCTACGACCTGGCCACTATCAGTTTCATCCAGGGTGATACCGGCTGGATCGTGATAGATCCCCTTACGGCGACGGAGACGGCCAAAGCGGCTCTCGATTTTGTCAACAAGAACTTGGGGCAGCGTCCCGTAGTCGCCGTGATCCACACCCACAGCCATGCCGACCATTTCCAGGGAGTGCGGGGTGTAGCCTCAGCGGCCGATATCGCCTCGGGGAAGATAAAGATAATAGCTCCACAGAATTTTCTGCAAGAGGCGACGGAAGAAAACGTCATCATGGGCAACGTGATGGCACGTCGGGCTGACTACATGTATGGTGGTTTCCTGCCCCGAGGCCCCAAGGGCCAAATTGACGCCGGTCTGGGCAAGTACGTGGCCGCCGGAACCGCGTCCATTTCACCGCCGACCGATGAAATTATCACCACCGGACAGAAGATGACCATTGACGGGATTGACATCGTCTTCCAGATGACTCCGGGGACGGAAGCCCCGGCTGAGATGACTTTCTATTTCCCGCAATTCCGGGCACTGTGCATGGCTGAATTGGCCTGCCCTATGTTGCATAATCTTCTGACACTTCGAGGAGCCAAGGTCCGCGACGGCCTGGCCTGGAGCAACTATATCAACCAGGCGATTGATCTGTTTGGCGCCCAGTCCGACGCCCTTTTCGGCTCTCACAACTGGCCGCGCTGGGGAACGGATAATATTAATGGTTATCTGAAAAAGCAGCGCGACCTGTACAAATACATCAACGACCAGGCCATCCGGCTGGCCAATGAAGGCTACAATATGGACGAGATCTCAGAGATGTTTCAGATGCCGGATTCATTATCGAAGGAATTCTATACTCAGGGCTTTTACGGCTCCATAAGTCATGATGTCAAAGCTGTTTATCAACGCTATATCGGTTGGTTCGACGGCAATCCGGCCCACCTGCATCCGCTGCCACCCGTGGAGGCCGGCCGGAAGTATGTGGAATTCATGGGGGGAGCCGACGCCGTTCTACAGAAAGCCCGCCAATCCTATGATCAAGGTGATTACCGCTGGGTGGCCATGGTCGTAAATCATCTGGTCTTTGCCGATCCCAATAATCAGGCGGCTAAGGAACTACTGGCCTCCGCATACGATCAACTCGGCTATCAGTCCGAATCCGGCCCATGGCGCAATTTCTATTTATCAGGGGCTAAGGAGCTTCGGGAAGGCGTATCACGGAATACTCCTCGCGGAACCGGGACTGACATGTTGACTAATCTAAGCCTGGATTCCATCTTCCAGTATTTTGCCGTTCATCTCAATGGACCCAAGGCCGACGGGAAAAGCGTCACCATCAATTTCAATTTTACTGATACAAGCCAAAAATATGTTTTGTGGTTGGAGAACTCAGTCCTTCACTATCAGAGCGACAAACAATCTGGTACGGCCGACCTGACATTGATTATGACTCGGGTGACCTTCAATAAACTTCTACTCGGCCAGGCCACTTTTGCCGACCTGGTCAAATCCGGAGATATCATAGCTATCGGCCGCATCGCAGCATTGCCCGATCTGCTGGTCTTGATGGATCAGTTTGATCCTTACTTTAATATCGTTACCCCCTAGGGTTCTTCTTTCATCTTGGTAGGTCTGCGTCAACCTGGGATATGGTTATCCTATCCTTAGGTTGACCTGACCTATCATTACTTGTGGTTAGAACCGGCAGGGTTGCCTTTTTTGTTTGGTCGGGTCGCATCCCCAAAAAGCATAACTCAAAGCTGTGAGTTGAAGTGAATCTATCAGTACTTGTTTTCTTTTTCTTATGCCTGTTAGCCCCGGCGGTTGGCGGTGCGGCCCCGATCGCCACCTCCTCCACTCCCCATTTTTCCATTCATTACGACCAGCCTGATTCCCATTTTACCTATTTTCTGTCTGGACAAGTTGAAAGAGTTTATTCCCAGGTCAGGACCGACCTTGGCGTGATTTACCCGGTCACCGTCCAGGTGCGGGTTTGCGGCAGCGAAGCGTGTTATCAACAGAGTCAGCCGGCAGGCAATTATGTGCCGTCTTGGTCGGCCGCCGTGGCCTATCCGTCTCAGTCTTTAATCATTATGAAGTCGCCGAACTTATTAAAAACGTCCTTTGAGCAAGCCATCAAGATTCTGACCCATGAACTCGTCCACGTCGGCCTGGGCCAGACCTCTGCTTTCCCGGTCCCGCGCTGGCTCGATGAAGGGGTGGCCATGTATGAGTCCGGAGAGTGGAGCATAGATAGATACTTATCCATGGTCGGGACGGTTATGGCCGACAAACTGATTCCACTGCGGGAACTGACTGCTAACTGGCCGGATGAGACCACCGCCGCAGAATTGGCCTATGGGCAGAGCTACTATTTAACAGCTTACCTGATCACAGCCTACGGCCCGGATTCGTTTAGGAGTTTTCTGAGATATTATCTTTCGGGAGCCTCTTTTGAAGCTGCTTTGAAGCGGGCGTTTGGGTTGGGTCTGTTTCAACTTGAGGTTCAATGGCATTCATTCATGCGGCTCAGATTTTCGTATATTCCCATTATTACCAGCTCCGGCACTTTGTGGCTGCTGATCACTATTCTTTTTGTCATAGTCTATGTCAAGAAGAAACGGCATGCGGCCAGGCAACTGGAGATTTGGGCTTTAGAGGAGGAACGCATTGAAGCAGGAAGAAGTATTGGAACAACTGACCCTGGTGGCTACCGCCCTGAGGATTAAGGTCAAGTTTGAGAATCTTAACCATCTGAGGCAAGGCCAGACGGGTGGCAGCTACATCTTGCGGGGGGAGGAGCACATCCTGGTGAATAGTAAATCTTCGTTATCCGAGCAGATCAAAACCTTGACTTCGGAGTTAAAAGGTCGGGATTTGTCGTCAATCTATGTCAAGCCGCTGATCCGTGAGATGATAGAATCATGATCACATTCTTGGCAGATTCGTCTCCATGTTCCTGGACTGATCATCTCTGGTAATGCCGCCACATGTCTGACAGGCGGCTATTCTTTTTCCGGGTTGAATATTCGCTGGATTTGCATTCTGAATGCGTCCTCGCTTTCTGACTTAATTACCAGCCGCAAAATATCTTTTAACACCTGTGCATCCTTTACTTGATCTATCGCCTCAAGAATTTCCTTGGGTATCACCTCAAATCTGGCTGCGATAGCCTCAGTGAGCATTTCTCTAGCTTTTCCAATTTCACCCATTCGAATGCCTAGCTCTATGCCTTCCTCGCGGCCTTCCTTCCGGCCTTCCTTCCGGCCTTTTTCTAAACCCATCCGCAGAATATCTTGGCCGGCCACAGTTTTTCTCAGATCAAAATTTAGCATGGCAACAACCTCCTTTCGACTAATCTTATGAAATCTGTTCAATAGGAATAGCGCCAAGAGATCGACTTGTTCCTTGAGTTGATCACCTGGATAAATTTTGCCGGCCAAGGCCCTCCACCGGCGCGCTCTATCGGTCAATTCTTTTATTGGTATACTCTTCGGCACTGAAAAAGGCGCCAAGACTACCAGGCGCGGATCAAGCGCTATCAAATATTCTTCAGTCAGGTCCTCTAGCACGGCTTCTCTTACCCATTCCCGGGTGTTCAAACCACCTGCGGCATCCAAGTGCTCCAAAGGCAAGGCAGCATTATAGTAAGCGCGTTCCGTATATACTATCCCCGGCACTACCGGTCCTGGATATTCTTTCAAACTTGCATAGGTCATGATTGAGGACACCAACCGGTGCCTGATGAAGTGGTCTCGATATCCTTGAAACTCCAAAAAAACTACCTCTCCGGTCCCTTCGGCCGGCACAGCCACCATATCTGGAGATACCCTCTTAGCTTTTAATGTTTCTGCCTGGATATGATAAGGACATTGCGTGACAATCCCAAGCAGCTTCAAAATTGCTTCCAAAGAGGTCTGGGCGAATCTGTAAAATGGCTCGTCCGAGCCTCGGTTGCCTTCATTCTTCATCAAGTTTATCCATGTTTCCAACTCATACAGGTCCTTTCAATCATTCATCCGCCTACTCTTATCATTATACCATACCTAAAGAAAGAGCACTAAACAATTATTATCAAATTTTTATGATGGTCGGTAGATCCATACATCTGCCAAATAAAAAGATCATGACAAAACAACCTGATGAAGAAGAACCGGATAACTGCCATTAAGTAATCACTATGAATCGCAGTTGAGAATGGTTTTCGCTTTGTCATTCCTAACGAATTAGAGTAATCCTAATGAATTGTTTCCTTTTCCTGGCTACTCATAGACCTAAACCCATTATCAAATTAAGTCCCCAGATGCTGAATCTTAAGATTGTCGGGTGGAACTGCCTCCCTGGCCAAGGTCAAGATGTGGGCATGATGGGTAAAATAGATTATTTGATTCTTGTTGGCCAGTTCCGCCAAAGCCTGAAGGGTCGCTTTAGACCTGTCATCATCAAAATTGACCAGAATATCGTCTAAAATAAAAGGTAACGGTCCTACCTCCCGGACGTGCCGCTCGAGCGCAGCCAGGCGCAAAGACAGGTACAACTGGTCACACGTACCGTCACTCATCGCCTCTACAGTGACTTCTTCCCCTGACGGCCGCAGCCCAACCAATATCGGGTTATCTTATTATCATACGACGGCTTCACACCGGCAAATGATCCCAGAGTTAACTTAGAGAAATACTTTCCCCCGGCCAGTAAGATCGGGTCTTGGTTCGCCTCACGGTACCGCTCAATCTCCCGGCCCAGGATGGCCGAAGCCAGCCGCAACCTCAAATAGTGCTCCGCCTGGTGACTTATCTGCGCCAATATGTGTTGGGCTTCCTCGGCCGCCTCAGCCGCGGCCTCCCCACTAGTCAATCCTTTTAGCTCGCTCTCTTCCCGGCCGATGGTCCGTTCCAGCTCAGCCAGGCTGCTGGTGTGCTCCTCGATACCCTGTTTTAATTCATCGATGCGCAGGCTCAACTCGTCCGGGTCCTGTCCTCCGGCCTGAGCGACCAGTTCCTCAGAGGTCATGCCTCCTCCGCGTGATATTCGTCGCAGTTCTTGGTCTAGTTGCTCGATCCGTTCCTCATATTTCCTTTTCAAGGCAGATTTTTCTTCGATTCCTTCCAGTTGTTCAGGGGATGAGCATCCGGCCTTCCGGCACATTTCCTTCAGCCGGCCGGTTATTTGTTCAATTGCGCCTTCAGCCCGGTAGATGGTATCCGCTTTATCCTGTTTTTGTCGGGCTAGCTGTTTCTGGGTGGCCTTATCCTCACGAGCCTGATTTAATCTTCCATTCAGTTCCTCACAAGCACCGGCGGCCGGCCGGCCCAGTAAATCGGGGGCAACCAGGGCAAGCAAGGTCTGGACATCGTTTTTGAATCTAGTATCATCATCCTTGATTCCGGCTATTCTCTCTTCCAGCTCTTTGGCCTTATCAATTTTATCAAATAGCTCCTGCGTTTTATCGATGAAGGCGTGCACCAGATGGGGACTGGCCGCGGCCGGCAACCCCAGGATTGTCAGGGAGCTTATCCATGATTCGTTCCATTCCGCCAGCCTGGCTTCGGCCTGATGCTTCCGTCTCACCGCCTCCCCAACTCTCTTTTCAAGGCTCCGGATGTCCTTCTTCAGGTTCTCCTGGTCAGTGGCCCGCTTCTCCTTTTCCGCCAGATAATCCTGGCTCCGATCCAGGATCGCCCTCAAAGATAGATTACCGGGCGGTAGTCCCTCCCCCAACTCGGCCAGGCAGGTTATTAAAGACTTAGCCTGCTCTTGGATCTGATTGTCTATGTCCTCGGCCTCCAGGCGGTATTCTCTGATTCTTTTGGAGCGTTCCACCAGTTTCTCCCGCTGCTTCAGCCAGGCCATCATTTCCCTTGGCGGCCCAGGTTTAATTTCAACCGCCTGCCAAATCTCGGCCCAGTTATTCTCTTGAGCAGCCCGGTCTTGATCTGCTTTTTGTGTCGCCTGGTCCAGCTCCTGTAATTTTTCTCGGCATTGATCAATCGTGGCCAAAAGTTGGGCCAACTGTTCCACCCGCTGAGCCTCACGCCGAAGTCGGTCGGCCACGGTATCTGCCCCGACGACGCTCTTTTCGTATAATTCCGGGAGAGGCGCGACGGGATCGAGGGCTTGAGCCTCCTCGGTGACATCCTCATTATTTAGCCAGGCCCGCCGGACCAGGTTCCATCCCTTGTCCCTCCGTTCTCTGATCAAGGCCAGTTCCTGCTCGGTTGGAACT
>JADFYN010000196.1:0-477 GCA_015233055.1 Deltaproteobacteria bacterium
TGGGCCCACTGCCTTCGGTTTGGCCGTAAACTTGACGGAGCGGAATGCCAATGGAATGGTAGAATTTGAGCACATCAGGAGAGATCGGGGCCGCCCCGGACACGGCCAATCGGATCCGGTCAAAGCCCAGCCTTTTTTTGAGCTTGCGGAAGACCAGAAAGTGAACCAGGAAAAAAACGATCCGGCCCAGGTGACCGGTGACGGTCCCGGCCAAACGTTCCGGGGTAAAACGGGCTCCAATCTTTAATGATAGGCCGAGAACCAGTTTTTTAAACCAGTCGGCGTCCTTCATTTTGATGAAGATCGTGGAGTAGTATTTTTCCCAAATTCGGGGCACGGCAAAGAAAACCGTGGGCGAGACTTCGACCATGTTCTGGGCGATGGTATCCACATTCTCGATAAAATTTAAGGTGTAGCCGGCCCGGAGCGGGAGAAAGACCGAGAACATTCGTTCGGCGATGTGGGACAAGGGGAGAA
>JADFYN010000196.1:487-889 GCA_015233055.1 Deltaproteobacteria bacterium
CATTTCCACCGAATTGATCAATGCCATTGCAGTTCAAATGAATTTAGCGGGGGAGGGCCTTGCTCCCTTGGGCGGGCCGGGGGTTCCGGGGGGGGAGGTTGGGCAGGGCCGGCCGGGCCGGGTCAATCTCTTCCAACCTTTTTTCAACCAATTGGGGCTCTTTTTCGTCCAGGATGGCGCCCAGGCGAAGCAATTGCTCAAAGCTCATAACCTGGCGGTCTTTGAATTTTTTTAGCCCATCCATGTCGATAACGATGATTTTCTTTAGGTCGGGGAGCTGACCCCGAACCTCCAGGACCTTATCAAGTTGCTCCTCATTTTCGACAATAAAGAACCGGGACCCGGAATGATCCAGGATGTAACGGCATTCTTCGGCGCTGCAGGTGGCATAGATACCCCCCG
>JADFYN010000196.1:1056-6657 GCA_015233055.1 Deltaproteobacteria bacterium
TCCTGCCAGATGCCGAATTCCTTTTTCCGCAAGGCGGTTCGTGGCCCTAATTCCCGGACCTGTTGAAAAAACACGGCCGGAATTGTATTATCTCTGGTCATAGTGCCGTATTTATATGCGCCTTTCGGCCGGCTTGTCAACCCAAAATCCCGGCCCATCACGGTGTTATCCCCGGTCCATAGAGGCTAATCTTCCGTAGTTGTCTTTCTTATTCGTTTTTATGTAATCGCACCGAAGATACTATGTCTATAATGATATAACATTGGATAATACATACCTTGTTTTTAATATTGACAAGAACCTTCCAGTTGGTTATTTTGCACGGAATTGTTGAAAACCAGGTCTTCAGTTTTACACCTTTGGTGAAGCACATTTTTCGAGATGCGGATTTTTTGAGGTATGGCCTTAGCGCGCGTTTTCCTAACAGACCACACGGAAAAGACCTTCCGGGTATGGGACTGACGGCAATCATCTCTTCTATCATCGACCATCAACTTAGAATAAATATAAGCCACCGAACTTTCGTGGGTTTTTATAGATAGAAAAATCCTATGACGGTTTTGGTTCCTTAGTTTGGTTTTACCCAACTTTCGACGCAATCGGGAAAGGAATCAAAGATGACGAGTCAGACTTTTTCAACTTGGGGACGCTGGGTGCCCGGACGCGGGCAGGTTCCTCCGGATAAGTTGCCCTCCGAGTTCTCTCAGGGCCAACCTCTCAAAGCCTTTATGGGGTGGGACGGCCTTTTTGTCCACGACACGACGGTGAACCTGGTGGACATGGCCAGGGCCTACATGGAACAGGCCCGCAAAGAATCTTGCGGCCAGTGTTTTCCCTGCCGTCTTGGTACGGAAGACATGAGCGCCATTCTGGAAAACATATGCGCGGGCAAGGGCGCACCGGCCGACCTGGATCGCCTGGAAAGTCTTGCCCGACTGGTAACGGATACGGCCCGTTGCGACATCGGCCAGACCGCTCCACGACCTCTTTTAGATCTCCTTGAACACCGCCGCGAAGATTTTTTGAACGTCATTAAGAGTAAGACTCCCGTTCCGGCGGGGCATTACGTTACAAAAGTAACCGCTCCATGCACCAATGCCTGCCCATCTCATTTGAATATTCCCGATTACGTAGAGAAAATCCGCATCGGCAGATGGGATCAGGCCCTTTCGACCATCCGCAATGATTGCTGCTTGCCGGGAGTGATTGGCCGGGTATGTGTCAGGCCGTGTGAGTTCAACTGCCGTCGTCAGCGTCTGGACTCGGGGATCGCCATCCGCGCCCTTAAACGTTACGCGGCCGACATGGAACTGGAAACCGGTCAGGAACCGTCTCTGCAGCCGGGTCCGGCTAAGGACAAAAAGGTGGCCATTATCGGCGCCGGCCCTGCCGGAGTTTCCTGTGCCTATTATCTTGGACTCAAAGGATACAAATCAACCATCTTTGAAGTCATGAACGAACCCGGCGGCATGGCCGCGGTGGGAATCCCGGATTACCGACTCCCGCGAGAGGTACTGAGGGGCGAAGCAAATCAGGTTAAGAAGCTCGGATGCGAGATCCGCTATGGCGTCAATGTGGGCGTGGACATCACCTTAGATGATCTCAATGTGCAGGGATACAATGCGATCTTTGTCGGCGTCGGCGCTCCCGAGGCGTCAAAAATGCGGTGCGAAGGGGAAGATGCCGGCTACCAGTGCTTCATGACCGGTGTTGAGTTTTTACGCCGTGTCGCCGATGGCGAACAGCCGATCGAAGGGAAGAAGCTCCTGGTCATCGGCGGCGGGAACGTGGCCATGGACTGTGTGCGCTCGGGCCTCAGGCTGGGCTTTACCGACGTCAACCTGATTTACCGCCGGACCAGAGCGGAAATGCCCGCCGACCCCGTGGAGATTACCGAGGCCCTGGAAGAAGGCGTCGAGTTTCACTACCTGGTGGCTCCATTAAAAATAATTGCTGAAAACGGCAAGGTAACCGGGCTGGAGTGTCAGAGGATGGAGTTGGGCGAACCGGATGCATCGGGTCGGAGACGTCCCGTGGTCGTGGATGGGTCCAATTTCATCATTGAATGCGATGCCATTGTTCCGGCCATCGGCCAGATCTGCGTGGTAGACTGCGTACTCCCCCCCGAAGAGGTGGAGATAACCAAATGGAAGACCATGGTGGCGGATGATATCACCCGCCGGACGAACCAACCTTACATCTTTTCCGGAGGCGACTGCGTGACTGGTCCGGCTACGCTGATCGCTGCGCTGGCCGCGGGGAAGAACGCGGCCCGGTTCATCGAACAGTTCCTGACCTCCGGCCAGAGTGCTCCGGAAGAGAGCGATTACATGGAGAAACTCATCGCTCAGTTGGGAGTATTCTATTTCAAAGAGAAGATGCCCTATGCAGACTCTACCAAGAAGCTGCATCCGCCGGTTATGGAGCCTGAAGAGCGGATAAAGAGCTTCGATGAAGTAGAGGGTAAGGTGAATTCGGCTTCAGCCACTCAAGAAGCGTCCCGTTGTCTTCGCTGCTACCGCATTGCCATGGCCGCGGTTTAACCGATTATTTTTAGGAGTTTGGGATGAATACGCTGACGTTAAACGGAAAGAACATTTCTTTTGAGCCGGGACAATCCATCCTGGAGGCGGCCCGAACACATGGGGTGGTTATCCCCACTCTGTGTCATCTTCAGGCTGCTGATCACAAGGGAGTCTGCCGCATTTGCGTGGTGGAAGTTCAAGGCGCGGACAGATTGCTTCCGGCCTGCGCCACGCCTGCAGGCGACGGCATGGTGGTGGAGACCCACAGCAGCAAGGTTGTTCAGGAACGCAAGATGCTCCTGGAGCTTCTGGTGGCTAGCGGAGATCACAACTGTCTGTTCTGTGAGTCCAATGGCGATTGCAAGTTGCAAAGTCTGGTGTACGAGTATGGGATTAAGAATGTGGCCAGAAAGTCGGATTACGTGCCGCGTCCCATCGACGACGTCACCCCGATGATTCAACGTGATTTCAACAAGTGCGTGCTTTGCGGCCGGTGCGTGGCTGCGTGCAATGATGTCCAGGTCAATAACGCCATTCCCTATCCTTTTGGGAGGCGCGAAGATAAACCGCCGGTAACCGGCTGGCTTCCCGTGGCCGATTATGACCGTTGCGTCCACTGCGGCGAATGCGTCCAGGCCTGCCCGGTGGGAGCCCTCTTGGAGAAAAAAGCTCTTGGAAAGGCCATGACCTGGCAGACGCAAAAGGTCCGCACCACCTGCCCCTATTGCGGGGTAGGATGTCAGCTCTGGCTGCACGTCAAGGATAATCAGGTGGTGAAGGTCACCGGAGTTGAAGACGCACTACCCAATCGGGGACGCCTTTGTGTTAAGGGACGCTTCGGTTATGATTTCATCAACGCCCCCGACCGCCTGACCACGCCGCTGATCAAAGAAAACGGCACATTCCGGGAAGCAAGCTGGGATGAGGCTCTGGACCTGGTCGCGGCTCGTTTTTCGGAACTCAAGGCTGCCCATGGGCCCCAATCTCTGGCCGGGTTTACTTCGGCTCGGGCCACCAACGAAGAGAACTACCTCATGCAGAAGCTGGTCCGGACCGGATTCGGCACCAACAATATCGACCATTGCGCCAGACTCTGACACAGCTCTACCGTGGCCGGTCTGGCCGTATCACTTGGTTCCGGTGCCATGACTAATTCCATTGCCGAAATGGAAGATGCCGAGGTGTTCATCGTTATCGGGTCCAATACCACCATCGCCCATCCGGTCTTGGCGACTTTTGTCAAGCAAGGTGTGGTCCGCAACGGAGCAAAGCTTATAGTTATCGATCCCCGGCGCATCCCGCTGGTTGACCAATCCACCATTTGGCTGCGTCAACGGCCGGGCACCGATATTGCCCTGATCAATGGGTTGATGCACACGATCATCAAGGAGAATCTGGCCAATACAGCCTTCATTGCCGAGCGCTGCGAGAATTTTGAGGAAATGCGAAAGGTGGTGGAGACCTACACGCCCGAAAGAGTGGAAAAAATTACGGGTATCCCGGCTGGAGACCTCATCAAGGCCGCCCGCCTTTACGGTCAGGCCAATAAGGCTATGATCCTATATACCATGGGAATCACCCAGCACACCCATGGTACCGACAATGTGAAGTCTCTGGCCAACCTGGCCATGCTCACGGGCAACTTCGGAAGGCCGTCCACGGGCGTTAATCCCCTGCGCGGGCAGAACAACGTTCAGGGGGCCTGCGATATGGGCGGGCTGCCTAATGTCCTTCCCGGCTACCAGCCGGTGATCAATGAAACCGTCCGGGCGAAGTTCGAGGCTTTGTGGAAGGCGCCACTGGACGCCAAGGTGGGGATGACTCTTACCGAGGCCATGGCTGCAGCCGCCGACGGCAGGATTAAGGGCGTCTTTATCATGGGCGAAAATCCTGTCATTTCCGACGCAGACACCCATCACGTGCTGGCTGCCCTCAAGAATCTCGATTTCCTGGTCGTGCAGGACATCTTCCTGACCGAAACCGCGGCTCTGGCCGACGTCGTGTTGCCCGCAGCCTGCTTTGCGGAAAAAGACGGCACCTTCAGCAATACGGAGCGACGGGTGCAACGGGTGAGAAAGGCCGTGGAGTCACCCGGTCAGGCCCTGGCCGACTGGCAGATCCTCACAGCGCTGGCCAATCGTATGGGCCTTAACTGGGAATATGAGAGCCCCCAGGCTATTTTCGAGGAAATTGCCGCCGTGACTCCGAGCTACGGGGGCATTACCTATGATCGGCTTGAAAACGAAACGCTCCAATGGCCCTGTCCCAACGCCGGTCATCCCGGAACCCCCATTTTACACGTGGGTCAGTTCTCCAGGGGGAAAGGGTTGTTCTCGCCTATAGAACACCAGGAGCCGTTCGAGCCGACCGACGAAGCCTACCCCATGATCCTGACGACAGGGCGGGTGCTGTATCAGTACCATACGCGGACGATGACCGGCCGATGCGCTGGGGTCAATGATATGGCTCCCGTGGCCAGGATGGAGATGAATCCCGCCGATTCGGCCAGGATGCAGGTCGCTGATGGTGAATTCGTCCAAGTCTCCAGTCGGCGAGGACATATCGATGTAATGGTCGAGGTTAGCGAGAGTGTCCGGGAAGGCGTGGTGTTCATCCCATTTCATTATGCAGATGCCTCGGCCAATAACTTGACCATTGCGGCGCTGGACCCGGTGGCCAAGATCCCGGAATACAAGGTGTGTGCGGTAAAGATAGAAAAGATGCTCCAACCGGGGTTACCTGCTTGAATTATAACTATGTAAAAATACCATTGTGATATATCTTCCCCCTTTAATAGGGGGAGGATCACAATCAGTAAAACACCATCCTGATCAGTAAAACACCCTCCTGAAGATTTGAATTCACACCAACCTAAGATGTAGTTTAATATCATCGCCGTCCAGATTTTCAACTCACCCAATTAACCTCAGGCTATTACTACCTGAGTTCGACGAGTTCTTTAATTAACCTGAGTTCGACGAGTTTACTAAGCAATTTGGAAACATGGGTTGACAGGTGACGATTCAAGATCGACCCCTCGCATTCTTGGTTTACCCTGGTAGAAAGTGTATCCAAT
>JADFYN010000197.1:0-4832 GCA_015233055.1 Deltaproteobacteria bacterium
GCTGAACCGCTGAATCACCGGCGGTTTTATGTGACCATTATATGGTATTTCATATTGTCTCCGCCCCTACCCAGGGCGCTGCCCTGGGCTAACCTAGAGCGCCCCGTTGGGGCTTATTCGGAATTGCCATTTATTAAAATCAGATCCGATTGCCTGCACCCTTAAGTTAATGACATTGACCAGCAACGAGCAACGAGCAACCAGCAACTATCAAGGCTGGTAGTAGGGGATATCGTATTTTTTCAGCAAGACGTACAACCGGGATCTGGAAATAGCTGATATTTTAGCAGCCTTATCCGTATCCCTGGCGGCCGCCTGCATCACGTCTTGAAAATATTGCTTTTCGAAGGCGGCTCGGGCCTCCCGTAAAGGAGGTAAGTTTTCCTTATCATAGGTCTCTTTACGCGTATAATCTGGGGATAGTCTATCTAATTGATTGATATTTTCCGGAGAATCCTTTTGGAGGGCGACGCGGGCGGCCTCGATTCGGATATTTATAGGTAAATGGTTTGGAAATAAAGAATTATCCCCCTTAGCCGCGATAATGGCCGTTTCCAAAGTATTGATCAATTCCCGCACGTTTCCCGGCCAATTGTAAGCCGCCAGGGTCTCCAGGAAGTCCGGCGGCGTGGATTTAACTGGAATGCCGAATCGCTCGCACAGCTTGGGGACATAGTGTAAGACCATTTCTTTGATATCGACGACCCTGTTTCTTAATGGCGGTAAAGTAATCACAAAAGATTTTAGGCGGTACAAAAGGTCTTGGCGAAATTTTCCTTCTTGGACCATCTGATCCAGATCACGGTTGGTGGCGGCCAGCAATCTGAAGTCGCTCTTGATTTCCCTATTCAGGCCCAGAGGGCGAAAATGTCGTTCTTGAAGAACGCGGAGGAACGATTTTTGAATGGATAACGGAAGCTCACCGACCTCATCTAAAAACAAGGTGCCGCCGTCAGCTTCCTTGATCAGCCCCATTTGGGACCTATCAGCTCCGGTGTACGCGCCCTTTTCGTGCCCGAACAGGATGCCTTCGACCAAAGACTCAGGGAGCGCGGCGCAATCCACCACCACGAAGTTTTTGCCTGCGCGGGGGCTGTTGTCGTGAATGGCGTGGGCGACAACTTCCTTGCCGGAGCCGGTCTCACCGGCGATCAGGACCGCAGTATCACTTGATGCCGCCTGAGCTACCTGCTCAAAACAGGCCTGCATTTGCATACTGGTTCCGATTATGTTATTATTATTTAATAATGACAATGGCTTAGATGATATTTTTTCCTTTCGGTAGTCCAGTGCTCTAGCCAGAGGCAAGACAATATTATTTAATGAAGAGCCTTTTTCTATATAGCTCCAGGCGCCGCTCTTGATGGCCATCACCGACACCGGTGATAATGATTACTTCCGGATTGGAAGCCGTTTGGCGGATTCTCGGCAGAGCATCTAATCCATTTCCGTCGGGCAGTTTTACATCGAGAAAGACCACGTCGAATTCTTTCGAGTAAGCTTCCCGCAGGCCATCCATTAGAGAATAGGCAGAAATGGTTTGATGGCCCATTCTGGTTAGTTTACTAGTAATTATGTTGCATGTATCCTTATGATCATCAATGACCAAAATTTTTGCCATAATGTCCCCTATCTAGCCGGCTGTTTAGGCGAATCAGAGGCGGTCGAGCGGATTCAGTTGATCTGACGTCCAAGTTTAGATTTTGCGTTCCCCATGCAACCGGCCAACATAACGCTAAGGCGCCTTAGGCGTTTTCTCCTGGTTCTGGTGAGGGGCAAAGAGCTGTCTGGCTGTCAGGGCCGGCTCAACCCAACTCTTGAAAAACTCGATTCTACCTTCAATGATGGAGGTGGACCGCCAGGGTAAAAAACAGGTGAATTTGGCTTTTTTGCCGGGGGGAAGGGTCTCCACGTCAAAATAAAGCGTGGTGTCATTGATCGCAGCCCTAAAAACAGGTTTGGTAAAAGTAAGGTCGGATGAATTGATCACCAGACCGGATAGATTGGCCCCTTCTGAACCCGGCTCTAGACGGAGTTCGGCCAGATAGAAAATATTATCGAGAACCTGGATAGTGTTCCTTTTAAGATCGATTATCCCTCGATTGACCGCTTCACGGATGGACCCGCTTTTGATAACGCCCTCGATTTTATTATAATCTTCCACAAATCCATGCATATCATCAATGACTTTTTGATTTTCGGCCGTGACCTTAGCGCCTTTGATCATCACCCCGCGCAATTTTGCCTGCGCCGTGTTGATTTGACTCATCAAAGGAATATTATTCTTTATGTACATGACAAGCAACGTTGCAATCAGGATGGATAAGGCTATGGAAAATAATCCCAGGCGATAAATAATCTTTATTTGAGCTTCGTCAGGGATCTGTAAGCCACCCCACTTAATCACCTTCGTCTGCACCTTGGGTAGCTCCTTAATCGGGGTGCGGACGGTGACGTCACGGATAGTCAGCCTCGGTCTATCAATCGGAAGGGGTGGAGGTGGCGGCTCGGGATATGTAGTGTCGGAATCTGAGCCCGGCAGGAAGTCTAAACCCGATTCGGCCGACTCGGCCATTTCTAAGCTTAATTCAGGTTCTCCGGCTGCAAGCTCCGTCTCCGTAAGCTCCATTTCCGATTCTTCAACATCTGTCGGCAGTTCCCATTCGATTTCGGACTGGGGTTCGGAAGATGCCTGCGGTTCAGGCCCCAGAGATACCTCTTCGGCCTCCACCACCAGATCGGGACTCTCGAAGACTGGGGGGCCAAATTCCGCGAACGGGTGGTCGGGCTCCATTTCCAAAGCATACTCTGCGAGCGGCGGCTCCGAAAACTCTGGGGTGATTATCGAAATTGACTCCTGTTCGGCCATGATTCCGGATTCATCCACCATCACTTCCAGACCACCTGGATATGAATCATCCGTGGCCAATGGAAGAATGAAATCTTCTTGAAGACCTCCTTCCAGAGGACCTGCATCCATAGGCAACAAGCCGGAATCACCCTGGATATAATCCTCCACCAGGGTCGGCCCGTCGTAAATTATCGGCTCTCCGGTGACAGGTGGTGCTTCCTCCACCAGGCCGTCTTCGGCTGCTTCGCCGTCTTCGGCCAGTTCGGCTGCGGTGCGTTTCCCCCGAATTTCATCGATGGCGCGGGCCGCTTCCAGAACGAGATACATCCAGTCTTTAGTGATCGGCGGAGTGTTGGGAACGGGGGGGGTAATAGTCTCAAACGCCCCATTTTCCCAAGATAATATGGTATTGAACGCGTCTTCGCCGGATAGCCGGCCATAGGTGGCGTGGGTGATTTGACCCTTATCGATAAAGATGTGCCCAACCTTTTTGTCCTCTGTGACCTTTATCGTGGTGGTCATAGAAGACTGGCAGGTCATCTGGATGAGGTCGGTTAAGCTGATATTGGAGAGAGTGCCGCGAAAGCCCTTTTCACTATTCATAAAGGCTCACCTGGTTATATCGTGGGCGGCATTGCCGTCCGGGACTTGTCTTATTTTCAGTGGTCATTGGAGCAACGCTGCAACGGAAACGGACATCTGCGGAAAAACTAAGGGAGACACCGTTTCGCCGGGATAAAGCACGGCCTGGTCTTGATAGGCACCCTGGTCGGGCCGGCGGTAAACCTCCAGACAACCGGCGACCAGATTAATCAACCAGTATTCCGGGATATTATTCCGGGCATACAATCCTTTCTTGACGCCACGGTCAAAATAAAGGGAACTGTCGGCCACTTCCACCACCAAAACAGCAGCGGTCGGATGGTGATAACGATAGTCTCTCAGGTTTCCGGGCACGACGGCCACATCCGGTTCAGGTTCGGAGATAGGATCAATGGCCAGGGGCATTTGCACCCGGATGTCATAACCTGTGGTGAAAATGAGTCGGAGATAATCCTCCACCAGACGGATCACTGTGGCATGAAGACTGCTTTGTGGAGTCATGCGATAAATGTCTCCCTCAATCAATTCCAGCCGTTCTTCGGGATGAAAAATTCCGGCCGGAGCCATCTTTTCATATTCCTGTCTGGTCCACTGACGGACTTGACTAGATAGGGAAAGCACGGCGACCTCCCGGTTGATTTTGACAGAGGTGAAATACAAAGGACGCAACATGACGGTGAATAGGGGTGATGCGTCCTTTGTGGTGTTTAGGCACATTTTGTTCTGTAACCGCCCCGGCTGCCATGGGCCGGACTTAAGCAGGAAAAACCTGTTTCGCCGTGGCGCCTAACTGACCGAGGTTGCGGACCACGTGAATCCCGGCTGCTTGAAAAGCCGCCACTTTATCCTCAGCACGGCCGCTTCGGCCGGCAATGATGGCTCCGGCATGGCCCATCCTTTTCCCGGGAGGGGCGGTCTGACCAGCCACAAAGCCGATGACCGGTTTCTTAAAATTGGCTTTGACGAATTCTGCGGCCTCTTCTTCGGCTGAGCCGCCGATCTCACCGATAACGATCACGCCGGTGGTATCTTTATCTTCACCAAACCTGGTCAACAATTCGATGAAGGCCAATCCGATGATCGGATCGCCGCCGATTCCGATACAGGTGGACTGGCCCAGACCCTGGCGAGTGAGTTGGCCGACCACTTCGTAGGTCAGGGTGCCACTTCGCGAGATGACTCCCACGGAGCCCGATCTGTGGATATCTCCAGGCATAATGCCCACTTTGGTTTTACCGGGAGAAATGATGCCGGGGCAATTCGGGCCGATTAACACGGCTTCGGTTCCTTTTAGATACTTTTTGGCCGCGATCATGTCAATAGTTGGAATTCCTTCAGTAATACAGACGATTACTTTGATCCCGGCCGCCGCGGCTTC
>JADFYN010000197.1:4861-6548 GCA_015233055.1 Deltaproteobacteria bacterium
AGATGATGGCCGTATTGGCCTGCTCATGTTCCACCGCACCGATGACTTGATTGTAAATAGGGATTCCCCCCAGAGTCTGGCCTTGCTTGCCCGGAGTAACCCCGGCCACAACTTTGGTGCCGTAAGCCAGCATCTGGCTGGTATGAAATGAACCTTCGCGGCCGGTAATGCCTTGAACCACCACTCTGGTGTTTTCGTCGACTAGAATACTCATTTAACTCGCCCTCCCGACAATTTTGGTGACCATTTCCGCGGCGTCGAGGATGGTGTCGGCCACGGTGAAATTAAGACCGGAGTTTTTCAACATCTCTCGGCCTTTATCCACGTTCGTCCCCTCCAACCTGACAATTAGCGGCACTCCCACGCCAATTTTTTCCGCCGCCTCAATGACTCCCTGGGCCAGGACGTCACACCTGAGAATGCCGCCGAAGATGTTGATCAAGATCCCCTTGACCCGAGGGTCTTCCAAGATAATGCGAAATCCATTTCTGATCATGTCAGTGCTGGCTCCGCCGCCCACGTCCAGAAAGTTAGCTGGTTCAGCTCCGGCCAACTTGATCACGTCCATGGTGGCCATGGCCAAACCGGCGCCGTTGACCATGCAGCCGATGTTTCCATCTAATCGAATATAGTTAAGATTATATTTTCCTGCTTCCAACTCCAGTGGGTCAGCTTCGGTCGGATCAATCAGGTCCTTAAGTTCCGGATGCCGGAACAACGCGTTATCATCAAACGAAACTTTGGCGTCGAGGGCGATCAACCGATCATCTTTGGTGACGACCAGGGGGTTTATTTCGACCATGGAACAGTCCAGGGCCAGAAACATGCGGTATAGGGCTTGTACTGTTTTGGCGAAACGGCCCACCGCACCGCCTTGAAGGTCCAAGGCATAAGCCAGGTTCCGGGCTTGAAATCCCAGCAATCCCTGGCCGAGGTCGACGACTTCTTTCTTGATGGCTCCGGGATTCTTGGCCGCGACTTCTTCAATATCCATCCCGCCGGAGGCGCTGGCGATAACCACCGGGGCCTCTTGAGCCCGGTCGATAACGATGCCTAAGTATAATTCAGATGCAATTCCAAGACCTTCTTCAACTAAGACCTTGTTCACCTCTTTGCCTTCGGTGCCTGTTTGGTGGGTGATCAATTTGGACCCGATCATTTGTTTGGCGGTGTTATAGACTTCATCAAGCGAAGACACCACTTTTACTCCCCCACCTTTTCCCCGTCCCCCGGCGTGAATCTGGGCCTTAACCACATACGTGTTGCTATCCAATCGCTGGGCTACTTCTCTGGCTTCGTCGGCCGAGAAGGCCACAAATCCGTCGGGCACCGGCAAGCCGTGTTTCCGGAACAGTTCCTTAGCTTGATACTCGTGAATCTTCATGGTGACCTCTCTTCTGAAAGTCTCGTGTTATCTTTTGGTTGGATGCGAAAGCCGCTTGAAGATCTATATTTATATCTCAACTAGTTGTAAACAGCAAGAATAAAATGAAGATCAATGGCTGTGGAAGGAACTCATTTGGCTTGTTGCTTGTTACTTGTTGCCGGTTACCGCTGTCGCATCGGAAATGCCTTTCATCGCCTGGAACGCGCAGTCCTGGAGCGCCTGACTCATAGCCGCGGCCAACCCGGCCACTCCATTCTCGGTAACCGGTTGTTGCCTGGTCATCGTCTCGGCCCAAACGAC
>JADFYN010000198.1 GCA_015233055.1 Deltaproteobacteria bacterium
GGCGTTTCTCAAAAAAGGCGGCCAAACCCTCCCTAAAGTCGTGGGTGCCGCCACTCCGGATGATTTCTTGCCGTTCCCGTTCTAATTGGGCGGCCAGGCCGTAGAATATGGACTCATTCATTAACCGTTTGGTGGCGGCCAAGGCCATAGCCGGCTTTTTGGAAAGGCGAGTGGCCAAAATGATCGACTCAGAGAGCAGGTCTTTTTCGGGAACCACCTTGTTGACCAAACCTAATTCCAGCGCTTTGACGGCCGACATTTCTTCGGCCAACATGAGGAACTCCGTCGCTCGCTTGTGGCCGATCAGGCGGGGCAATATCCAGCTCAGTCCACCGTCGGGATTTACGGCGATACGGATGTAGCCGGTGTCCAGCCGGGCCGTGTCGGCCGCAATCACCAAGTCGCAGGCCAAAACCCAGGACAATCCGCCGCCGCTGGCCACTCCGTTTAGGGCCGCCACGACCGGTTTCGGTATGTCTCTGATAGTCAGGATACTCCTGTTCAGAAGCTTGGTGATTTGCTCAAATATCTGGCCGCTGTCGCGATCTGGATGGTCATCCACAAACGAATTCATCATCCGGACGTTCCCTCCGGCGCTGAAAGCCTTACCCTCGCCGGTTAAGATAACCACCCTGATGTCTTTATCCCAGCCGCACTTTTCCAGCGCAGACACCAGTTCAGCCCCGGAAACCTCGTCCAACGGGTTAAATATCTTTGGCCGATTAAGCTTGATGATGGCCAGGTGGCCTTGCTTGTCCAGAGTGAGAGTTTCATAAGTCATGGCTTTTTCTCCTACCGGGTACTCGTTGCTTGTTGCAGGTTACCTGTTGCAGGTTTCAGGTTACAGGTTACCTGTTGCAGGTTTCATGTTTCATGTTGCTGGTTACCTGTTACGCGTATTAGTCCC
The DNA here is from genome assembly GCA_015233055.1 of Deltaproteobacteria bacterium. GTDB lineage: Bacteria > Desulfobacterota > JADFXK01 > JADFXK01 > JADFXK01 > JADFXK01. Next base: position 908 of record JADFYN010000198.1, read on the forward strand.
CCAATCCGCCATTCCTGGCTGAGAAATGAGAACCCACATCACCTTAGAGTGAGTCTCGGACGTGATCATGATTAAGGCCGGTTGACAAAAATGTACTTTTTAACATGATGTTATTTGGTTGAGCATTAACCTGTAACCTGTAACCAGTAACATGTAACATGTAACATGTAACCTGCAACCTGTAACATGCTTATCTTCTGCCTTGACCCCAGATGGTGAACCAGGTCAAATCGTCCTCGATAACCTCGGCCCGGCTCACTCTGCCCTGGTACAGGAGGTCCAGAATAACGGGCGCCTGGCTACGCAGGATACCGGACAGAACATACCATTTTTTGTTGAGAAAAGACTCTTGAACGATCAAGTCCTGTAACACGGCGAAGTGGATATTGGCCAGAACCAGGTCCGCGTCCAGATGGAGGTAATGCTCGGCTCGGCCCTGATGGACGGCAATGGTCGCCGTGAGGTCATTGAGTTGGACATTTCTTAGAGCCGTGTCAACAGCTAATTGATTTAAGTCCACGGCCGTGACAGCCGAGGCCCCCAGCCTGGCGGCAGCCAGGGCCAGCACACCGGTCCCGGTACCCAAGTCCAACACATGGGCGGGCTTTTCCTGACTATAGATACGGTCTAAGACCTCCAGGCACCGCCGGGTGGTGGGATGGCGCCCATTACCAAAGACCAGGCCGGGATCCATAGGGATGACCAGTTCTTCCTCCGACATGGCCGGATTCTCCCAATACGGGAAAAAATGTAGTCGTCCGACCTGGAAATCCTCGGCCCCGTCGGCGCACTGCCAGTCGCGGTAGGTCATCTGGTATTTGTCCATCAAGCGCAACTGACCACGTTCGGCCAGAAAACTTTCTATCTCCGGCCCGGTCTCGCTGGAAAAGAAGAGGAAAGAAGAAGATTCTTCAATCCAACAGCCCAGAAAATTTTGGGTAAAGTGCTGTTCGGCTCCTTCCGCGACGCCTTCAATATAGTAAATGTACAACTGATCATAGGGGTTGGTCAGTCCGTGCCGGTTCTGGCCGGACGGGCCGAGAGCCGGAGGTGTCGAGTTGAGGTCTTCCTGGGGGACGTCCCCTGTGACTTCAACCTTATTTAGATGATCCACAGCGTTCATTTGGGACTTCCAAAGATGTTTGTTATGGTTAAAGGGTAAGCCGAATCCCCGACAGAGGGAGGTTGATCAGATCAGTCCCCTATGACGTGGGCATATTCCGCCGTGTTCCTGCGACCTAGGGGAAAACCTGATGTCATTTTTCCTTTTTATGTCTTACTTCTATTTTAATCAAACGTCAATATGGAACACTAGGGATACTTATTTTAACAACCGGCTATGTATTGGCAAATGTCAAACTTAAAAAAGGAAAACTCCCAAAATTTGCCCGAAGGGGCTGTGGATTGATATTTTGAGGAAGAAGGTTTATGCAATAATTATGCCTATAATAACCAATAGTGGCGCGGTATACTTGACAAAATCATAATAAGTATTAACTTTGATGAGGTAAGTAAATCTTGTCAACTCCACATTAAGGTTGAACAGCCTCTATTCATTTTTGGGATAGAGAAAGGACTTTAAGCCGTTACCGGCCATTAACTCAAGTATAAGTTCTCGTAATCGGACGGTCGCAGGTTAGAGTCCTGCTTAGCCGGCAATGCACCTTGATTATCTTTTGTCTTTAGAACATAACGAGAGTAAGGGGGGGTGCAATATTTGGCTCAGGTTCAAAGAATATTGGGCTATTATGTGGGTAATATCACTCACAATAATATGAGCACTGGAGACTCTCATATTTTGCTTCATTGACTTTTTGCGATTTCGGAGTAAAATTATTTTGAAGTTATCTTCTCACTATCATTAAAAATTAGGAGGAGTTATGAAAAAATTACTTTGTGTTCTTTTGGTGCTCGCCGTAGTTGTGATATCCGGCGTGGGCGTCGTTTATGCTCAATCTAGATATCCGGGCGGCGGCTATCACGGCGGCGGCTATCACGGTGGTGCCTATTATGGCGGCGGCTATCACGGCGGTGGGTATCACGGTGGCGGCTATTATGGCGGTCGCTACGGCGGTGGCTATCGGGGTGGTTACGGTGGTTACTACGGCGGTGGGCGGGGATTCGGTCCTTTTGTCGGCGGACTCGTTGGTGGATTAGTTTTGGGAACACTTGGAGCGATAGCCTCTATTCCGGCCGCGATTGCTTACGCTCCACCACCGGCACCGGTTTATCCGCAATATGGATATCCGCCTCCGGCATACAATCCTTACTACTACCGTCCCTATTGATGGATGAAGGTAAATTGAACCACCCGGTTGCGGTGTCGCTGATTATCCTTATGTGCGCCGGATGACCGGGGGGGCAGCACGAAGATTATGGCCGGGGCGGGCTAAAGATGCGGATACATCTCCGCCCTGCGCCAACAACTTGGCTGTAGTTCATCCGCTAGACTTAGCGGGGAATAATTAACTCACCTTCGGGTGGGTTTTTCTTTTGGCAATATCTATTGCTGAATGTTAACTCTAATGCTGAATGTTAACTCTAACCTGAGTTCGACGAGTTTCTTTAATTAAGTATCAGAAATATATCCGCAGATGGCGCAGATTAACGCAGATGGAAAAGACCCAAAGACCTATTTTGGCCCTAATCTGCGCAAATCGGTGCAATCTACCGGATTGAATCATGGCCCTTGATGATAATCGCTTAGCATACTCGTCGAACCGGGCTGGTCTTGCGGGTTGATTTGAGCAAAGTTTGTTTTGCATCCGGCCGGTTAATTGGCTATAATAAAAGATAACCATGGCTGGATGCCTTCCTCGTCGGACGGATTTGAAATCACTCTGCGAAGAAATGGATACCTGGTGCGAGAACAAAAGATTATCAACATGTTGGAAAAATGGGAAAGGGATCTGCCGGCCGTACCCCAGACCGTGAGCCGGGTACTGGCTGCGGTGGCCAATGATTTCTCTGATGTCCAACAACTCGAAGAGATAATTAAATCAGATCAGTCCTTGTCTTCCAAGATTCTGCGGATGGCCAATTCGGCGTTCTACGGCCTGACTCACACCGTGTCCACCGTTCGGGAAGCGATCATGATGCTGGGATACGGCGAGGTAAAGCATTTGGCCTTAGATGTGTCTCTAATCGGATTTTTTGGCCATCCGAACGAGCTAAAGGGATTCGACATAAATGGTCTTTGGCTTCATTCATTCGCCGTTGGCTCAGCCGCTAGAATAATCGCAGACTTCATCAGGGGACTGAATCCAGAGGAAGCCTTTACTGCCGGCATCTTACACGATGTGGGAAAAATGATTTTTCTTTTGGCCGAAAAGGACGACTTTCTCTCCGTAATTGAATATGCCGACACCCATAGGGTATCTTTTTCAGTGGCCGAACAAGAGGTGTGCGGCCTTGGTCACTCCTTCATTGGAGGAATCTTGGCCCGCCGGTGGTACTTTCCCGAGTATCTGGTGAGTTGCATTGAATACCACCATCGCCCGGACCTGGCCGGCATATATACCCCCATGGCGGCCGTTGTGGCCCTGGCGGATGCCGTAGCTTATAAGCTGGCCATTGGAGCAGCCGGGGCGCCCGTGACTGATATCCCTGATGCCGTCTTACTCAATCAGGTCGGCCTCAAAAAACAGGCGATGAAAGAAATAATGCACCAAATGGAAAAACAAAAGGCCAGAGTCGAAGAATCCATGGCCGAGGTATGCCTCCACGCCGCCTGAAAAGGACGGTTTGGAAAAATCCCCATTGGCTGTCATTATTCCCATTCAATGGTGCTGGGCGGCTTGGAGGAGATATCGTACACCACCCGGTTGACCCCTTTGACCTCGTTGATAATCCGGCTGGAAATAGTCCCCAACAGATCGTACGGCAGCTTGCTCCAGTCAGCCGTCATGGCATCCAGACTATCCACACACCTGAAGGCAATAACCCGGTCGTATGTCCGGCCGTCTCCCATAACACCCACCGTCCGCACCGGCAACAAGACGGCAAAGGATTGCCAGACTTGAGTGTATAACCCCGCGGATTTCATCTCTTCTAAGATTATTTCATCAGCATCCCGCAGGATGGCCAGATCGGCTGCGTTCACCGCGCTCAAAATCCGTATGGCCAGGCCGGGTCCTGGAAATGGTTGCCGCTGGATCAGATCTTCCGGGATACCCAACTCCCGTCCCACCTCCCGAACTTCGTCTTTGAACAGTTCCCGCAGCGGTTCGACCAGCTTGAGATTCATCTTTTCCGGCAGGCCACCCACGTTGTGGTGGGATTTAATGGTCGAGGACGGCCCGCCGCGGAATGAGATACTCTCGATGACATCGGGGTAGAGCGTTCCCTGGGCCAGGTAGTCCACGTCTCCGATGCCGGCGGCCGCTTCCTCAAAAACGGTAATAAATTCCTGGCCGATTATTTTGCGCTTGGCTTCAGGGTCAGTCACGCCTTCAAGCTTTTTTAAGAAACGGGCTGCGGCATCAACGGGGATCAAATTAAGCTGCATGGATTCGGTGAACATCTTGACCACCCGGGCCGCCTCATTTTTTCTCAAGACTCCATTGTCCACAAAAACACAAAATAGATTTTCGCCGATGGCTCGGTTGAGCAGGGCGGCGGTGACCGTGGAGTCGACTCCTCCGGATAAGGCACAGATGACATTTTTGCCTTTAAGCCGTTCGGTCATTTCCGCCACCGTCTCAGCCACAAAAGATTTCATGGTCCAGAGTCCTTTAAGCCCGCAGATGTGGAAGAGGAAATTCCTGATGATTTCCTTACCCGCGGGTGTATGGACTACTTCGGGATGAAATTGAACACCATAAAGCCGGCGCGAAGTGTGTTGCATGGCCGCGAAGGGAGCGCTGGAGCTTTTGGCCATGAGGGTGAATCCCGGAGGTAAGGCTACGACCTTGTCTCCGTGACTCATCCAGACCGGAATAGTCAGCAAGGCCTTCCCCGTGGCCTCATCCGGGACCGGCGTCGCGCCCGGTGTGGCTTCCAGGCCGCGAAAAAGGTCGGCATCGTCGGTTATGGTCATTCTGGTTCGGCCATACTCCCGATTGGACGAGGCATCCACTTTCCCATTCAGTAGCTTGCCCATCGCCTGCATCCCGTAGCAGATGCCCAGGACGGGACAACCAAGATCAAAGACGGCGGGATCTGGAAGCGGGGCTCCGGCTTCATACACCCCGGCGGGGCCGCCGGACAAGATAACGCCGTTGGGAGCAAAGTCGTGAATTTTGTCAATTGGATAGGTGTATGGATGGATTTCCGAGTAAACTCGTTCTTCCCTGACCCGACGCGCGATCAATTGGGTATATTGGGAACCGAAATCCAGAATCAGTATTTTTTCTTTATGCGCCGCCATTTTCTCACCAAATCAAAGATTTATTATGGAGTGATGCCTCCCGAAAGGCCGGTCCGATTAATAAAGTAGCCAAATTTTTTTAATCTTGTTTCTACCTTGGGAAGGTCATCAGAGCTGATGATAACATGGTTATTTTCCGCTTTTAGAACATATTTTTTTAAGATTCGGTCATTAGCCATGAGAACGGGCAACTCTTCATCAGGCTTTATCCGAAAAACCAGCATGGAACTCTTCGCTTCCAACGCATCGGTCTTGTTTATCAGACT
>JADFYN010000199.1 GCA_015233055.1 Deltaproteobacteria bacterium
GCACGTCCGGTTTGAATGAGGGGGCAACTGATGATCGGGACGGCTCTATGACACGTAGTAGCCGCGTGCGGCGAGGGCGTCATTTAAAGTTCCTGAACCAACTCTATCATCAGTGCTCTACTCTACCGTCAATCTGAGTAATCTGTGGATTTAATCATGGCCCTTGATGCTGATAGCTTAGCATACTCGTCGAACTTAGCTTACCACACCTTTTGGTGACGTTGCTCAAAAACCTTCAATATCATAATGAACACGGAAGAATAGAATTAACTTGCCGACGGCTCGAAGGAGATTGATACAGGGGGAGTGTGTTGGTGGTCCCGGCCCAGGATTTTTTGATAAATTTGTCGAAAATCTCCCAGCCGGTCTTCGCCCAATAAAAAAATGCCGGAAGATATCCCGGATAGAACAGCCGGACTGTAACCTTTTGGCGAAACCAGGCGACTATAACTACGTAGCCCCTCAGGTTGAAGGTGGCCCCGGCCTCGGTACGGAAACAAAGGCTATCTTGAAAAAGTCCCTGAATAGGGTCAGATCACTGCGGTTCATTTTCTCAGGCTAGAGGAGGTATGACATGAGTAAGGGCATCGGAAAACTAAGTCTTTTGGTTTTCCTTCCAATGATTGCGGCGTTATTCTTGTTTTTTTCTGATGCGCAAGACTGTTTTGCCATGCAAACGACACGGGTGGTCGTGGTTAAGAAAATACGGCACCCCAAACCGTATGTGGCAAAGAGGAGTTATGTGGTCAAGAGAGCTTATGTGGCAAAGAGGGCTTATGTGGTCAAGAGGCCGGTGGTGAAGAAGGCGTATGTGGTCAAGAGGACGTATGTGGTCAAGAAAGTGGCGTACCATCGGCCGCCAAAAAGAATAACAAAAAGACGGGCACCATATCGATACAGGAGAATAAGCCTCTATAATCGGAACAACCGGCCAATGACCATCTCCCTTTCGACACCGCAACATTCGCTCGACCAGAGGCGGGGTATAATGACGGCTGGATTGATTTCGTCCTGAACTCGGCCGGGTTGTAACCTTTTGGAGAAATCCGGCGACTATACGGTAACACCTCGAATTGAGTCCCTGTCAGAGGAATTCAAATCCAACGTTGTCGGCGATCAAAGGACCACCGACCAAATTTTAACTTGAAGGGAAGGAGCACGAACATGAAAAGAATTTTTATTGTTGTCCTGGTATTGGCCTTAGCCTTTATCGGAACGGTTCAAGGGGCCGGCGCCTTTGGAAAATTCGGTCACTCTGGAGGAATTCTCGGGCTTCTGACGCAACTCAATCTGACCGACGCCCAGAAGCAGGCCGTCGCAACCATCCTTAAAGCCAATCAAACTCAGAGCCAGACATTGCGGGCCAACCTGAAAACGGCCATACAGAATCTTCGTACCGTGACCAACACTCCCAATGTCACTGAAGCGGCTGTCCGGGCCGCCTTTAAACTAGTGGCCGCGGCCGGAGAGGATATGGTCGTCAACCGGGTCAATGTCATGACCCAAATAAAGGCCGGCCTGACTCCGGACCAACTAGCTCAATTGGCGCAAATCAAGCAAGACCGCCTGGCCAAGATGCAAAGTCGCTTTGGAACAGGCAACCCTTTGCTCACTGAATGGATTAACATGTACAGCAAATAGACAGTTCCCGCCTGGGGCGACCAGACGCCCCATAAAATTGTTTCACCGACCGGACGCACCGACGATAGGGCAGGCTCCTCCAGCGTGATCATCTAGCCTACCACAGCCGGGGCGTCCGGTCACTCATCCGAGAACATCCCAATGTCGTTGACCCGCAACACGCAACCCGGAACCCGCAACTACTTTTTCTTTTTAGATTTCCCGCCGGCTTCGTCCACCAATTCGTTAATGTCCATGATCTTGAGCTTACCTCGTTGCTCCTTGGGGATGTTCTTCAGCCCTTTGCGTAGGTTGTCCTTGCACGAGGCGCAGGCTGAGACGAGTATCTCGGCGCCCACGTCCAGGGCGTCTTGGACCCGTTGAGCCGCCATATTCAAGGCCATAGCCGAGTCGACCCCGCCGACTCCACCGCCGGCGCCGCAGCACCGGGCTTGAAGCCGATTCCGGCTCATCTCCACGAACTCCACCCCAGGCACCTGCTTGATGATATTCCTGGGAGCATCGAAGACCCCGACCCGTCGGCCCAAATCGCAGGGATCATGGTAAGTCACCTTTTGTTTGATGCTTTCGGTCAAGGTGAGTTTGCCTTCTTCCAAGAGTTTTTCGGTGTATCCGACCGCATGATACAGGGTCACCCCATCCGGCTAAAACCAGGATACAGATCATGCAAGGTGTGATAGCAACCGGCGCAGGGCGTGACGATCTCCTTGGCCCCGGTTTCCTTAACCATGGCCATGACGCGGTCGGCGTGGGCGGCAAACTCATCCGATCCGGAAAGGTAAATGGGCAGCCCGCAACAGATCTCATTCATGGCCAGGGCCGTGAATTGAACCCCGGCCTTACTCAGGTTCTTGATCAAACTGGGGACGATTTTCATATCCACGTAACTGGGTACGCAGCCCATGAACAGCAGCGTCTCGGCCTGCCGGGGTAAGGTTCCTTTGGCGATGGCTTCGCGCAGGTCCGGGGGAAAAGAGGACACCCGGTCTTCTTTCGATGAAGCAAAGGGATTATTCGTCTTCCGAATGTTTTCGAGCACGGCCGCATAATTTTCCGGCAGCAATCCGGCCTGATAGAGGCGTTCTCTGGCCTTCTTGACGATCTGCGGCACTTTGATCTGAGCCGGGCAGAAGTAGGTGCACGTCCCGCAAGTGGTACATCGATACAAGGTGTTGGCCAGCTCCGGGCCTGGCTCCAATTGTCCCGTCATCATCTGGAAGGCCAGGATATTGCGGCCGCGGGCATTGAATGATTCCAATCCCGTGGTCGAGAAGGTGGGGCACCCGTTACGGCAGAACCCGCATTGGACGCAGGCTAGGACCTCGGCGTTAACGTCTGTGCCAAAGGAATTGGCCTCGGCGATGCCCTTGATCAGCGGCTCAAAGGCAAAATGATCAAAAATATCGCCATCATTTTCGGCAAAACCCATCTTGTCCGGGTTGAGAATATTGTTGGGATCCAAGGCCTGCTTGATGGTCTTCATGACGTCGAGAACCTGACCCAGTTCTCGGCGGATGTACCCGCTGCGGGTCAAACCGGTCCCGTGCTCCGCGCTGATCGTTCCTTTAAGCTTCATGGCCAGGTCCACCAGCTCGTCCGAGGCCGGCCTCAACCGATCCCATTGGGATTTATCGGTCAGGTCGATGACAAAAGTGGTGTGCACATTGCCGTCTCCGGCGTGGCCAAAGGTAGAGATAATTACATCATATTTCGCGGCTACCTGCTGAGCCCCGCGGATCGCCTCCGGGATTTTGGTCAACGGCACCCCAAAGTCTTCCGAGATGGGGACCAACCGGTAGCCCGGTTTCAAACGCGATAAAGCCGGCACCAGTCCGGCCCGGCCCTGCCACATCTGCGCCCGCTGGTTGGGATCATCCGACCAGCGCACATCCATGCCGTGATGTTTTTTGCATGTCTCTTCAATGAAGATCATTTGCTCTTGGACCGCCGCCTTGTGGCCGTCCACTTCCATAATAATCAGGGCCTCGGCGTCGGATATATCTAGATTATAACGTTTCTTGACCACGTTGAGGCTGGCCCGGTCCATAATCTCACAGGCGCATAATTGTATGCCCGAGGTCAGTATCTCGGTCACGGCTCGGCCGCTGTCATCCAAATTGTCAAACAGGGCCATGGCAAAAGCCGTATAGGGAGGCAGAGGGAGTATGCGCACCGTTACTTCGGTAATAATCCCCAACGTGCCTTCGGAATTAACCAGCAATCGGGTCAGGTCATAGCCCGTGGCCGTCTTGGGGGCGGTGGTGCCGGTCTTGATGATTGAGCCGTCGGCTAAAACCACCTCCAAAGCATGGACATAGTCCTTCGTCGTGCCGTATTTCACCGCCCGCAACCCGCTGGCATTGGTGGACACCATCCCGCCCAGGGTGGCGATGGCTGAGCTTCCGGGATCAGGAGGGAAGAACATCTTTTCCTTGGCCAGGGCTGCGTTAAGATGGGCGCAGATAACGCCCGGTTCCACCACGGCATGGAAGTTGGCTTTGTCGATATGCTTAATCTTATTCATCCTCGACAAGTCCATCAGGATGCCCCCGCACACCGGTAAGACTGCCCCGGTGACACTGGTGCCTGACCCGCGGGCGGTGACCGGAACTTTTTCCTGATTGGCCAGTTTCATTATCTTAGAAATCTCTTCGGTGCCGGCCGGGTGAACAATGAGTTCCGGTACACCTTGATGAACTGACATGTCCCGGGAATTGGAAATTCTTTCGGCAAGATCATCAAACACTCTTTCCCGGCCGACAATTTCGGCGAGCTTGGACATGAGATTCATACAATTACCTCCTTGGAAGGTTGCAGCGGCAGGCCTGGCGGGTTACTGGTTACGTGTTACGGGTTGCGGGGTTCTCGTTCCCTGTTATTTTAAAGGAGTAACCAGTAACACCCGGCTTAAACGGATTATCTTTTGTCAGACATCAATTGGATTGTCACAAGTGCCTCGGTTTGGCGAGTCATTTAATAGCTACAAAATGACTACGTTATTTCTTTGCCCGGTGTCAAGATTTATCTAAAATGTTTAGCTAGAATAAGATACTATCTGAAATAGCCGCGACCCTGAGAATGGAGGAATGGTGATTGGTTAGGATTGTGGGTCAAGGAGGCGGGGCGCATTAAAACTTTTCTTGGCAGGCGGCCAGGGTGTCTTGATATCCTAACTCAATTAACTCCATCATATCTCGTCCGAAATTGAGGGTCCCTTTAAAGAAACCGCCCAGGTCTCGACTGGGGGAGACATCGATAATCTCAGTCTGGGGGCAAGCCGGGGAATCCGTGGTCCGGTCGGGCTTGAGGTGAACCGCCACGATTTTCCGGACACCCGACTGCTCCAAGGGCGAAATGGGAATCCGGTCTTTTAACCCGCCGTCAAGATGACGGACGTCATCAAGGGCCACCGCCGAATAGATGAAGGGGAGGGACATACTGGCTGTGATCAGGTCAACCAGCTCAGCCGGAGATCGGGTTTGTCCGGCTTCATGGTAAATAGCTTGCCGGCGGGCCCGGGGCCCCAGGACCACAGGCCATCCCGTGGTCGTGGAGATGTAGAGTTTCTTGCCTGAGCCGACTATGGCTTCCCAAGACACATACCGGGTGATCAACTCCCGCAGCATTTGGTCATCCAGGCAGCCGGTTCTAGCCAAATCAACGATGGCTTTGGCCGTTCCTGCGGCCCTCGCTCCGGTGCGCAATAAAGATAACAGGCGGGCTGTCCGGACTCCGGCCGAAATCTTTCCCAGCGGCCAGGGCAAAAGGATCAACGCCGCATCGCCCAGCAATCTGGATATGGTCCTGGGGTTGAATCGGCGGAGGCGGCTTGGATCAAAGTCGGTCCAGGCCCGGATCGCCCGGTCCAAATCCCCTTGCACGATCAGGGCCCCGTTAAAGGCGCCGATGGAGGCCCCGGCCACACCGGTGATGTCCACCTTCAGTTCGGCTAAAGCCTGCCACGCCCCAATTTGATACGCACCCCGTGCACCCCCGCCGCCCAGGGCCAGGCCGATCACTGGACCGGTCCGCGCTGAGCCGGCAATTCCACAATCCTGTCCCAAATGTCCCGGGCCACGTCTTCTTTGGATTTTAAGGGAATATCGTCAATCCGTCCGTTGGGATAGAGCAGTTTGACGATATTGGTGTCCACGGCAAAACCGGCTCCGGGACGGCTGACATCATTGGCCACGATCAGGTCAAGGTTCTTATTGATCATTTTTTCTCTGGCGTGGGCCAGCAGATCTTCCGTTTCGGCCGCGAACCCAATCAGCAAGCGGCGGCCCTTATGGCGTCCCAGTTCGGCTAAGATATCCGGGTTTTTGATCAACCGGAGGTTTTGCTCAACTAAACCCTTCTTGACCTTCTGGGCATACTGCTCGGCCGGGGCATAATCGGATACGGCCGCGGCCTTGACCACTATATCCGCGTCTTGGGCCAGATCAAGCACGGCCTGACGCATCTCCACCGCGGTAGTTACCTCCACCACGGTTACCCCCATCGGTCGGGGTGTCGTGACCGGGCCGGTGACCAAAAAAACACGGGCGCCCCGCCGGTGCGCTTCGGCCGCCATGGCAAAGCCCATCTTTCCGGTCGATCTATTACTTATAAATCGGACCGGATCAATCATTTCCCGGGTGGGGCCGGCGGAAACCAGGACTTTTTTCCCGGCCAGGCTTTTGACCGTCAGGGCGGACTTAATGGCCTCGATGATTTCCGGCAACTCAGCCAGCCGGCCCGGCCCGGTTTCGCCACAGGCCAGATCACCGCATCCGGGCATGACCACGATGGCCCCGAACCCCTGAAGCCGCCGCAGGTTGTCCTGAACCACCGGGTTCTGAAACATTCGGACATTC
>JADFYN010000019.1:0-6553 GCA_015233055.1 Deltaproteobacteria bacterium
ACATTTTGCCAATCCCGGAAAAAAGTTAAACCTGATCAAAGAGACTATCCAGTTGGGCCTCGACATCAAGGCCAAGACCGTCGTGGTCCACGCGGTCGATTTGGATCAAGACCGGAATATGGCTGAGCTGGTCAAGTACGCTACTCGGGGAGCGATCCACGTTACCTTCGAAAATTACTGTGATACAAAAGATAAACAAACGACTCAAAGGTATCTGGACTTCATCTCCAGGATAAAATCTCATCTAACCGAGCAGGAGGCGGCGAACAATTTCGGCATCACCTTTGACAGCGGCCACATAAATATTGAGGGCGAAGATCCGGTAAAGGCCGCGGTGCGGGTTGGGAAGTGGGTGATTAAAAACAAAATCTTTCTCCACGTACATGCCACGGATAACTATGGCCAGTTACTCTATTCGCCGCCCAATTTCAGCGCCGACGTCCACAGCAACGTGGCCGGAAAAGGGATCAACAATGAAATGATCATTAAGATTTTCCGGTCTATGGGCCTCAATATGGAGGTCGTTGCCGAACAGATTCAACCACTCTCAAAGGAGGATATTCGCGTCATTGATCAGGCCAAAAAATGTCGGCTGGATCTTCCCTTCGAGCAGTTGGTAGCCCTGGGCCGGGAGCGTTTGGCTGGGACCAAACCGGGAAATATGATCCAGGCAGATGAAAAACAAGAAGATGCTTATCTGTTCATGGTCGGCCTGGATGGAGAGCAAGCCTTGCGCGAGCATTTGATTCTTAGGCGGATCCAGGAGAAAAAGTATCTGTCCACGGAACAAGCTAAACAGGCATCAATTGACTTAATGAAAATGCCTCTGGAGAGCCGGACCAACATCATCGAGTACTTAGACGAATTTTTATACCCCATTCATTGGGAAACCGGGGTGGCGGAAAAACGAGAAATAGACCTGATCTGTCAGAATATCAGCGGTGCCTTGTTTGGCGCGATCAACAATGAACACCTGTCGAGAATCTTTTCCAAGACCAAGACCTTCTCCAAAGACCAGGTTATCTGCCGGCAAGGCACGGTGGGCGATGAGATGTATTTTATCAAGGTCGGCCGGGTGCGGGTGGTGGTGGACGAAGTGGACATGGCCCAGTTGGGGATCGGGGAACTGTTTGGAGAGATTAGCCTGTTTTATAATATTCCCCGGACCGCGTCGGTGGTGGCCGACCAAGATGAAACCTTAATCGGGATATTGTCCAGACGCACGTTTGAAAAGATGATGGAGGAAGAGAGTGACCACGTCCGGTCTTTGATCTATCGACTCTACCTTTTTCTGCCGCAAAGATTACGGAACCTGAACGAAAAATATAAGTCGGCGGTAGCCACCTTGAGACAGCTCTTCGGACACAACTTGTCGGAACAGGAGTTGCTGGACAACGCCGAAAGTGATATGAATCTTTTCAAAGTCTTGCCTGCCGATATTTTGGGGCAGGATCTCGGCCGGTTGTTTAGTCACGAAAAGGTTTTTCCGGCCGGGGCGGTAGTCTTTCTCCAAGGGGAAACCGGAGACGGTGCTTATTTGGTTGATAGTGGCCGTCTGACTGTGATGGGGACGTACAACGAAGAAAAAATACCCTTAGGCGACATAAAGGAAAATGAAATATTTGGGGAAATGTCCTTGATCGATCACAAACCCCGCTCAGCCACGGTCACCGCCATTGTTGACACGCGGGTGAAGTTTTTACCCAAGAAGGAATTTGCCCAGTTGATGGATGAGAAGTCCAGTTTGACTTTTAGATTTATGTCTTCGATTAGCTTGAATATGTTTCGGCACATTCAACGCCTCGATTCCGGTTATGCCAAACTTAAGACCGGCTTTTTGACTAGCCCGGTCCTCCGAGACGATGAATCATAAGCGATCAGCCACGGCTTGCCGCCCCCGGTAATAGTGATGACCATCCATATCCGGCTGTCTCGACGTCACAGGCAATGGGGTGGAAAACGGAATACCCTGTTTTCTCGATCCAAGAGCCGGCCGCTCCCGATGAATTTCTGTATCCAATCCCTTGTTGAATTTTATTAAATTAAAACAATAACATACTCTCTACTCATTCGGTCTGAGAACCGGTGAAACGCGGCTATATATGGACAACTTTACGAACGAAATAAATCGTACCGCCGAATTGTTTAAACAGGGGTTTTCTTGTACCCAGGCGGTGTTCGCCGGATTCGGTGAACGTTACCATCTAGACAGAGACATCGCCTTGAAGTTGGGTCGGGGATTTGGCGCCGGAATGGGCCTGGGTCTAACCTGTGGGGCGGTCATCGGGGCCGGCCTGGTCCTGGGGTTTGCCGGCGGCGGAGTCGAGGAAAATGATCGCCGGGCCAGATACGAGTGCTATGATGCGATTAGGGATTTCGTTTCTCGTTTTGAGGCCCGGTATGGGACGATCAGGTGCAATGACCTGTTGGGTGTGGATATGAGTACCGAAGAAGGGCGAAAGGAAGCCCAAGAGAAGAATTTATTCGCCGCTGTTTGCTCTGAAATCGTCCAGAACTCCGCCCGAATCTTAGCTGAATTGATTCGACCATAGTCAAATATCTGCCAATGTCATCGACTTAAGGCTGGACGGTCAGGCTAACTTCTTAAAAATGGCCCATTCCGATTAAGCCCTGAAAGGGCGCTCTAGGTTAGCCCAGTGGCAACGCCCTGGGTATGGGGCACAACCCAATAAAATAACCTATAATGCCCACATAAAATCGTTGGCAATTCAGAACCGCAGCCGTGGTTGAGTATCCCTTCCAAAGGAAATGGCTTTGAGGTTGGCCTACCATCTGACCATCTTGCTGATACGTAACCATTTGGATTTCCCAGGGCGTTGCCGCTGGGCTAACCTAGAGCGCCCCGTTGGGGCTTAAGCGGATTTGTCTATTTTATAGAAATTCATCCAATGCCTCGTCAACCCGTAACCCGTAACACCTAACCTGTAACCAGAAACAAGCAACCAGCAACAGCGCTCCGGCGTGGCCAGACGATATACGGTTTATAGATGAAAGCTATGGCCAGAAGCCGGATTGATTGATAATAACTATTGGAACTATCCTTCAGTATGTGATAGTTACGAAAAAAGAAAGAAACATCCGGACCTTTTTTTATTACCGGGACGCGATTGGTCTTGTGTGGCGGAAAAATTTGAATGGCTTGATTTGATGACCAATGCCGTCCTCGCCGGATCTTGTCAACAATTGATCCAGGTCCGGGATATATGAAATCATAACCCGTCAGCATACGGATCGAGGTTACCTATGCAGGATGTGATCGACTGTCGGGGGTTGGCCTGCCCGCAACCCGTGCTTGAGACGAAGGCTTGTTTAGAGACAACCGACCTGGCCGCCTTTACTGTGATCCTGGACAATGAAGCCGCCAGAAACAATGTCGGTAGGTTCGTGACCAGTCAGGGACATAAAATTGAAGAAGAAGTTGAAGCGGGGATCTATCGGCTCCGGGTGATTCGGAGCGGGGCCCCTGGGCAGACCACCGATTCGGCCCCAACCCCTTGCGTTGCGTCCCACAAACCTGTTCTGGTGATTAAAATTCCATCCGATAAAATGGGGCACGGGGACGATGAACTGGGCGGAATCCTGTTGCGGGCCTTTGTCAAAACCATAAAGGATGTCACTCCGCAGCCCAAATGTCTGGTCATGTTCAACTCCGGGGTTAAATTGGCTGCAGTCGGTTCGGATGTCTTGGCGGCCTTGCAAGACCTGGAAAAAGCCGGCACAGAGATACTGGTCTGCGGCACTTGCCTGGACTTTTATCATCTGAAAACTCAGCTCCAGGCCGGCCGGGTCTCCAACATGTTTGAAATAATGTCCGCCATGGCTCAGGCTGATCGGGTAGTCAGTCCATGATATACTTTGACAACGCGGCCACCTCGTTTCCCAAGCCTCCTGTCGTGATCAAGGCCATGGCTGAATTTATGGCCACGACCAGTGCCAGTCCGGGCCGTTCCGGTCACCGCATGGCCCTGGAAGCCGGCCGCGTTGTGTTTGAAGCCAGGGAAACCGTGGCGGAGTTGTTCAACGTCTCGGATTCAAGCCGGGTTATTTTCACGATCAATGTCACCTGGGCTCTTAACCTGGTGTTTAACGGCCTGCTGGCCCCCCAAGATCATGTGGTGACCACGTCGCTGGAACATAATTCGGTGATGCGTCCGTTGACCCGATTGGTCAAGCACCGGGGAATAGAATTGACCGTGGTCCCGGCCGGCCCAGACGGAACTGTGGACCCGGCCCGGATCGCCCTGGCCTTGACCCCGCGCACCCGGTTGATCGTCATTAACCATGCCTCCAATGTCACCGGCAGTATTGCCCCGATCAGGGCTATCAGCCGGATTAAGGGGCAGGCCCTGCTGGCCGTTGACGCAGCTCAATCCGCCGGTAGTGTCGTCATTGATATGAACCAGTTGGGGATTGACCTGCTGGCCTTCACCGGTCACAAATCCTTGCTCGGCCCCACCGGTACCGGAGGGGTCTGCCTGGCTCCGGGGATTAATTTGGAGCCTTTGGTCACCGGCGGCACCGGTAGTAGATCTGAAGAGGAGGAGCATCCCGATTTTTTCCCGGATTGTCTGGAGGCCGGGACGCCCAACACCATCGGCCTGGCCGGCCTGCGGGCCGGGGTTGATTTCATCCGGCACACCGGCCTGGAGAAGATCAGAGAGCATGAGCAGGCCCTGACCCGGCGCCTCATGGAGGGCCTGGCCGAGATTCCGGAAGTAACGGTTTACGGCCCGGCTGATCCCATGGCTAAGGTTCCGCTGGTGTCCATCACCGTGGCTGGTTTCCCGGCCGATGAAATTTGTCTTAGATTAGATCGTGACTTTGGGGTGGCGACTCGGGGCGGGCTGCATTGCGCTCCCCGGGCACACCGGACCATCGGGACCTTTCCCCACGGGACGATTCGATTCTCCCTTGGTTTCTTTAACACTTTTGATGAGATAGACGTGGCTCTGGCCGCCTTGCGGCAAATCGTCTCCCATCGGCAAACCTACCGGTAATTCCAACCATGTCTCCTACCTGTGTGGCCATCCTGGATTCAATCCATTATATCCTCAAAGCCGAAAAAATCCTTAAGGCTAAAGAAATGCCTCATGAAATCGTCCCCGTGCCGCGGGAAATCAGTTCGGATTGCGGCATGGCCATTCTATTCGATTGTGCCCTGCTCACAGAACTTCGTCGCATTTTGTCTGAAGCCGGTATTCGGATCAGAGGAGCCTTTCGGAGCCCCGGATCGGCCCAAGATGGGGAGCGGGATGGCTCAAGATATGTTCCCGTGATTGACCGTCATGACAAACTTTCCTGATTATCCGGACGACCGCGGGCAAGAGTCTATGGATGGTCTCAGAGTCAAAAAGATCTTGACATTTCCTGGTGAAAATCTAATAAGAAGGGGATTCGGGCTGAAGCGGATTTTATAAACGTAGCGGTAAATTGAGGATGTGATGAGCCGAGTCCTTTACATCTGCCATGATAACCCTAATCCTTCGGGTGGCATCCGAGTCCTCTACCGGCACGTGGAAGAACTTAATCGGGCCGGGTTTCAGGCCGCGGTGGTTCACTTTAAACCCGATTTTACGCCGTCATGGTTTTCCCATCATGTCCCGGTGATCAATGGCTCGCAGAAATTGGATCTTTTAACTGACGACTGGATCGTCATTCCTGAGGATCATACCCAGGCCATTAACGCCTTTTCCCTGGTCCCGTGCCGCAAGGTGATTTTTTGTCAGAACCATTTCTATGTCTTCAATTCTCTGCCGCGGGAAAAGACCTGGCTCGACTTCGGGGTGTCCGAAGTCATGGTCAGCTCGGTGGAAATACTTAAATTCGTCAAGAATGTGTTTAATCTTGATGCGGCCCTGGTCCCGGGGGGGATTGACCATGAGCTTTTCCATCCTACTCAGGAGGAGCGGAATCCGGCTGTGGCTTTCATGCCGCGCAAAGGAGCCTGGGCTGTCCGAACGGTTATGGGCATCCTGTGGCATCGGGCGCCCCAATTGAGATCCGTCAAATGGGTGCCGATTGATGGCATGACGGAAGATGAAGCGGCCCGGACCATGCGGCAATGTGCTGTGTTCATGGCTACCGGGGTCTTGGAGGGATTCGGTCTTCCGCCCATCGAGGCTATGGCCGGCGGGTGCATCGTCGTCGGCTTTCCCGGCGGTGGCGGCCGAGAGTACGCCCATGACGGAAACGGTTTCTGGTGCCCTGACCAGGATCCCTTCGCCTTAGCCGACAGATTGGAATATATCTTAACGTTGATTATGGATAATCCGTCTTCTCCGCACCTGGAATCCGTGCGGCAGGCAGGCTTCGAAACAGCCCGGCGTTATAGTCTGGAGGCGCAACGCCGGAGTCTGCTTGAATTCTGGGGGCCACGGTTATCCTGAGTCTATCCGGTTTTTTGACTTGGTGGTCGGCGGAGACCATGGCCGGCACTCAGCTTTGAGGTTTGACGAAGGAGATTTTTGAATGCACAATTCTTATTATGCCGGCTTACCGGTCTTGGTCACGGGCGGGTTGGGTTTTTTGGGCA
>JADFYN010000019.1:6629-26711 GCA_015233055.1 Deltaproteobacteria bacterium
TTTAACCTGGAGCCGGTTAAGGACCAGGTGGAAGTGGTCCTGGGCGATATTCGCGATGAGGAAAAGGTGAGGTCATGTCTGAAGGGCAAAAAACTTGTTTTTCACATTGCCGGCCAGACCTCTCACGTGGATAGCATGACCGACCCGCTTCTGGATATCGACATCAATTGCCGGGGGAATATGATATTTCTGCTGGCCTGCCTGGAGGAGTGCCCGGATGCCCGGATCGTCTATGCCGGGACGCGAGGGCAATACGGCAAGCTTAAATATACGCCGGTGGATGAGGAACATTCGATGGATCCCTCAGACATTTACGGAATCAATAAAACGGCCGGGGAAAAATACTTTCTGCTGTTGGGGCAGAAACGTGGGATGGCCGTGACCTCATTACGGATAAATAACACTTACGGACCCCGCCATCAAATGAAGCACGGGAAATACGGTATCCTCAACTGGTTCGTCAGGTTGGCCATGGATGGACAGGCTCTTCCGGTTTTTGGCGAGGGTAGCCAGTTGCGTGACTATAATTACGTAGATGATGTCACCGCCGCTTTTCTGCTGGCCGGCGAAAGGGAAGAGGCGGTCGGCGAAGTGTTTAATCTGGGTTGTGGGGAACCGGTGACATTTCGCCGGATGGTGGAAATGATCGTGGCTCAAGCCGATTCCGGGACCATCAAAACCGTTCCCTGGCCGGAAGAGCGGAAGCAGATTGAAGTCGGGGATTATGTGGCTGATTTTTCTAAGATCGAGCGTATCCTGGGCTGGCGTCCCCAGGCTTCCCTGAGTCAAGGCCTGGACAAGACAATCGCCTTTTATCGTCAATACAAAGAGCACTACTGGGCGGGATGAATTGGTTACTTGTTGCCTGTTGCTGGTTGCGGGTCAATGACTTAAGGCTGACGGTCATGCTAAATTCTTAAAAATGGCCCATTCCGAATAAGCCCCAACGGGGCGCTCTAGGTTAGCCCAGGGCAGCGCCCTGGGTATGGGCTAAGACTATACAAAATACCATGAAATTGTCGCATAAAACCACCGGCGATTCAGCGGTTCACCCTGGCGATGTGTCCCTGCCGCTAATTCAACAGCATTTGGGCAGCGCCCTGGGTATGGGCTAAGACTATACGAAATACCATGTAATGGTCACATAAAGCCGCCGTCAATTCACTTACGCCAATGACATTTTGTTACGTGTGCGTGTTGCCGATTGGGTTGAATGAGTCACGGACAATCATGACCGGTCAAAGTATATATCGATAATGGGAACTGCTTGCCCTAGAGCATTGAGGATGTGTTTATGAAGTTCCTTATAACCGGAGGCTGCGGATTTATTGGGGCTAATTTTATCCGGTACGTCCTGAATAAATATGCAGATTACCAGGTGGTGAACCTGGATAAATTGACCTACGCCGGAAATCTGGAGAACCTCGCCGGGCTGGAAGAGGAATCTGGTGGCCGCTACACTTTTGTCAGGGGTGATATCCGTGACACCGGCCTGGTCGCAGAATTGTTAAGCCGGGAGATAGACGTGGTGGTCAATTTCGCGGCGGAGTCCCATGTGGACCGGAGCATCGAAGACGCCTCGGTCTTTGTCCGGACCAATGTGGAAGGAACCCAGGTGTTGCTGGAAGCGGCGCGGAAAAGTGGGGTGGGACTGTATGTCCAGATATCCACCGATGAAGTCTACGGCTCTCTCGGTCCGTCCGGGGCCTTTTCCGAAAAAACGCCATTGGATCCCAGAAGCCCGTACTCGGCCAGCAAGGCCGCAGCCGATCTATTAGTTCTGGCCTATGCCCACACTTACGGGCTTCCGGTATTGATTACACGGTGTTCGAATAATTACGGACCATTTCAATTTCCGGAAAAGCTCATTCCGCTAATGCTGACTAATGCCTTAGAAGGGCTGCCCTTACCGGTTTACGGGGATGGGCTGAATGTTCGGGATTGGATCTACGTGGGCGATCACTGCCGCGGCGTGGACCTGATTATCCATCATGGGACAAAGGGCCAAGTCTATAATTTGGGCGGGGCCAGTGAATTGACCAATTTAGATCTGGTTGGGGCCTTATTGAGGGAACTGGCCATTCAGAAGGGCCACCAGCCGGGCAGCTATGATGGATTGATTAAGTTCGTTACCGACAGACTCGGTCATGACCGGCGTTATGCCATGGATTTTACAAAAATTCAGACTGAATTGGGGTGGACCCCCGGCTACACTTTGGCCCAGGGGATGAAAGAGACCGTGGCCTGGTATCTTCAAAACGAAGCCTGGTGGAGGCGGATCAAGACGGGTGAGTACCTTGATTACTATCAACGGATGTACGCCGGCAGGTGATGGGCCCGATTATGGATGATAATGAATCCAACATTATTATAAATAACATACTGGAGAGTATGAGTGACGGCCTGATTGTCATCCTGCCCGACGGGAGTATTCCCGTGGTCAACGAGGCCGCCTTGACCATCCTGGGCCACCGGCGAGAGGAGTATACCAACGCCGGGTGGGGAGAAATTTTCCTCAGCTCCGGGGATAATCTTGAGTTCAATCAAGTCCTGATTGATGTCGTTTACGACAAGAAGTTAAATTACTATAAAGAAACATTGTACGTTACACCACAGGGCCAAACCAAACACCTGGGCATCACCACTTCCTACCTGCGGGATCTGAGTAACCGGGACCAGCACATCGGGATTGTTCTGCTGATTAAAGACGTGACCGAACTGGTGGAATTACGCCGGGAAGAACAGGCCTATGTGGAAGAGCTACGGCTGCTGGATAAGGAGCGCATCGAGAACCTGAATCAAATCGCCATGAGTGTGGCTCATGAAATAAGAAATCCGGCCGCCGCCATAGGGGGATTTGCTAATTTGATGTTGCGGAAGTTACCGCCCGACGGCCCTTACCGGGTTTACCTGGAGAATATTCTGGCCGGGTCTAAGCGGTTGGAGCAAATCGTCCGGTTGGTGGGTGAGTACGCCGAAATCTCGAAGCCCCGGCCGGATCTGATCCTGCTTGAAGACCTGGCCAAGGCCGCGGTCTTGGAACTTTATGGCCGTCCGGACATCGGGTCAAAGATTGCCCTGGTTGTTGTAGTGGATGAAGATGTCGAAGTTTATGCCGACCGGCAGTTGATGTTGCGGGTTTTAGATATCCTGCTTCAGAATGCCTGGGAAGCCATGCCCCAGGGCGGGACGATTACCATCGAGGGTAAGAGAATTGATAAAAAGTCCTATTTGTCCATTACCGATACCGGGGTGGGGATCAAACCAAATGATATTCAATTTGTTTTCAATCCGTTTTTTAGCACCAGGCCGCTCTCCGTGGGCATGGGCCTGACCATCGCCCGAAAAATTATCTTCGATCACAAAGGCTCGATCAATCTAGAGAGCCGGCCCAATCAGGGCACTTCCGCCCTGGTCGCCCTTCCAGCCACTCCACCGGTCAACGACCTGGAATGATCAATTCTCTCTCCTAAGCCTCAAAAATTTTTCCATATACTTAAAATCAATACTAACATCAACCTCGGCCAAGCCCTTCTTGATCAGATGGGCGTTAACAAATGTTTTATTCTTCAGGTAGACATATCCCCGATCAGAGCCATTCGTGTCGACCGATTCTAATTCATGTTTCAGGTATACTTTCTTCCCTTTTACCTTTTCCGTCAAGAATTCAATGGCTTTTTCGCGAGTCTCAGGATTTTCAGCCAGGCCGATCAGCTTTACTTTAATGTGATTGGTGCCGTCATTCAGCAATAACACCGTGGGAGAAATAATCTCTGAGACCATGAAGTATTGATGGTTCGCAGAAGAGTTATGGTCAACTTTAGAACCAAAATTGAGTTTCTTCGGATCCACTTTCTTGTCAAACTTGATGGGATCAACGAATATATAAGGTAATTTTTTGATGTTGTCGGCGAAATCCTTTTGAAATTTTTCCGGCCGGATTAATTCAAAATTTGCGTTTTGAAAAATGCCTGGTTGTTTGAGACCGACCTTTTCTTCGATTATCGGCAGGAATTCGTCGTTGATTTCATAACCGATAGAATTTCGGTTCAAATTTTTTGCGGCCAGAATAGTTGTTCCGCTGCCGAGAAATGGGTCGAGCACCGTGTCTCTCGTAAAGCTAAACATCTTGATCAGGCGTTTGGGCAATTCTTCCGGGAACATAGCTAAATGCTTATTTTGTTTATCACCCGGAAAATTCCAATGCCCGGTAAAATATTGATTCCATTCTTCCGGGGTCAGCTTAGATGCTTCTTTCATCTCTGCCTCGACCTTTGGCCCGGCGCCGTACTTCTTAAAAACCAAGATGAACTCATAGTCTAATTTTATAATTCCATTGCGGGGATAAGGATATGAGCCCATGATGACCGCCCCGCCGGAAGTGTTACATGTTGTTACCTTTTGCCATATAATGGCCCCCATATAATCGAAACCGGAACTTTCACAGAATTTGATGATCTCTGTCCGGATCGGCATTACTTTATATCTTCCATAATAAACAGAACGGGCAAATTGATCTCCGATATTGACGCACAAACGACAACCTTCGGCTAGAACCCTTTGACATTCAGACCAGACCAAATTTAGATTGTTGATATATGCTTCGTAAGTGTCATTGAAGCCTATCTGGTCTCCGTCGCCGTAATCTTTCAGTTGCCAGTAGGGCGGAGATGTGATGACGAGATGTATGCTTTCATCTGAGATCTCTTCCATACACCTGGAATCGCCAATTACGATTTTGTGAATGGTTTTCACCCTAACTCCTTATTCACCCGGGAGGAATGGGTGGCGTTGGCAAAATTAGCCCCGGCCGTTTTCTTGGAGCTTTTTCTGAGTAGAATTGATCAATTGCCGGGCTTCGGCGAAGGATGGGTTCAGGGCCAGGGCGCTTTGAAAGGAAACGATGGCGTTTTGGTATTCTTTGAGTTCGATAAATACCAGCCCCATGTTAAAATGGATATTCTCATCATCCGGGGTCGCCTTTAGCGCGTTTCGGTATTGCTCGATGGATTGGGCATATTTTTTTTGTTTGCGATAGAGAATACCTAACAGGTTATAGACATTGGAGGTCTCAGGGTTTGATTTGGCCACTTCCAAGAGAAGATCTTCGGCGTCTTCCTCCCGATTCTGGCCGATGTAGATTTCCGCGGCCTTCTGCATGGCCTCCTGGGCCTTATCCGCCATGCCCAGTTTTTGATACGCGGTGCCCATGCCTCGGAATGCCTTAGCAAAAGATGAATTTATTTCAGTGGCTTTACGAAATGCTATCAGGGCCTCGCCATATTTGTCCTGGGCGGCTTTAATGTATCCGACATTGTAATAGACCTCGGCGGGATGATAAACCTTCATGGCCTCGGCATATGATTCCAAGGCTTGTTCATAATTATCCTCTTTGAAGAATTTTTCAGCACTGGCCAGGAATTTATCGGCCTGGCGGACTTCCGGATCGTTGAGCATATCTGAAATCAATTCAAGCTGTTGTTCCAGGACCTTAATAGTCAACGGCAGAACGATCAGTCCGTTTACCCCAAATCGTCCGGCTTCAATGACATGATCTTTGGTTAGACGGGAGGACATAAGCAACACCGGTGTCCGGGACAATTGTTCATTAGATCGGATCTTTCGCAGCAGGTCAACGCCGGACGTTTTTTCCAGATCCCAATTTGAGACAACGAAACTAATGGGCTTGTTTTTTATGATGTCCCACGCCTCGTCGCCGTCGGTCGCTTTAGTAAACCTGGTGAATCCGACATACTTTAAGACCAGAAGAACGTTTTTTAAGATACTGGGGTTACTTTCAGCCACAATAAACCTGGTATCCAACGAAAATTTTCTTTTATTTTTTTTCACAGCCATAATAAACCGCCACCACGAAAGGTCTGATCCCCGGATTCATGATCATTAAAAGGGGCTTTATCTTCTTAATAATCCAACCTGAAACATATATTATATTTAGGCTCTTTTCGTTTCTTTTGACAACATATTTCAGGTGAGACCATAATTCAAGAAAAAAACATCAACCGGCGTCCATCCGTCGAAGGGTGCAGAGATCTCTCAGTGGTCAAGTATAATATCTTGCCGGGGCACCTTCATCCAAAGATAGCTCATTATAATAGCTTAATAATTATGCTATCTCCGCCAAACTGTCTCTCATTCCGAGTTGGGCTTTTCCTACTCTGGCAGAAATCGGCATCGGTTTGCTACGGCTGATTTTCCTCGGCCTGGTTAAGGAAAAAATCTTCCATGCGTTCCAGGAGTGGGCCGAACGTGTTCACGTCCAGGGCCGAAATGGATACCGCATCATATTGTTGGCATCTATTGGCTACCGTCAAGGGATCAGCCAGGTCCTCTTTATTCAGAACCATCAAGATGGGAATCTGGTCAAGATTGATCTGAGCCAGGATTTGTTCCACGGCTGTGGTGTGTTTCTCGAATGCCGGACTACCGGCATCGACGACGTGGAGGAGCAAGTCAGCGTCTTCCATCTCTTCTAGAGTGGCCTTAAATGCCTCCATCAGGTCTTTGGGTAAATCGGCGATGAATCCTACCGTGTCGGTAATAATGACCTCTACGTCCCTGGGGAACCTGAGTCGGCGGCTGGTGGGGTCCAATGTCGCGAAAGGCTTGTTTTCGGTAAACACTCGGCTTTTGGTTAAGGCGTTCAACAGGGTGGATTTTCCGGCGTTGGTATATCCGATAATAGATATCACCGGCAGCCCTTGGCGTCGGCGCCGGCTCCGGCGGAGTTGCCGTTCCTTCCGGACATTCTCCAGTTGCTTTTGGAGACGGTGCAGGCGGTCATTGGCTCGGCGACGATTGATTTCCAGTTTTGTTTCGCCCGGGCCCCGGGCTCCGATGCCGCCGGTCAACCGGGACATGGCCGTGTTTTTGACCACAAGTCTGGGCAAGAGATACTTTAACTGGGCTATCTCAACCTGGATTTTTCCCTCCCGGCTTTTGGCGCGTCGGGCGAAAATGTCTAGAATCAACTGAGTTCGGTCAATGATTCTGACTTCAGTGGCGTCGGTCAATGATCGAACCTGGGAAGGATTCAATTCCTGGTCAAAGATCAGCAGATTTGCGCCCATCTGGAGCATCCGGGCCATCAGTTCGGTCAGCTTCCCCCGGCCCAGTACGTACCTGGAATTCATCTTGCGGGTAACCTGAATGACTTGATCGAGCACCTTGATACCGCTCGAAGTAGCCAACTCCGCCAACTCCGCCAGAGATTCAAGTATCTTGGCCCGGGATTTGTCCGACACTGAGACCAGAATGGCCCGGTCTTTGGCCGAGTCTAACTCGGAGGTCTGGCCGGTCCGGGCGAACTCTTCTTCCAATGCCTGGATAAAGGGCAGGAAATCCAGGTCTAAAGCAGCCGGGTGATCGGCCGTGATGATGCGGTAGTCTTTTCCCTCAATAGTCTGGGGCAAGAGATGGGCTACGGTCATCGCCCCGGGCAGGCCGTCGGGTTTGACCTGGAGGACGGCGACCAGGTCTAGAGAAAGCAAGGATAGATCGGCCAGGTCGTCATCGCTTAGAGGTTCACCAAGAAGATGGGTGTGGATCAACCGCAAGCCTTTGAGCCGGGTTTCTAATCCCCGGAGGCGGCTCAACGGGGGGATGACAATCCCTCGACCATCGCCGACAATGACATGGGAGATGGCCCCCCGGCGGTCAATGAGCAACCCGATTTGACGCCCGGTCTCATTCGATATTTCGGTGACAATTCTGGCCAGATCAGGCGCGATGACTTCCCCACCCGTTAGACGTCTCTGGTAGATACGCTCCAACTTCTTCATCTGGCTTGGCTTGAGTCCGACAGTTTGGCCATACAATTTACTGATGGTGAATTCTCCTTGTTCGTGTTGAGCGTTCTGGTTGCTTGTTGCTGGTTACTCGTTGCTTGTTGTTCGTTGCCGATCTAAAATGACCATGTCCAATAGCTCGATAACTAAACCCATCCCCATCAGGTTTAGTCCTCAGCTTAGTGTCAAAACCCCAAACACTTGAGTTTATCTTGTTAAAACAAGGGTAAAAAAATGACAATAAATAACGAGTAACAAGCAACCAGCAACAAGTAACGTTTATCACATCACCGCGGCGACACGTACTGGCTGCTCTTTTCCCTTGACCTTGACCGGCGGGAATTCCTTTAAGTCAAAGGGTTCTTTGAGCTGGTCGCGGGTGGCCTGGCTAATCAGGATATCTGTATGTAATTCCTTATTCAAGGTTTCAATCCGGGAAGCCAGGTTCACGGAGTCACCCACCACCCGGTATTCCATCCGATGCGCCGTCCCAATTATGCCGGCCACTACCGGACCGGTATTGATGCCTACTCCGACTCGGAAGGGAGGCAACCCCACCCGGTGCCGGGTGTTGAATTCCTCCAGCGCGTTCATTATCTCCAGGGCGCTTTTGACCGCCAGGGTGGCGTGGTCAGGCAGTCTCACCGGGGCTCCAAATACGGCCATAATCCCATCCCCGACAAATTGATAGACGACCCCCTGGTGCTTTTCAATTGCCCTGACCATATAAGAAAAATAGTTATTGAGCAGATTGATCACCTCGTTGGGAGGTAACTCCTCACACAGGGTCGTGTAGTCTCGGACGTCGGAGAACAGAATGGACACCTCGGTACTCTCTCCACCCAGGGCCGGCGGATGCTCCAGAATAGCCTGGGCAATTTCCGGGGTAACGAACCGGCCAAAGGTTTCTTTGATCCGTTCGCGATCTCGGAGGCCCTCAACCATTCGGTTGAAATGGTCTGCTAAAATGCCCAGTTCATCATTACTGGTGACGCCGGCTGCCGCGGTCAGGTCGCCTTCGGCCACTTTGGTCATGGCCTCGACCATGTCCTTTACCGGCGTAACAATGCTGCCGGAAATGGTGTGGGATAAAATCATGGCCAGGGCAAGCCCCGTAATTAATAGGAAAACAGTCAGATAAAGCAGACTGCTGATAACTTCTTCCGGGTCCATGATCAGCATCATTCTGGCCTTATTGTATGACAGCACGGCCAGGATGATCATGGGCAAGAAACTGGCAAACATAAAAGTATAGAGTAACCTTAACCGGAGACGCAGTCGAAAGGCGCCCGGCGTCTGGACCAGGCCACCGTCGGGAAAGAAATGACTCCGAGCCTCGCGGCTGAATATCTCCGTGGTGAAGAAGACAATGGCCGAGGTGACGACGCCGGATATCAACACGCCGGTAAACACCCGGCATCCGCTTGTAATGAGCGGCAGAGTGACTTTCCCGACGGTCTGGAGCATAGTGCTGTAAACCGACATAATCAAAGCGGCCATCAGCCAGTTAGCCAGGCTAACTAAAGCGGAATAAAACGGCATGTTGAGGATTTTTCGCTGGACAATGGGCAACAATCCGGTAGGGACATCCCGGGCCTCCAATTGAAGCCGAATATATCGCCTGATGTTTAATAACCAGTTGTAGTTAAAGCAAGTTGCCGTGATAACTAAAATGGCCATCATGATGGTCGAGGCACGCAGAGCTTTCTGGATATAGGGCAGGGGATGAAGACGGTCAAAATAGAGAAAGTAGGATATGCAAACAATCGCCCCGGCGACGTTGGCCAGAATTTGAACAAGACCTAATTTGAATCTGAAAAGCCGACTTATGTCCGGCCAGGGGTTGTTTTTTTCGGAAGGTTGCTCAGCCATTTGACCACCGGGTTTGTTGATGTTACCGCATCTTGGATATGTTTTGATGTGGTTGGAAAGTAGGCGGAAAGGCAGAGGCAACGAGTGTCTTCAACTGGCGCCTCTTAAGGGCGAATCTCAATCTTGAGACCAGCATTTTGTTCACTATATTCTATAGGTCAGATGAAACCAGAGTACCACAAGGGGCGACCCTTGGCAATCTTTTTCCAGGAGGGGCCGGTCGGCGCGGATGAAATGTCTCTCGGGGAGCATCAGTCGGGATTACTGGGGTACAGGCGGAGTTCCATAGGTAGCAGGAGAGGTAGACGGTTTTATTTGACTGCGATATCAACCGTGAACATGGCTGGACCATGCAGAATCTACCCCGGTTTTCTTGTTTGCGCGGAAGTGGGTCTATTCATTTCTGCTCTATATCTCTATCTCTACCTGCTGCCTGATAGGTTGACGACTGGCGTGTATATATCAACATCGGCTTCCGGCGTGCGTATGGTGACGATTAGAGAGTAACGAGTTCTTTTGGACCACCGTCTTGACATGAAGACCCGACTGCCACTCCAATGATTCAAATGCCCCCTGGTGACACTACTGTCGGGTCTACCGTTGCTTAGCCGGTACAGACGTCGGGGGCACATAAAAGCCTAGTTATAACAATGGTCTTTGAAAGGCTTGAGCCGGATGATGGGAAACTATCACGTCCGGTTCTTAGGGGGCTTGGAGCTGGTAACAGCTTCATGCTACCCGACGCACCCTCAATTCCGGGGTCCTATTTTTACAATGTTACCTTTTTTGAAAAAGAAACGCATGGGCCGAGAGCCCGGCACCGAAGGCGAGCATCACGCACCACTCACCGGGAGTGATGCCCTGTTGTTCCAATTCATCGAGCACGAACCATACCGTCGGGGACGACATGTTCCCATATTCGGCAAGGACCTTGCGCGTGGCCTGTAACCGTTCCTCGGGTATCCCGATCTCGTCCCGAACGGCATTGATGATCTTCTCTCCGCCCGTGTGAACCGCCCAGTGTTTGACGTCGCGTACGGCCAGAGACCGGGATTTTAAAACATCCGCAACGACCGAAGCCGCGGCCTTTTTTACCGTTTGAGGCAGTTTCAACGAAAGTTGATTATAGAGCTGTCCATTCTTATGAACATATCGGATCATGTCCCGATACTCAGGCACGTATCTGCCTGCCGAGGCGACCATTTCGAACCCCTCGGGCCGGTTCGAGAGCACGGCTGCTGCCGCGCCGTCGCCGAAGAGGGTGTTCGAGAGGATGAGGCTGATATCGTTGTCCACCTGGAGAGTAGCGCTGCATATCTCGACGGAAGCGCTCACCACCACCCCGTCTCCATTTTTCCCGAGCAACGACTCAGCCACCTGGAGATTCGGGATCGCCCCGCCGCAGCCGCTGCCTACGAGATCGTACGTCCGTATTGTGTGGGAGAGTCCCAGTTTTTCTATGAGGTACGTCGAGATGCCGGGGCAGATGTAGCCGGTGCAGGTATTCACCACCAGGCCTATCACATCACTTACGTTCGCCCCCGCCTGCGTCAGCGCCTTCTGAATGGCCTGGGCAGTGAGTTCGGCGGACCAATGCGTGAACCGCGCGATGCGTGCATCCGGCTCTTCGTCCACCAGGGTCTCGATCCGCTCGATGGCAAAGTGCCTCTTTTTGATGCTTGGATGGGAAAAAAGAGTATGGATGATCGACAGGCTCCGGGAGGTCAGTCTGTCCGAGTAGTGACTCCGCATGAACTCTTCAGCCGTCGCCTGGTCGGCGATGTAGGGAGCCGGAGCGACTGCAAATGAGGCGATGTGAGCGTTTCTTTCCTGTATCGACATCCGATTATGTCCTTTCCGTGAGCCGAGACTTTTGCTGAAATTGTCAGTTGTCGGTTATAGACCAATGTCATTGATTTAAGGTGCAGGGGCATCGGATCAGATTCTAATAAATGGTCAATTCCGAATCAGCCCTGAAAGGGCGCTCTAGGTTAGCCCAGCGGCAACGCCCTGGGTAGGGGCGGCAACTATACAAAATAACCTATAATGCCCACATAAAACACTTGGCAATTCAGCACCTCAGCCGTAGCCGGATATCCCATTCAAAGGAGATGACTTTGGGAGCCGGCCGACCTCCTGACCATCCTGCTGACACGTAACCTGCCGTATTTCCCAGGGCGTTGCCCTGGGCTAACCTAGAGCGCCCCGTTGGGGCTTATTCGGGACGGGCTATTTTAAAAAAGTTAGCACGATTGTTCGTCGCTTAAGTCAATGACATTGGGTTATAGACTGCGAGTCGGTTTTTCACACATCCATTCCCGCGAACCGCAACCCCCGGCGGATGAAGCGCGTGTGCCGCCAGAGCGGAGGCCTGAGCCCTAGCCGATATCCAACGCGGTGGATTGCGGGAAGGAACGGCAAGTTGAGAGAATCTCCGCTCATAAAATTCATATGGCTGTTCATGGCATTCTTTACCTGCCGCGTGATCCATCCGAAATCCACTTCCGGCGATACGTAGAAGACCGGCCTGAGCATTTTCGCCGCAGGAAGCGTGAGTACACCTTGCCGCCGGGCAATGGATTCAAGCTCTGTCCCGGGATAAATCCGTATCCCGATATTGAAAAAAACAGCATTCTGGGGACGGATGGCGGTCCCGGCAAATCGCAACGTTTCACGAACCGTCTCCTGAGTCTCGCCTGGTCCGCCGAGCAGGAATATCCAGACGCAGGGCAGATGATGGCGTCGGACGATCTCCGCAGCGGCATGCACATGACGAGCGGTGAACCCTTTTCTCAATCCCTGAAGCACCTCATCAGAGGCGCTTTCCACGGTCAATCCGATTCCGACAAAACCCGCTTGTTCCATGGCTGCAAGGAGTGCATCATCAAAATAAAGCGGGTTCAGTTCCAGACTCTGAAAGCGGGCCCTTGGCTTTGATCGTGCGAGCGCCTCGCTAACAGCCATCGCGTGGTCGTGGGGTACATTGAACACGCTGTCAACGAACTCAATGTCCCGGAGGCCCGATGACGCCAGACGGACGGCGGATGCCGCCACCTGCCCGGGGTCTGAAAAACGATACGTATTTCCTTCAATTTTACGATAGGTGCAATAGCTGCACTGGAATTGACAACCGAGCTTGGTCTGGAGCGGCGCCGTGGACAAATGAGATTGGTACGACCGTACGTCGATCCACCGCTGATAATCAGGCGTCATGCAGTCGTTGGAGGATCCTGTTGAAGCAGGGGGATTTGCCCGGAACTCACCGGCCGCGAGCAAAGCGATGCCTGCAAGATCATCGAGCGGTTCACCCCGCGAGAGCCGTTCAAGGAGCAGTGGAAACGTGACCTCGCCGTCCCCGAGCACGGCGCTGGAAATGCCGGTGGCGCGGAGGATCTCCTCGGGCATGACCGTGAGCGCAGCGCCGCCGAGA
This sequence comes from Deltaproteobacteria bacterium, assembly GCA_015233055.1. GTDB lineage: Bacteria > Desulfobacterota > JADFXK01 > JADFXK01 > JADFXK01 > JADFXK01. The sequence continues at coordinate 19,737 of JADFYN010000019.1, forward strand.
ATGATTGGAACTTCAGTGCGCGAGCGGATGGCCTGTATGAGTAAAGACAGGCCAGGAATGTAGAACATGGGCCTTTGCATGTCGTTATTATCAATATTCCGCACTGAAAGGCCGATGACGTCAGGATTTGATTTCCGGAGAGCCGACGCGATCGCGCGCACTGGGTCGCGTTCGAACATCAGGTCGAGCATGCTGACCTTGTGGCCTGCCCGCTCCGCGGCCTCCGCGACCATGCAGGCCCCGATCGGCATAACCGGCATGGGGAAGAAGCTTTGATTGGTACCGATGATGAGGACGTTCATTTTTGCCTTTCCTGTAACTACTCGGGGCTGTCTCGCGGAAAGCCGCAAAGCGCGCATATCCTTAGGCAGCATGCCGATCCGGGCTTCTTGAACAATGGATTTGAAACGACCCCGATAAAGCTTGGAGTCGTCTCAATCCTTGTTGGTTTGGTGGGACGGGATTAGCGACGTGTCGCCCAATACGCATTTGCCTCTGCTTCGAGCTTGTCGAGACGCGTGTAGTAGTCCGGGAATTCTTTCAGATGCGCCCAGGAAATCTTACCCGTGACGGTCATGTCGTCGTCTGTGACGTTGGTGTCCGGGTCGTGGGCGCCATGCTCCAACTCGACTTCAAGGCCACGGCGGAACTGCTCAACTGGGATCTTGGTCCAGTCCACGCCGAGTGTGGCCCCCAGCCGATCGGCCTCTTCTGTGCTGATCGTACGCTTGCTCGCCATAATAGTCTCCTACTCTCAGGGATTCCCATGCGGTGGGGGGGGATGTGAATATACTCTCTCTTTGTGCTGACAATCACCCCCGCGTTCAGTCAGATCTCTATTCCGCCGTTTTACCGTAGCTTCTCTCCGTTCTAATGCCGGGTCACCCGGGGCGCTGCGCTGTGTCGCACATAGCCCCGTTCCGCTTGTTCTGGAATAGCCCTCAGCTTAGATTCTCTGCGGCGAAATCCCAGTTGATCAGCTTGTCAAGGACGGCGCCGACGTAGTCCGCTCGGCGGTTCTGATAGTCCAGGTAGTAGGCGTGTTCCCATACGTCAATGGTCAACAGTGGCTTCATTCCCCCGGTCAAAGGCGTCTACTTACCTCGGCATCAACTGCTGCAGGCGTTGCGGCTCCTCTCCCAGCCACTCCGGATTCTGGGCGGTACCGTCGAATAAGGATGAGGTCTTGAATGGCTCGAAATCGCCCTGCGCCGCCGCCTCGGCGGTTTTCGACAGCAAGGATTGCACCTCCTCATCGCTCATTGGGCGAAACGTCCGCACCGCTTCGCATGCCTGATCCAGAATCTCCATGCTGTCGATACCCGTTATGACCACGGAAGTGGGTAGATTCAACGCGTAATGCAGGCACTCGATCGGTGTAACTGTTTTCGACTTCAGCAGAATCCCGTTCGCCATGCTCTTCATCCCGAGGACCCCTGTTTTCTGCCTAACAAGTTCCGGCAACACCTTTTTTTCAAAACTCCGATAATGTGCATCCATTACGTTGAGCGGCATCTGGACCGCATCGAAAGCGAAACCGCAATCCGCCGCCACTTGCAGCATATACAGATGGATCATGGGGTCCTTGTGCCCCGTGAAACCGATATAGCGGAGTTTCCCCGCTTCCCGGGCCTCCACAAGCGCGGCGTTGGCCCCTTCGTCATCAAAGATCCGGTGCGGGTCTTCGTATCGGAGCACCTCGTGGTGCTGGACGAGATCGATCATGTCGACCTGGAGACGACGGAGCGATTGGTCGAGTTGCCTAGCCGCTTCTTTCTTTGATCGGCCATCGATCTTCGTCATCAGAAATACTCTGTCCCTGTAACCATCGCACAACGCTTTGCCCATGCGGATCTCGCTGGCCCCCTCGTTGTAATCCCAGCAGTTATCCATGAAGTTGATGCCGCGGTCCACGGCGGTGCGAATGATACGGATGCTCAGTTGTTCATCCACTCCGTTCAAACCGATATGCCAACCCCCGATCCCGATCACCGAGACTTTCTCTCTCGTGCTGCCGAGCGTTCGGTAGAGCATCCCTTGCATAGCTGTAGTGCCTGACATGTTTTCACTCCTGTTGGTCAGGCCCTCCACGACCCCCTCCTTTCAGAAGGGCGTGAAGGGCATTATCAAACACGGTGTTATCGCCAGCTATTTGATGACGCCGCAGGCGATCCTGCCTCCGCCACCCCCGAGTTTTTCCGGGACGTCGGCGTAGTTGTCTCCCCCCGCATGGATCATAAGTGAACGGCCCTTCACCTCCCCGGTTTTCAGGCGGGGCGCAACCACCGTTTCCGTCGCCTTGCCGTCGGCCCCAACCTTCAGGAAGGGCAGGTCGCCCAGGTGACCATTGCCAACGGGGCCTTCATGCTTGCCCGTGCTTGCAGGATCGTAGTGACCTCCGGCTGCAAGCCCGGGTGCCGGCTTGCCGTTCATAAGCCCGGCCGTGCACTCGGGCTTCTCATGGATATGAAACCCATGGTTGCCGGGCTTCAATCCGCTAAGGACCGGAGCGATGGTGAGCCCTTGAGGCGTGTCCGTCAGGGTGACGGTTCCGATCGAGGCCCCGCTCCCCTGATCGCTAATCAGGTTCATCTGAACTACGATTTGTTCGGCCGATGCGGAGCCGGCCAGAACCAGCAAAACGGCAATCATAAATACATACACTGTGTATCTCATGGAAAAACCTCCTTTTAGAAAGAATGTTCGACCTCATCATGAGCCGGTCTCTTACAAATCAATTGCATCAGATAAGTCCGGGGCTGGGATGAAGCGGTTGGATCATTTCACGCATTCTGATATGACCGATCATCCTCTCGAACCGTCGTTGTGCTTCCAGGCGCTGGGCCGGATAGTTTCCAACGGTCACTTGATTCATATGACTTCTCCCTCCTTTTTCGCCGGGGACGCCAACCTAAAGCCGGAGCTGTTTCATGGTCTCGCGCATGAACGCGGGGAGATCGGCCGGTTCCCGGGACGTGACCAGATAGGCGTCAACAACCACCTCCCGGTCCTCATAGAGTGCGCCGGCCTCTTTCAGTTCATCAACCACCGATGTGTAGCAGGTGGCGCGTCGCCCCTGTAAAAGGCCGGCGCTGATCAAGATCTGTGGCCCGTGGCAGATGGCGGCAACCGGTTTGCTGCGAGCAAAAAAGTTCCGGGCGATATCCAAGGCCTTCCGCTCTTTTCTCAGCGTTGCCGGTGCCGCCCCCCCGGGCAAGACCAGAATTGTATATTCGTCAGGGTTGACCTCGTCGAGGGTCTTATCCACAGCCACTTCGTAGCCGTGCTTGCCCTTGATGGTCCCCCGGTTTAGGGAGGCCGTGGTCACTTCGACACCCGCCTCCTTCAGCCGGTAGTAGGGGACGAGCAGCTCTGAATCCTCAAAATTGTCCGCACTAATAATCAAGGCTTTCATATTTTCTCCGTAAAGAAACGCAGAGTTCGCTCTTTGCTCCTCAATTCCGTTTATCTAAACCGGGACTCGAGCGCTTTCCATTTAGTGTTGTTGAAAAATACCTCGAGATAATCACCACGTTTCAGGCCGTAATCGAGTATGAAGGTGGAGGAGGCATGGCGACAAAGAGACGAACGTCGATTATGAGGATAAGGGTTCTTGAATAGAACGTATCTGGTTACTGCCACGTTAATCATGCAGCCTTTCCGCTGGTGAAGATCGACCAGATCAAAAGTCCTCCGGCTAAGGACATGAGAACCACGGCGAGCCACCCAAGAGTATTGGATAGCCATCCATTCACATTATTGCCAACAATTTTACGGTTGTTGCAGATGAACAGCAACACAACAATTAGCGGAGGTGCGACCAAACCGTTTAGAACGGCGGAATAAAGCAGGGCCTTGACCGGGCTGATCACCTGCACGAAGTTGAGCAGGTAACCCACGACTGTAACCAAGGCTATCGTGGCGTAGAAGCCCTTTGCGCGGCTGAATCGACGGTAGAGACCGTTCCTCCATCCTGCGGTTTCTGCAACCGCATAAGCGGCCGAACCGGCCAGGGTCGGAACAGCCATCAACCCAACACCCAGGATACCCAGAGTGAATAACCAGTAAGCCGACGCACCAAGCGGCAAGAGTGCACGAGCTGCGTCCTCCGCTGTGTTGATATCGGTCTTGCCGGAAACATGCAATGTTGCCGCAGTGGCGATGATAATGAAAATGGTGATGATCTGCGAGAAGATCATCCCGACCGCCGTGTCGGAGCGAATCGATCGTATTTCCGAGCGGTTGATTGGGCTTGCGCGGTAGCCGGCATCGTCGGTGTGGCCATCGGCTATATCATCCTCGACCTGTTCTCCGGCCTGCCAAAAGAACAGATAAGGCGAGATGGTCGTGCCCAGGAATCCCACAATGGTAAGAACATATCCTGGACTTGAGTTCCATTGGGGGATTACCATGTGGTAGACTACCAAATTCCAGTTCACATGGACCTGGGGCAGCAGCGCAATGACCACATACGCAAGCAACGAAAAGCAAGCATACTTTAAGAACTTGACGTAGTGCTTATACGGTACGGTAATCTGGGCCACCACCATTACGATCGTCAGGACCGTCGCCCACAGAGCGAATGGCAATCCGAAGAGCATCTTCATGGAGGCGGCCATTATGTTGATGTCTGCATAGACGTTGATTGTGTTCGCACCGATCAAGAGCATTAAAACACTATATAATAACCACTTAGAGTAGTGCTCTTTGATGATGGCGGACAGCCCCTTGTTCGTCACGAGGGCCGAGCGGGCGCACATCTCCTGCACGGCGATCATTAGCGGCATGCACAAGGGAGCCAGCCAAAGAAGCTGGTAACCGAACTGCGCCCCTGCGACAGAGTATGTGCCTATTCCGGAAGGGTCGTCATCCGCCACACCGGTGATCAGGCCCGGGCCAATCCTGAGAAGCGACTTGCGCTTGTCTGACGGATGTTCTTGGCTCTCCGCTTGAGCTTTTTGAATGTCCGCATGGTCGTCAAGGACGCCTTGTGCAACAGACGCCGTGCCTGTTGACTCCATTACGTCGCCAGGCTTCTGTGCAAGCTTATCCTTCTTCTCCACGTTTTGTTCTTCCAATCCACCCGCCTGATCATGAGCTATATCCGGCACCTTCGCATCTCCTATATCAGCTTGTCCCAGATCACCTTCATCGGCTTCTACGACCAGGCCTACCACAATTTTCTTGGCCTCTTCCTGGGGCTCCCCGGCCACTGGGGGAGGTTGTGGTCCAGGTGGTGATCACGAGCTGCCAGGTGTCACTAAAGTGGAAGGGGGGGGACGATCAGGCTCCACACCACGATGACCGCCACCGCCATCATAAACACTGTGGGGCGCCCCGTCGCACGTGAGTTCATTTTGGCGAATCTGGTAAACTATCTGGTAAACTAAGAGGAGGACTTTGTCGGTCTCATGAGGAACCCCAAGGAGGCATCGGTCGTAATAAATACACCCCGACGACCTGCAATTCATCCACATCACTCCAGGTGAGGTCCGCCGTTGAGCAGCCTGGTTTGTGTCCAAATTAACCGGCCCGGGCGAACGATGCCAGGCGCTGCTTGCACGTGGAATTCCTCTCGATAATGGAGGGGGGGGTTGAAGTTTATCCACATTCCCTCAAAATATTAACACCGCGATATTTGGGAATAATTTCTTTTTCGATTCACTCTTGGGATGCCGCCCGGCTGCAGCGATCCGGCCTTCCTACTTAGCGTACTGGAAAGCAGGCAAGTCCTTGACTATTTCCTTGTAGGCTCCCTGCCAAATGATCTTGCCATCCACTATCTTGAACTGATTCATCCGAACGGCCACAGAGTGCTTGCCCATTCCGAGAAAACCACCCGCCCCGATTATGGCATAGGAGACGGCTTTGCCCGGTGCAATGATAAGATCTTCAACTGCGCCGACTTTCTCATCTTTGTCGTTATAGATATCTTTCCCCATGAGCTGCTTATTGGCGCTCCATCCCTTGGCCACAGATACCAGTTCGTCCGACGATACTCCGATGGACGTGCCGGCCACCGGCGCCTGCTGGGCAAAGGCATTCCCCATCATCAAAACCACTGCCAGACAAACCATCATCGCTATGACTTTTCTTTTCATTGTGTCTTCCTCCGGGTTATTAGTCTCTTGTAAAATTTCTTCCACTTTTTCCTCAGACATGGTCCTACTAGATCACAGATCCGCCGAGCGTTGCCGTTTCATCCATGCCGGGAATGGATAAGCCGGCAACCTCGGATTCATCCCAAATCGTCGATCCTAGGCACTCCAGGGTGGGGTGAAGTTGTAGTATTTGTAGATGCAGTCTCCCCAGGCTGTGTCCGAGAAATCGGGCCACTTATCTGCCTTCTCAAATCCGGGAGCGTTCTTCAGTCTATCCTTGTCCACATTGAGAATGAGCTTGTTCTCGGTGGGGGAGAACTCGAGGGCTTCCCATGGCATGGCGAACAGCTTGCTACCCATGCCCAAGAAGCCGCCGAAGGAAAGCACCGCGTAGGCTATCCGGTTCCTTTTGGCGTCGATCACTATTTCGTCGATCTGGCCCACATTCTCATTCTGGCGATTGACCACCGTTTCTCCGATGATCTTCGATGCCGGAACGACACCGTACTTGGACACTGAAGGCTCGTGCTTTTCTTTCATACCTTACTCCTTTTGTTTGGTTTATTGGAGTCCTGCCACCGACAGCCTCAGCGATTTTCGCTTCCCTTGGCACTATCATCGCAGCAGATTTCCAGTTCTCCTTCTTAAAGCAAGGTCTATGCCAGGCAAACCGAGATGCGTCTCATTTTCTATTAAGAGCTTATATTTATATCCTATTATGACAGGTTGAGATCCATCGACGATTGTGTGTTACCGCCGGTCAGGAAGTATGCCAAAATCGCCGGTTTAAAAGTATACCACAGGGGGTCGAGCGCGCACCTCTAGATTACCGCTCTTATTTTTTAAGGCAGCTATTCGTAGAGGACCTTTTCGT
>JADFYN010000001.1:0-9008 GCA_015233055.1 Deltaproteobacteria bacterium
CGAACCGGTTGAACCGCCAAACGGATTAGAGATCAAAGATGATGATATCACGCCCGGTGAACATGAATCTTCCAGCTTCTGGGAAGAAGACACTATGGAAGCCATAAAGGCTGATATCACTGGCACATCAGATGTTGATCAAGTCTATGAGCAGGTAGACGAGGAGCAGATACCCGAGCCGGAGACGCCGCTGGATGAACCAGGTTCGGACGTGGCTCAGGCCGGCGATATTCTATTGCTCACGCCCGAAATGATGGAACCCCCGAGTGTGTACCAGGAACCGGAACAGGAGCCCGAACCAATCATGGCGGCAATTTCTCCAGAACCGGCCTTGAAACCGGAACTTGAACCGGTACCGCCGATGGAACAGGCGATTGTGTTCGAATCCGCACCACAGGAAAAAGGCGTGGACATAGCTGCTGCCACGATTGATCAAATTAAACTTGAGGAAACCTTGGCCGCGATCCTAGTTGACCAACTATCTGAAGATAGAATCGCCGGTCTGGTTACCCAAGCCGTTGAAAACGTCCTGTCTCAACAAATGACCACTGAATTAGTCACCAGAGCTTTCGAAGAGGCGCTGACCAAAGTCGCCAGAGAGGTGATGGTCGAAGTTGCTGAACGAATAATCGGTTCTGCTGTGGAACAATTGAAGGGCGATTTGACCATCGAAGAATGAGCGACAGATGAGACCGTACCTGCCGGTGCTTCGGGATCGTAGATTTTTCAAGCCGAAAGTCTCCGCGGTTAACTCCGCGGGTTGACCCGACGGCAGACTATTTGATAAACGGGGGCGCCTGGCGATTCCCCTTTTTTTATGGAGCACGGGATAGGTTTCCTGATCTCTGACTGCAACAAACCAGAGGTGCACATTTATGAATATTGATGCATTGCCAAAGGGCTATGAACCCAGCCTGGTGGAAGAGAAGTGGTATCGTTTCTGGGAAGACAATCATTTGTTTCGAGCCGAGGTAGAGAATCCCGGCGAAGCCTATTCCATTGTCATCCCTCCACCCAACGTGACTGGGACCTTACACATGGGTCATGCGTTAAATAATACGTTGCAAGATATCCTGGTCAGGTTTAAACGGATGCAGGGGTATAACGTTCTGTGGATGCCCGGGATGGATCATGCGGGAATTGCCACCCAGAACGTGGTGGAGCGGCAACTGGCTTCGGAAGGCACCGACCGGCATGCCTTGGGCCGGGAACGGTTTATCGAACGGGTCTGGGAATGGCGGAAAAAATATGGCGGCATCATTCTGAATCAATTGAAGCGGCTTGGAGCCTCCTGTGATTGGAGCCGGACCCGGTTCACCATGGACGAGGGGCTATCAAAAGCGGTTAAAGAAGTATTTGTCACTCTTTACGAACAGGGATTGATCTATCGCGGTGACTACATCATCAATTGGTGTCCCAGATGCCAAACCGCCCTGGCCGACCTGGAGGTGGAGCACGAGACGATAGAAGGGGCCTTGTACTACATCAACTATCCCTATGCCAATGGGGGAGGTAGTTTGACGGTGGCCACCACCCGTCCGGAAACATTGCTGGGTGACACCGCGGTAGCCGTCAACCCGAAGGATCCCCGGCACAAAAATTTAGCGGAAACCCACGTCTTGCTGCCTCTTTTGAAAAGAAAACTGCCCATCATTTTTGACGAGTATGTTGATATCGAATTCGGCGCCGGGGCCCTCAAAATCACCCCCGCTCATGATTTCAATGACTTTGAGATTGGGCTAAAGCATAAACTGGACATGATCAGAGTCATGGATGATCAGGGGCGGATGAGTGAACAAGCCGGAAAATATGCCGGACAAGATCGATTCGAGTGCCGAACCAACATCCTAGAAGACCTTAAGAAGGAAAATTTGTTCAAGAAAAAGGAAGCCTACAATCACAATGTCGGGCACTGCTACCGGTGTAAGACTATGATCGAACCTATTTTGTCTAAGCAATGGTTTGTCAAGGTCGCACCTTTGGCTGAGGAGGCTTCCCAGGCCGTTATCCAAGGCAAGACCAAGATTATCCCGGCTGTGTGGGAGAAGAGTTATTTCGAATGGATGAACAATATCCGCGACTGGTGTATCTCTCGGCAGATATGGTGGGGTCATAGAATTCCGGCCTGGTATTGCGATGAGTGTCATGAAATCACGGTGGCTCGCACAACTCCCGAGGAATGCACTAAATGCGGTGGCCATCGGCTGCGGCAGGAAACGGATGTACTCGATACCTGGTTCAGTTCCGCTTTGTGGCCCTTTTCCACCATGGGCTGGCCGGATCAGGCACCGGAATTGAATCGTTATTACCCCACCTCCACCCTGGTCACCGGTTTTGACATCTTGTTTTTCTGGGTGGCCCGGATGATGATGATGGGCCTGCATTTTATGGGCGACGTGCCGTTCAAAGACGTCTACATCCATGCCTTGGTCCGGGATGAAGAGGGCCAAAAAATGAGCAAATCCAAAGGGAATGTCATAGATCCTTTGGTCATGATGGAACAGTTCGGCACAGATGCTTTTCGCTTCACCCTGGCTGCGTTGGCGGCCCAAGGACGGGATGTCAGGCTCTCAGAAAAGCGAGTGGAAGGATACCGTAACTTTGTTAACAAAATTTGGAACGCTTCTCGTCTGACCATGATGAACGTCGTCGATTTCGATCCGGCCACGGCCCCGCCCCCGGAAGAGTCCGGCCTTTTGGCGGACCAATGGATCCTCAGCCGGGTCAACCGGGTGACCCAAGAAGTGATCAATAGCCTGAATGAATATCGATTTAATGAGGCGGCCGGAGCGATCTATCAATTCGCCTGGCACGAATTCTGTGACTGGTATATTGAAATGATCAAGCCTGTTCTTTATGGAGAAGATGAGCGGGCCAAGAACCAAACTCGAGCCGTCCTGACCCATACATTAAGAAACATCTTGAAATTACTCCATCCATTCATGCCTTTTGTGACCGAAGAGATCTGGCATAAACTCCCCGGCACCCAGGGTAGCATCATGATCTCTTCCTATCCGACGTTTGAGGCCCGTTTTGATCGTCCTGAAGCGGACACAACGATGACGTTTATAATGGGTATCATTGGAGGTATTCGCAACATTCGGGGCGAAATGAATGTGTCCCCAGGGGCTGTGATCACGGCCCACGTGATGGCTCCCAAAGATGCACAAAAAATGGCACTAAATCTAAATAGTTCGTTGGTGAAGCTGTTAACCAAGGCTGAAGAATTGGTCGTCATGGCGGAAGGCGAGGTTAAACCTGATGCCTCAGCCACCGCCGTGTTCGAGGACGTGGAAATTTTCGTCCCACTCAAAGGTCTGATCGACTTTGCGGATGAAATCGCTCGGTTGACCAAGGAACAAACCAAGTTGGAAAAAGAGATCTCCGTTACTTCCCGCAAACTGGCCAATGAAGATTTTCTGGCCAAAGCGCCTCGCGACGTGGTGGCCAAGGAAAAAGAAAAAATGACCATATTGAGCGGCAAAATGGACAAGGTCAAGCAGAATGTCATTCGGGTCAAACAGATCATGGGCTGAACACACTGATCCCTTGCTGCTGGTTACTCGTCGCTTGTTGCTGGTTGCCTTCAACTTGGCGGCTTGCCGGAACATGCTATGGAGAAAATAGTGTCCAATGTGAATATCCCCCAGGTGGACGGCTTGATCACCCAGGCCCTGGCCGAAGACGTCGGGGTGGGGGATGAGACCACCCGTTTGACCGTCTCCCCGGACCTCTACGGCCGGGCCGAAATCACCACAAAGCAATCTCTTACCGTGGCCGGCCTGCCCGTCTGCGCCAGGGTATTTGAACTCGTGGATAACCGGTGTGTGTTCAAGTCATTCCTGACGGACGGGATGGACGCGGCCAACGGGATGCTTTTGGCTGAAATATCCGGGCCGGTGAACTCCATCTTGACCGCGGAACGGACCGCCCTAAATTTTCTGCAACGCCTATCCGGGATAGCCACTTTGACCAGGGCTTATGTTGAGGCCGTGGCCGGTACTACCGCCCATATCGTAGATACCAGGAAAACGACCCCAGGTTGGCGGGCCATAGAAAAGTATGCCGTCCGGATGGGTGGCGGCCGAAATCATCGGTACGGGCTTTTTGACGGCATCTTGATCAAAGATAATCACATCAAGGCGGCGGGAGGCGTGGCCCAAGCCATCGCTAAGGCCCTGGCCCAGCGGGTTCATCTCCACCGGGTGGAGGTGGAAGTGACGAATCTGGAGGAGTTGGCCGCGGCGGTCGCGGCTGGGGCCGAGGTTATTATGCTGGATAACATGACGGTGGATCAAGTGATCCAGGCGGCTAAATCGGCCGGTGGCGTGCCGCTGGAGGTGTCGGGCAACATCAACTTAAATACAGTCCGAAGCTATGCCGAAACCGGCGTTGATTTTATTTCCGTCGGGGCTCTCACTCACTCGGCCCCCGCCGCAGACATCAGCCTAAACCTGATCTAATTTGCTCTAAGAATCGGGAACCCGGCATGAATGTGTCCGCCTTTTTTGCCTCGCTGATTATATTTGGTGGCCTGGCTCTGGTGGGGCAGGTGTTGTTGTTGCGCGAGTTGCTGGTCACATTCTACGGGAATGAACTGGTCATCGGCATTATTTTAGCCAGTTGGCTGCTGGGAGTGAGCGCCGGAGCGAAGCTGGGACCGGTTTTGATCGGACCTCGTCTGACCATGGGCCGGATGTTTACAGCCGCGACCGCCTTAGCCGGACCAATGATCTGGGGGATGATCGCGGCTTGCAGTCTGTTTCGCGGGATGTGGCATCTTACCTCAGGTGAAGTGATCCCCTTTCCTGTTCTGTGCTGGGGAAGTCTGGTCTTGACCATGCCCGTGGGGGCTGTGGTTGGGGCCGTTTTTGTTTTGGCCACCGGCCTGCTGGCGGCCCGGAGCGTGTCGGAGCCCCAGGCGCAACTGGCCGGGGGGAGAGTATTTCTGCTTGAATCCCTGGGCTCGGGCCTGGGTCTGGGCCTGTTCACCTTTGCCCTGGCCGGTCGGGTGGACCCCTTGACCATCACCGGCGGTTTTTATGCCCTGCTGATGTTGGCCGTGATCATGACCATGGTCCCGGGAAAGAAGGCGGTGGCGCTCGGCCTGGGGTTGATCAGCCTGTCCTACGGGTGTGGGGCTTATGGCCTTGGCCGGCAAGCTTACGACTACCTGGTCCACAAACGCTGGTCTCAGACTTTTCCGGGATTTGATTTGGTCCGGACGCAAGATACCCCATATCAACACGCGGCTGTGGCCACCCAGGGGGGATTATTCAGCCTGTTCGGGAACAACACTCTGCTCTATTCTTTTCCCAACCCCTACCTTTTCGATCCGATCGTGTCTCTGATCATGGCTCAAGCCCCCCAGGCCAGGCGCATCTTGCTGGTCGGTCAAGGACCCGGCGGCATGTTTAGCCCTCTCTTGTCTTATCCCATCGAGCGATTAGTCTACCTGGAATTAGACTCGGACCTGAGCCGGATGACCATCCGGGTATTGCCGCCTTCAGACCGGGACATCCTGGAGCAGGACAAGCGGCTGACCATTATTTATGACGACGTGCGAAGGTTTGCCCAACGCTCTCAGGAACGGTTTGATCTGATTATTCTCAATTTGCCCAATCCGGCCACGGCTATGGTCAACCGGCTCTTCACCCGGGAGTTCTATCAGTCGGTGCGCCTTCTGCTGCGAGACAGAGGGGTGGTGGTCACGGGATTGACCGCCTCGGAAGCTTACATCGGCCCAACCATGTCTGCTTTGATCGGCTCTGTTTATCATACACTCCAGTCGGTTTTCCCCAATGTGGTCGTCACGGCCGGACAGGATATCAAATTTTTCGCCGCGGCCGGTCCGGCCACCATTACCACCGACGTTGATCTCCTGGCTCAGAGGTATCAAGCTCAAGGACGGTCGTCGGCCCATTTTAGCCCCCAGTCTTTCAGAATGTTCTTCCCCCCCACCGAACACGCCTATCTCATGGCTCAGTTGCAACAAGCGGCCCGGTTACCGGTCAACACTGATGAGCGGCCATTAAGTTATTTGTACAGCCTGATGCTTTGGCAACAGATGGAAGGTCGGGCCTGGATGAAGATCGGGCTGGAAAAATTGATTCAGGGCTGGTGGCCGGCCATACTCGGAGCCGTTGTGCTGGGATACCTGGTCCTGTGCCGGTCCGGGTCAACTACCGTTTTGGGTGGGGTGGTTATCGGCGGGACGGGATTTTTGGCCATGACCGTCCAGATACTCCTGCTTTACATCTTCCAGAATGCCTACGGAGTGCTGTTTCAAGACGTGGGTTTGATCACGGCCTTGTTCATGTTTGGTTTGGCCGCGGGCGGTTACACCGTCTCAAAATGGCGAATCTGGTCGTCGTCACCGGTCAAACGTTTAGTGGTGGTGGAATTATGCTTCGCCCTGGTCATCCTGGCCACGGGTTGGCTCGGGCGGGGAGAGCTGTCCCAGGCATTACTTTGGGGGCTTATCCCGTTGGTCGGGATGTTGGCTGGATACCAGTTTCCGGTTCTGTTTGCCTTGATCCTGACCGGCGGCCAGGGGAACACGGCGGCCCAAGATCAGGCCATGGTTAATCCGGCCGGTCGAGCCGCGGCGGTTTTGGAGACGGCGGACCACCTGGGCGGGGCGCTGGGCGCGGTGCTGGCCGGCATCCTGGTCGTCCCGGTCCTGGGCATTTGGCAGGCATCTTTATTACTGGGCGGGGTCAAGCTTCTTAACCTGATACCGTTGTACCGGTTGGGCCGGCGGAGACGAGTTTTGTTAATTGGGAAGTAAAAATAACCTGAGTTCGACGAGTCCTATAAATCGGGAGACAGAAATAAATCCGCAGATGGCGCAGATGGACGCAGAAGGAAGGGTAAAATGATTATTGAACAAATGATGGTCGGCCGCATGTCCGTGTTTTGTTATATTGTGGGATGCGAGAGAAGCGGGGAGGGGATGTTGATAGATCCGGCCGGAGATGAGGACCGGATAATGGCTCGGGTGAAGAAGTTGGGCTTGAAAATTAAGTACCTGGTGAACACCCATGCCCATGGCGACCATACCTGCGGGAATGCGGCCATAACCCAAAAAATGAAACTATCCCTGGTCATGTCCGAGCAAGACGCCGCGGCAGCCACCGGCCTGCAAAACAAAATGTTCTGTCTGGCTATGGGGTTTAAGCTGACTCCCAAGCCCGATATGATCGTTCGGGACGGCCAAATCCTGACCGTCGGGGACTTGAATGTCACCGTGTTGCATACCCCTGGTCATACCCCCGGCAGCATCTGTTTGTATATTCCCGGCCATGTGTTTACCGGTGACACGCTTTTTGTGGAGGCGGTGGGGCGGACGGACTTGCCGGGAGGCTCGCTGAAGGTGCTGTTAAAATCGATTAAAGAAAAGTTGTTGACCTTGCCTGCTGATACGGTCGTCTGGCCGGGTCACGATTATGGCTCCAGCCCGTCGTCATCAATTGGTTATGAACGGGAAAACAATCCTTATATTACCGATTTTCTGGACTAGGTTCGGTGGCCCGGTCTAAATTGAGAGCCAGCTCATAGATATCGGATTTTTTTTGGTTTGTTTCCTGGGCCACCTCCCGGACGGCCAGGCTCAGGGATAATCCCTGGTTTTTCATTTTATCCTCGAGTCGCTCGACCAGCTCTTCCGTGGTTATTTGTTCAGAACTGGTGCTCCCGGTCACGATTAAGGTGATTTCTCCCTTGATCGCCTGTCCTTCCATATCGCGGCGCAGGGCAGACAGGTCTCCCTGATAAAAGGTCTCAAATACTTTAGTCATTTCCCGGCCGATCAGGGCCGGTCTATCCCCCAGTTCGGAGATCAAGTCGGCCATAGTGTCTATTAGACGCCCGGGAGATTCATAAAATACCAATGTCCCTTTGAACTCTTTGAGTTCTTGGAGATGCTGCCGCCGGCGCCCGGCTTTGGTCGGCAAAAATCCGACAAAGGCGAACAGGTTGGTCGGTAGCCCTGAGACACTCATGGCCGCCACCGCTGCGCAGGGACCGGGTATGGGCACCACGGCCAGACCTAAACTCTTGGCCATTCGGACCAGGTAGAACCCCGGATCGGAGATGCCTGGAGTCCCGGCGCTGACGACCAGGGCCACGTCTTCCCCGGCGGTTAATTTGGCCACCAATTTGGGCGCGGCTGTTTCCTTGTTGTGATCGTGATAGCTGACCAGGGGGGTGTGGATGTCGTAGGCCGACAGTAATTTTCTGGTGTGGCGGGTGTCTTCGGCCGCGATTAGGTTGGCCTTGGACAAAACGTCCAGGGCGCGCAGGGTGATGTCCCGGAGATTTCCGATGGGGGTGGCCACCACGAAGAGCGTGCCGGAAGCAGAATATTCTGCCGGGGCGGCTGGTTGTTTACCGTCTTCCGGGGCCGGGGGCGATGCCTGGGCGATGTCGCGATGAGGTTTTATCTTTTTCTTCGGCATGACCGTCAATTCCTGAGGAAGGACTGACCGGGACCCGATCAGTAATAAAACGACTGATGAAGTTCAAAGGCGTGTTCGATGTGCTCGATTTCCATCCCGTCCGGACCGGCAATCACCCCGATGACGTCGAATCGGCCTGATGCCTGGAGAAGATTCATCTTTTTCCGATAGTAAACAGCCAAAGCCGACAAACGCTGGATTTTCCGCTGACCGACCTGGTCCTTAGGTCTGATCACTTGCCCGGCCGACCGGGTCTTCACTTCCACGAAAACGATAGTCCGTCCATCCCTGGCCACGATATCCAGTTCGCCTAAAGGACAGGTGAAGTTGACGTCCAGAATCTCATACCCCTTCCTTTTCAGGAACTCAGCCGCCGCCTTCTCGCCGATGGTTCCGAGTACTTTGGTCCCGGTCGGGGGAGCCTTAGGCATGATTTCTCTCTTTGGTTGTCTTGATTGATAATGAATCCGAATGAGATTTAATGCTCTAAGGAAGGGGGATAACTAGTCTAGGCCACGTGACTCTCGAGGTCAATGCCTCAAACTAGGC
>JADFYN010000001.1:9113-40350 GCA_015233055.1 Deltaproteobacteria bacterium
GAGGGGGCAGGGGCCTAATTTGGCAATGGCCCGCTTATGCTCAGCCGTGCCGTAGCCCATGTGTTTGGCGAATCCATACCCAGGGTAAAGCTGATCGTAGTTTTGCATGAGATCATCCCGGGTGACCTTGGCTACGATGGAGGCCGCGGCGATGGACAAAGATCTGGCATCGCCATGCCGGATGGCTTGTTGGGGCAAATCGTAGTTAAGGGTGAAGACGCCGTCAATCATGAGGTAATCAGGTGGTACATCTAATGATTCCACGGCCAGGCGCATGGCTTTAAGGGATGCGGCTAGAATATTGATTTGATCGATCTCAGTCCAGTCAACGACGCCGATGCCGATCGCTGTCGCCCGGTCTCGAACCTGCTGGAGAGCTGCTTGACGTTGTTTTGGTGAGAGCTTTTTGGAGTCATCAACCAGATTGAGGTCGTCAAAATCACTTAAAATAACTGCCGCCGCCACAACCGGACCAGCCAGCGGACCACGTCCGGCTTCATCAACGCCGGCAATGGCCCGGTAGCCTTTATGGTGGAGGAGTTTTTCGAAATGGATCAGGTCCTTGTCCGGGTCAGGATCAGGGAACAACGACATATTCCGTGGTCCCACTTTAACGGGCAAATCTTTTCTCCTTAATCCTGGCCGCCTTACCTCGAAGTTTGCGTATGTAGTAAATCTTAGCCCGGCGGACTCGGCCTCGGGAAACAATCTCAATCCTGTCGATACTGGGCGAGTTGGTGGGGAAAATTCTTTCCACTCCGATACCGTAGGAAATTTTGCGGACGGTGAAGGTGGCGTTGGTCAGGCCGTGTCTGATTCTAATCACCGCGCCCTGGAAAACCTGGATCCGCTCTTTTTCTCCTTCTTGTATCCTAACATGGACTTTGACTGTGTCTCCCGGCTTAAAATCAGGATAGTCCATTCTTAGATATTCTAGTTGGAGCCGTTCAATGATGTTCATACAACCTCCCGATTCCATGGTTCACCTTGATTTGGGACCAGTTGCAGGGTCTTGAAACCAAGTTTTTGCAAGCCCTCAGTCCGGTCGGCGAACCTTCGTAACATGTTTCATAACAATGTCCCGGCGTTGCGTCTCATCTTCTTTTCTTATATTTGATGCTTGCTCTGCCGTAGCGCTAAAATTGGCTACTGTAACAGTAGGCCCGACAAATGTCAACATTTACCTTCCGGCAGAAAGATTTTTTTTCGGGATATCATTGATCCATTCTTGGGGGCTATTCTCGGACTGTCCGGAAAGGCTCCGGGTGGTGCCGTGATTATCAATTTTCATCTAAATGTTGCGTCCAGATCAATTTCTAAACCTGGAAGGGTCGCCATTTCGAGGTATCCCCGGCCTTCGTGAATGACCGGCGCACCGTAGCGGCCGTCCGGGCCCTGCCGGTGGACCGTAATCGTATTATTTTCCGGGTCAATAATCCAGTACTCTTTGACCCCCCGATTTTCGTACAGGGCCAGTTTTATTGTCCGGTCTTTTTCCGAGGTCGATGGCGAAAGGATTTCCACGACAAAGTCCGGTGCGCCGCGGCAACCCCGGTCATCCAGTTTGGCCGGATCGCAGATGACCACAATATCCGGCTGGACGACCGTGTCGACCTGGTTATCCGCCTCATCTCCTTTGGGCAGCCGGACATCAAAGGGAGCCGCGTACACTTCACACGGCGTGCCTGATAGAAAATTGTTTAGCTGTGTAGCCACGTCCAGGGAGATGCGCTGATGCCGCCGAGTTGGGGCCGGTGACATATTGTAAGGCACACCATCGATGAGTTCCCACCGCTCGTCGTCATCCCAGGTTAGATAGTCGCGGTAGGTGTATCTTTCGTTATTTGATGCGGCTAATGACATAAGATATCCTTATTCTGCGATTTGCGGCTAACTACATTGAAGGTTCGGCCGCGGATATTGGCCCGGCTGGAAGAAAGGGGAACGATGGAACGTCTGCCAGGCCACCGGGTTGCCGGCCGGATAGGTTGACTATACTCCATTTGAAGGAATTAGGCTATGAAATTTTACCAACATGGCGATGGTCAGTCTGGGCTGAAAGGTCTCCGGTGACATCTTTTGGGGACGGGGATGACGAAAGTTTTGGGGGCTCTAATTTCAGTTGATAAGTTATCCAATAGTTGATAAGGTCAACCAATCACTGCATGGGAAAAGCGTTCTTTGGGCCCGATCATGTCCTGCCCGCACTGGATAACCGGTCCAGGCGGGAGAGCCAACCGGGTTGGGTGTGAGGATTGGCAGGATGACGAACGAAGGCAACCTGTCTCTTGAGGGAAAACTAATCAGAAGGGGAGAATGTCCGATGAAGAAAATTTTCTATTTAAATCTCTTGGTGTTGTCATTTTTAACGGCCCACGTCTTTGGCTACGCGGCTTATGCTCAGGAGCCAATCATCCTTGGGGTACCCACTTCCACAGGCTTTATAGAAGGGAAAGAGGCGCTTAAAGCCGTGAACCTGGCCGTAGAGGAAATTAACGCCAAAGGCGGCGTCAAGGTCGGCTCGGTTAAGAGACCGTTGAAGGTTGAATCCATCGACATTCGTGACGCCGCACCCGGGGTCCCGGTTCCCGAGGCCTTATTAGTCGGCCCATTCCGCTCCGAAGCACTCGTAGCCGGGATGGATCTGATCATCAAATACAAGGTCCCGACCCTGGCGACGATAGCCATGTCGCCCGCATCTGAAGACAAGATCAAAAAGGAACCTGACAAATACAAATATATTTTCCGGACCTGTCTGAATGCCAAATTTCTGGTCAAGTATCTGATCGGCACCATGTCTTTCATTCACAAGGAGTTTGGGTTCAATAAAGTGTATATCATGAACCAGGATGTGGCCTGGGCCAGAAAAACCGCCGAACTGATCACCAAGAATTACTTTGAAAAGGCGGGCTGGACAGTCCTGGGGGAAGAATCCTATCCCACGGGGACTTCCGATTTCTCTTCTTCCTTGGGCAAGGCGCGGGAAAAGGGCGCCCAGGTGATTTTACCTATATTTGATATGCCCCAGAGCGGGATCCTGGTCAAGCAATGGAATTCGATGAAGCTGCCCTGCTTGATGGCCGGTTTCATTTCACCCTTGACCGGCCCGGGCGCCTGGAAGACATTTGACGGGAAGATTGGTGGAGCGATCAATTGCAACTTTGAATTAGGGAGCGCCATCGCTTCGGCTAAAGTCCCCATGTCCAAGAAATTTGAAGAGGCCTACCAGAAAAAGTGGGGGGCACCAGTGGAGGCGGGGCACGGTCCGGCGCCTTCTTATGAATCCGTTTATATTTTGGCTGAGGCCATTGAGCGGGCCGGGAGTGTGGAACCGGACGCAGTTGTGGCTGAATTGAAGAAAACGGATCGACTGGGAGTTATGGGCCGGATCAAGTTTGATGAAGGTCAGCAGGTTATCTACGACCTGGATCCGGAGAAGGCGGCGCTGGCTTGTGTTTTTCAATGGACTGATGCCGGCGGCCGGGTCATCGTCTATCCCGAATCTATTGCCGAGGGAAAGATCATGTTACCACCTGGGCTGAAACCGGCTAAGTAGACTATCGGTCCGGCGGAGAGGCACTAAGATGAAAACAACAAAACCCGGAAGAAGATAAAAGACACCGAGGAGTTATGCGGGCCAAGGTTGACGTTGCAGAAAGAGGGTGTATGAAATGTCAGCACTAAAACATGTCCAGATTAAAGGTTTCAGGCGGTTATATGATCTTGATCTGGACATGCGGCCCCTCATGGTCATGATCGGGGCGAACGGAGTCGGCAAGACTTCTCTTCTGGACGTATTTTCCCTACTTTCCGCCTCGGCGGCCGGTAATCTGAATATCAGGTTGAATTCCATGGGGGGGGTGGCCGACATACTGACTTTCGATCGGGGTCAGGAACTGTCCTTATCGATTGACAAGGATGTGCCGGGCCATAACCCCCTCAAATATAGTTTTACTGTTGTCCCCGAGGGGCCGTCGTATGCCATATCATCGGAGACACTCAGTCAGGTGAAAACGGGATACCCCGAATCATTTAAGTATATTTATTCCATCTATGACGACATCAGATACTATGAGGGTGATGAAGGGAAGCTGGTCAGGCCGAACTGGGATCACAACCCTATGGAGACCTCATTATCGCAGGTTCCCAAGATGTTTCGGCAAACGGAGGAACTAAGGCGCATTTTAAGCTCAGCCACCCAGTATCACGTCTTAGATGTGCGGGAGAGAGCTCCGGTGAAGCTGCCGCAGCAGATGAAACCCGCTGAACTCCCAGGAGAAGACGGCCAAGATCTTGTTCCGTTCCTTTATTATTTAAGGGAAACCGATTTCGAGCGGTACGATACGATTATCGATACCTTAAAGTCGGCCTTTGGGGGCTTTGAATCTCTACAATTTCCCCCCGTTGCCGCGGGAATGCTGGCCATGACCTGGAAGGATAAACAATTTAAGAAACCGATGTATATGCACCAACTCTCAGAGGGCACGTTGCGTTTTCTGTGGCTCGTGGCTCTGCTGCAGAGTCCGGGTCTCTCGACTATTACCATGATAGATGAGCCGGAGGTCAGCCTCCACCCGGAGTTATTGAGTATTTTGCTCGAGCTTATGCGGGAAGCTTCGCAACGAACTCAACTGATTGTGGCCACACATTCGGATCGGTTGATCAGATTTTTAAAGCCCGAAGAAGTCGTCATCATGGATATAATGGATGATGGTTGTGCCGGCGCTGTCTGGTCGGATTCATGTGATCTTGAGGAATGGCTCGCGGAATACAGCTTAGATGAAGTGTGGCGAATGGGCCGGATGGGAGGCCGGTCATGAAGATAACCATAATCGTCGAGGGAAAAACAGAGAAAGCCTTCATACCGTATCTCAGGAAATACCTGGATGTCCGGCTGCGAGGCGAAATGCCGAACCTTGACCCTTTCCCATATGATGGCCGAATACCCACTCAAGACAAATTGAGGCGTATTGTTCGGAGATTGTTGGAAAACCGATCCCGCCCTGTCGACCATGTTATCGCTCTGACTGATGTGTACACTGGCAGCCAACCGCCCGATTTCGTAAACGCCGTAGAGGCCAAGAGTAAAATGTCCCAGTGGGTGGGAAATGAGCCGAGATTTCATCCCCATGCGGCTCAATATGATTTTGAGGCATGGTTGATTCCCTACTGGGAGACTATTCAGCGTCTGGCCGGCCATAACAAGGCGGCGCCGGAAGGCTATCCGGAGAGTGTAAATCACAATAATCCGCCTGCTTCCCGGATCAAGGAAATCTTCCGTACCGGCCGTTGCCGTAACCACTATGTTAAACCACGTGATGCCGGGCGCATATTGCGGGACAATGACCTTTCGGCGGCTGTTTTAGTGTGCTCAGAATTGAAGGCGCTCATTAACACGATCCTGTCGGTTTGCGGCGCAGCCATTATTCCATAATGGGATTCGTCGAACTCAGGTAAACATAACTAAAAAATAATAGCATGGTTGAAGGGATAGGTATGAGACTCGAAGACTTTCCACAGGACATCCAACCCCATTTGATACCCCAGGTGGGGGGTGATTTGATCTACCGCTGTTTAGGCTGTGGCGCAGAATTTTCCGTAGATGAACTTTGGTATACTTGCCCCGCCTGCTCCGGGGTATTCATGATCATTGACCGCAGTTTTGAGGCCTTAAAGAAGAAGGACGGCCGGCTGTGGCAAAAAATCTTTGATTACCGGAAGATGCTGAATATTCCTGCAGTTAAAGGTATTTTTCGGTATCAAGAGCTGGTCGGGCCGAACATCCCTTTGCCGGACGTGGTCTATTTAGGCGAGGGACACACCCCGTTGGTGAAGGCAAATGTCCCTTTGGAGACGGCGGTTGGGGCACCTTTCTACTATAAGAATGATGGGCAGAACCCCTCAGCCTCGTTTAAAGATCGGGGCATGGCTGTGGCGCTGAGTTTTATCAATCATCTGGTCAAGAAAAAGGGATTATCCAATCTCCTGTCAATTTGTGCTTCCACCGGGGATACTTCAGCTTCGGCCGCGCTATATTCGGCTTATCTGGCCGGGGTGGTCAAATCTTCAGTGCTGTTACCCCACGGAAAGGTTACTCCGCAACAATTGGCCCAGCCTCTGGGTAGTGGAGCTAATGTTTTTGAGGTTCCCGGGGTATTCGACGATTGCATGAAGATCGTGGAGAATCTGGCCGACAATTACCACGTGGCCCTGCTCAACTCTAAGAACGCCTGGCGGATCAAGGGTCAGGAATCCTACTCCTATGAGATCGCCCAGGATTTTGACTATCAAGTGGCTGATAAGGCGATTTTTGTACCCATCGGCAACGCCGGGAATATTACCGCAGTTATGTCGGGGTTTATTAATTTCATGGAGTTGGGCATTATCGACGGCTTGCCCAAGGTCGTGGGCGTGCAATCGGAACATGCCGACCCGGTCTATCGGTATTATTTGGAGCCGGATAATCACAAAAGAAAGTTCGAACCTGTCGCGGTGAAGCCTTCAGTCGCCCAGGCGGCCATGATCGGGAATCCGGTGTCCATGCCGCGGGTGATCCAGGTAGCCGGGAAATATAATGAACTGGCCGGCCGGCAAAGAGTTTTCGTGGTCCAAACCAGGGAGCAGGAGATTATGGACTGGATGATGAGGGCGAATCGCCACGGCCACATCGCTTGCACCCAGGGGGGAGAATCGTTGGCCGGGCTGGCGGCCGCAGTCCGTGACCGGGTGATAGACTCTTCTGAGACGGCGGTACTCGATGCCACCGCGCACATGCTTAAATTTATCGGATTCCAAGAATTGTACTTCCAGGACAGTTTCCCGCCGGAATTCCATGTAAAATCAAAAAAAGAACTGATCAACCAACCCCGGTATGTCCACCCCGCCGGTTTGGCCGAAGTACCTCTGCCGGGGCGACCTCTAACCGGCGATAAGTTTGATGAATTTGTCAGGCGAACGGCCGGCGAGATTGCGCAACAACTGGGGTTGGAACCTAAGAATTAGCGGTCCTCACTCTTTTTCTTTGCGTTATGCCTTTTTCAACGGGAGAATTCGGCATCGGACGGCTATAATCTTCTTTCCATATTGCCGGAGGAGGCCATGGTCTTTGTCAGGAAACGGAACCAGAATTATTATCTGGTGCAAATACACCGTCAACGGGGCCGGGCCTACAACCGGGTCTTACTTTCGTTGGGACCGGATCTGGAGGTTTTCGCCCACAGATTTTATGACAAGAAAAAGAGAAAAAAATTCTTTGAACCCAATGATTTGTTTAACCGGGCTTTGTCTCAGGTGAATGAAACATATCAGGTCAATATTACGGCCGAGGTCCTGGATCCGCACCTGGAAGCGCTGTCGTTAAAGGTGAGTTACAAAAGTGTCTTGGATATTTTGCCCCGGATCACCTCGGAGGAATGCCTGGTCGACTTATTGGGGGGAGATGATATTTTTAGAGATTTTGATGAACGTATTGGCCTATGGCGGTGTGCCAGGTGCAATACCCTGGGTTACGATTGGCACGACCTGGCAGACACCCTGCTGGAACGTTTTGGCCGAAGGTTGAAGAAAGGGATTGATTATTTTAATTATTTGACCTCGGAAGTATTCAGTAATTTTTTGGTCGATGATCTCAATTTGTTTCGCCGGATGACCGGGATGGACGGAATGGTTCGGCACCTTTGCGGATTTTGTTATGAGATTTCCTTGATAAATAGTGAAATAGACAAGTTGGGTGAGCAACTGAGGCGTCCGGATATGGCGGATCGGCTAGGCCTGCTTAAGGAGGATATCGAAAATATTCTGCTGGGGCAGTATCCGGTATAATTTGAGGATAACGCAAAGGACACACCTCTGCGTTATGCTCTTTATCTGTTGAATTTTTTAACCAGATCTTCCAAGGTGGCCATTTTCTTGACCGGCGTCGGGACAATTTTTTGGGGGCCGCGTTCGGGCTTGGAGGCATCAGGTCGCCGTTCGGTCTTTGGCGCATCAAGCCGCCGTTCTGTCTTTGAGGCATCAAGACGCATGGATAAGGATATCCGGCCCAGGTCCTGGTCGACGGTGAGTACTTTGACTTTTACCCGATCCCCCATCTTAACCACCATGGCAGGATCGCTGACGAATTTCTCGGCCAGTTGCGAGACGTGAACCAACCCGTCCCGATGGACCCCGATATCTACAAAAGCGCCAAAGTTGGTGACATTGGTCACCACGCCCTCCAGGACCATTCCCTCCTTAAGATCATTCACCTCCGTCACATCTTCACGAAAATCGGCGTAGGAAAAAGTGGCCCTGGGGTCGCGCCCCGGCTTTCTTAGTTCGTCTAGGATGTCTTTGATGGTGGTGATTCCGGTTTTTTCGTTGGCGTAATCTTCGGCCCGCAAGGAGTTGAGGACGGTATCGTTGGCGATCAGGGAGGTCACCGGGATATTGAGCTTTTGTGCCATCTTTTCGACAACGTAGTAACTTTCGGGATGAACGGCCGAATCATCTAAGGGGTTGTCGCCAGCCTTGATCCGGAGAAACCCGGCGGCTTGTTCAAAGGTCTTGGCCCCTATACCGCCGACGTCAAGGAGCATCCTCCGGTTCTTAAAAGGACCGGTTTCCTGGCGGTGTTTGACGACCTTTTGGGCGTTACCCATGGTCAGCCCGGAAACATAAGACAACAGCTCCGCTGAGGCGGTGTTTAGGTTGACTCCAACGTAGTTCACGCAGGATTCCACCACTTCCTCCAGCTTCTTTTTTAACAGGTTCTGATCCACGTCATGTTGGTATTGTCCTACGCCTAAAGATTTTGGGTCAATTTTGACCATCTCGGCTAAAGGGTCCACCAGTCGGCGGCCGATGCTGACGGCGCCCCGGATGGTTACGTCCAGGTCGGGGAATTCATGGATGGCACACTCACTGGCTGAATAAACCGAGGCGCCGGATTCGCTGACCACTAAAACATGGGGTTTGTCATCAGTATCAAGCTCTTTGACCACCTGCTTTATGAATTTATCGGTTTCCCGGGAGGCTGTTCCGTTGCCGATGGCGATGAATCTCGGGTGGTGGGTATTGATCAACTTAAGCAGATTTTCTTTGGCCTGATCCTCTTCCCTCTGCGATTTATGCAAATGCAGGGTAATATATCCTAACAGATTGGCGGTTTCGTCCAGCATGGCCACCTTACAGCCGGTCCGAAATCCGGGATCGACTCCGAAGACTCGGACATTTCCGGCTGGTGCAGCCAAAAGGAGTTCCCTCAGATTATTCTCGAATGTTTTAATCGCCTCTAAATCGGCTTCTTTTTTCTTGGTGAGACGGACTTCGGCACTGATAGACACCTTGACTAAGCGATCATAGGCGTCTTTAATTGCCGACTTAAGAAAATCGGCCACCGGCCCGTCCCCGATCTTGATTTCTCGGCTGGAGATGGCGCTGATGATTTCGTCCTCATCGGCCTCAATTTTGAACGCGACCACGCCCTCTTTTTCCGCCCGCCTGACAGCCAACATGTTGTGTGATTTTATTTCCTTAACCGGTACCCGGTAGTCGTAGTACATTTCGAATTTGGTCTTTTGAGTTTCCATATCTTTCTTAACTTTGGACACAAAAAAGCCTTTGGTCAAGAAATTCGCCCTGACCGAATCTCGGTATTCCGCCTTTTCAGCAATCCTTTCGGCAAAGATATCGGCGGCTCCTTTCAAAGCTTCAATGGCCGAAGACACCCCTTTTTCCAAATCGACATATTTTTGGGCCTCGGTTTCCATATCGGCGTAAGGGTCCGAAAGGCTTAATATCCAATCCAAAAGTGGCTCTAATCCTTTTTCTTTGGCGGCCGACGCCCTGGTCCTCTTTTTCGGTTTATAAGGCAGGTACAGATCCTCCAGCTTCGACTTTTCCAGGCAATCTTCTATCTTGTGTTTGAGGTCGTCAGTCAGTTTACCCAGTTCTGAAATAGTCTTCAGGACGGTTTCCTTGCGTTCTTCTATTTCTTTCAAGTATTCGTAACGGTCACTGAGTTCCCGCAGAATGACTTCGTTAAGCTCACCGGTGGCCTCTTTCCGGTAACGGGCAATGAAGGGTATGGTGGCCCGGTCATCCAACAAGGCGATGACATTGTTTACTTGCCAGTCACGGAGCTGGAATTCTGCAGATAGGTGTTGCTTTAGATCCATGGTCCTGTCTTTCTGTTTTTCCCTCGTAACATCAGGGACGGAGGAGTTGATTTGCCGCTTAAGGATAGGTCGGGTTGTCCAAACCGGGAACCATTATCGGCCGGTAGCTTATTTTAACTTACTTAAATAACAGCGTGAACATTGATGTGCGCCTGGCCTGGAAATATAGGCGAAACGCTGGAGAGTGTCAAGCTTCAAACGGCAAACTTAACGGTTACGAATTGTTAGCCTGGAGAGCCGCTAATCCGGGCAGCCCTTTTGGCGGGATTATAAAAAGAACATTCAGGGCCAAATATGATTTTCCGGTTTCGCGGCGGTATGGGGATACCGCGATCCGGATTGATCCAAACTTCACCGTGGTCTTGACACCCCCTGACATGATACTTCCGGCTCTGAATATAGGAATTGCGGGTTAGAGTGATCTCTTGGCAGATGTCTGGGATAGGTTTATTTCAGTTAGAATACGCGTAGTTTCAATTTTTTGCCTTGCTAAGATGACCTGGCCGTGATATTTAAAAAGCTTTACAAACTTGGACTGCAATCTTCTACGGACGGTCCTGGTGATGGTTTGGTCCTTCAGTGTGAATAACCCATGCTTATTCGGGCCAAGATTGATGAGCCGGTGTCAAATTTTAACTGTTTATTATGGCAGCTTTTAAAACGAAATAAATGAGGAGGATTCATGCGTAAGACATTAATTTTGCTTATTCTGGCGTGCTTTCTGATGGCGCCTTTGGCCCTGGCCGCGACGAATGATAAACCCGGTCTCGCTCCGGTTGGGCCCCGAAGAGACGCAGTCCAGAAAGACACAAAATCAATGGACCCTAAGAATAAAGTCGTGGCCAGAGTGGGGGGGGAAGAAGTAACCCAGGCTGACGTAGATGCAATCCTGTATGCCGATCCGGCCAGATTTCGCGATAAACCACCGACTGAGGTCGACAAGTTGAATGCACTGGACGGCTTGTTGGTGAATCTGGTCCTGGCCGCTGAAGCGCGTCGAACCGGGCTGGATAAAGATCCGGCTATTGCCAAGAAATTAACTAAATTAGAGAACCAAATATTATCCAAGGCCTATTCTGAGAACCTGACCAAAGGAAAGGTCAACGTTACCGACGAGCAGATGAAGGAATTCTACGAAAAAAACAAAGATGCTTTCTATGATAAACCGGCCATCAAAGTCTTTTGGATTCTAGTCGATACCAAGGAAGATGCCGATAAGCTATTTGCTGAAATGAAGAAATCGCCGGCAAATCAAGTGGCTGCAGGTGCCGAAAAGGCTAAGGCCGAAGATAAAGTAATCTTGGCTTCACCACATGTTTTTCGTGCCTTGGCCGCTAAATATTCTAAAGATACTGCGACCGCGCCCAAGGGCGGCTGGGTCCCCTGGTTTAACAAAGGTGAGAAGGACCCGGAAGTCGAGAAGGTTGCTCTGGCTTTGACCGAAAACGAACTAAGCCGTCCGGTAAAAGGTCAAAACGGTTGGTACCTTATTCTGAAAGAAGCTCAAACTGAAGGGAAACAGAATTCCTTCTTAAACTCCCGGAGTATTATCTATCAAAAACTGGTGGATGAACAAGAACGTAAAATTATTGGTGGAGCCCTGGATAGAATAAAAAAGGACGTCACTGTGGAACTGATCAGTAAGCCCGATTGATAGATTGTTCGTGGCTTGAAGTCTGAGACCTGGCGAGGGGAGCTATCCCCTCGTTTCTGTCTCATAGGTAACTGAATCAGATGGTCAAGTTGAATGACATTCAGATATTTTCCGGTTTGTGGTGGATACACCGTTTCCTGACACTAGGTCTCTTGATGGATGTTCCGTTGCGGAATTGACCGAGCAGGTCAGTCAAGGGACTGGTCCGATCTATCTGCACGGGCTGACCATTTCCTCTCAACCTTTCATTATATCACATTTATTCAAGAAACTGCAACGGTCTTTTTTGATCGTCGCCCCCACCCCGCGTGAGACCCAAAATTTGTTCAATGACCTCACCTTTTTCTTGGGTTCCGAGGTCGCGGCCCGATCTGTCTTCCAATTCCCAGGTTACGAAATACTTCCTTACCAAGAGACTTCTCCCCCCGGTACGGTCACGGCTAAACGAATGCGGACCCTCTGTCATACCTTGTCGGCCAATGGGCCTGGTATTTATATTTCCTACCCGGCCGCCCTGATGCAGAAGCTGATGCCCAGGCATTCTTTTTCAGAGGCCATGGATTATCTGGTCGTGGGACAAGAGACGGACCGGGCGCGACTGATAGATAACCTGACCCGGACCGGATATCTGAACACTTCCTTGGTTGAAGAGTGGGGGGACTTCAGCGTCCGAGGTGATCTCCTGGATGTCTTTGGCCCAACCACCGAATACCCGGTGCGCATAGAATTTTTTGGCGACCTGGTGGAGTCGATCAGGGAGTTCAGCCCGAGTGATCAAAGATCGTTGCGCGATCTCAGTGAACTTCTAATCGCTCCCAGTGGAGAAGTCCTTCTGAAGAAAGCGAATATCGCCCTGGCCATTCAGCGGGCCGAAATGATGACCAAAGACGTTGGCTTGGCTGTAGCCACCCATTTCAGGACGTTGGAGAACATCCGCAGCGGCAATTACTTTCCCGGTATCGAATCCTACTTGCCCCTATTCTATCCCCAGGTGGAAACATTATTCGACTACCTGCCGCCGGACATCTTGGTTATCAATTCAGATTCCGCCGAAATTAGAACACAGGCCGAAGAACTCGAATGGAAATTAGGGCAGCAATATGCCCGGGAGTCGGACAAAGGCCGGCTTTGCTTGAGTCCGGCGGAGCTTTACCTCTCGGCCGCGGAGTTGGCCCAATTGGTTTCACGCTATGGTCAGGTTAATATCAAAGCGCTTCAGGTTCAGGGTGAGGAACAAGATAACGGCGTGTCTTTAACTATGCACACTGAGACCACCGCGTTGCTGAAAATCCAGTCCGGTGATCACAGCCGGAAGGACGGCCTCCTGGCTCCATTTATCTCCATGATTTGGGACTGGATCAAGGCGGAGGTAAAGGTCTGCCTGGTTACTTCGACCTTACACCAGGCGGAAAAGATTTTCCAGTTGATGGAACCTTACGGTGTTCCGGTGCGGGTGGAAGCGTCGGTTAAAGAAATAGGCGAGTGCGGTTATCCTGGAAATATTACAATTTACCCTGGTGATCTGACTGAAGGATTTGTTTTTCTAAAAGAAAACCTGATAATTCTGACTGAAGAAGAAGCCTTGGGGACCAGGCGCACCCCCAAACGAGCGAGAAAGGCCAAGGAACGGCTCAAATCCTACTTAGAATCCCTGTCTGATCTGCAAATTGGTGATTTCGTGGTTCACGTCAAGCACGGGATTGGTCTCTACCAGGGACTGACCATGTTGACCGTCGGTGACTTAACCAATGAATTCATGCTATTAGAATATTTTGGGGGCGATAAGCTTTATATCCCGGTCGATCGGTTGGAACATGTTCAAAAATACATGGGGATCGAAGGTCGCATCCCCCAGGTAGACCGGTTGGGCGGGCGGGCGTGGGAAAAAGCCAAGGGCAAAATTAAGCAATCTATCGAAACCATGGCCAAGGAATTATTAAATATTTATTCCATGCGAGCGGTCCGGAAGGGGTATGCCTTTTCTCATCCGGATGCGGTATTCCATGAATTTGAGGCCGCTTTCGAGTATGATGAGACGCCGGATCAGGTTACGGCTATTAATGATGTGATTGATGATATGTTGCAAGATCGTCCGATGGATCGGTTGGTCTGTGGGGATGTCGGGTTTGGGAAGACGGAAGTGGCTCTTCGGGCCGCCTTCAAATCGGCGATGGATGGGAAGCAGGTGGCCATGCTGGTCCCCACCACTGTTCTGGCCGAACAGCATTATCAAACCTTTTCTCGGCGCATGGAGCCATATCCGGTAACGGTTGAAGTCATCAGCCGATTTAAGTCCCGCCAGGCCCAGAAAGTCGTCTTAACCAAGCTGGCTGAGGGGAAAATTGATATCATTATCGGGACCCACCGGCTCCTACAGGATGACGTGGTGTTTAGGGACCTGGGGTTGATTATTATTGATGAAGAGCAACGCTTCGGAGTCGCCCACAAAGAGAGACTAAAGAAATTCAGGTTAATGGTTGATGTCTTGACCTTGACGGCCACCCCCATCCCCAGAACGTTGAATATGTCTTTGATGAGTATCCGGGATATCTCCACGATTGAGACGCCGCCGGAAGACCGGTTGTCGATTAAAACCTATATCACCAAGTTTGAGGACATCACCATTATTGAGGCCATCTTGCGGGAAATCAAACGGGGTGGTCAGGTATTTTTTGTTCATAACCGGGTCCAATCCATTGCGGGGATTGCCAATCATCTTCGGCAACTGCTGCCCCAGCTCAAGTTCGGAGTGGCCCACGGGCAGATGAAGGAACGGGAATTGGAAAAGGTCATGATGGCCTTTTTAAATAGGGAAATCGACGTCCTGGTGACCACCGCGATTATTGAATCCGGCCTGGATATACCTAGTGCCAACACGATTATCATAAACCAGGCGGACCGGTTCGGTCTGGCCCAGATTTATCAACTGAGAGGCCGCGTGGGCCGGTCCAAAGACCAGGCCTATGCCTACCTCCTTATTCCCGGAGAATCAAACATCACCCGGGATGCCCAAAAGCGGCTTCGGGTCTTGATGGATTTCACGGAACTAGGCTCCGGCTTTAAGATCGCCTTGCATGATCTTCAGATCAGAGGCGCGGGCAATGTGTTGGGGGCCAGTCAATCGGGTCATATCTCCGAAGTGGGATATGAAATGTACTTAGAATTAATTGAACAGACGATTCGTGAGTTGAAAGGAGAGGACCTGGCCGAAGAAATAGAACCGGAGATTAAGATTGGAATCTCCGCGTATTTGCCCGAAAGCTATGTCCCAGATGTAAATCAACGCCTGAATCTGTATAAACGATTATCCTCAATCAGAAGTGAGGAGGAACTTGTCGACGTGAAAGAAGAAATATCGGATCGGTTTGGCGAACCTCCGGTTGAGGTCAAAAATTTAATTGATCTTATCACGTTAAGGATACTGATGCGGCAACATAAAGTCCACCAGGCGAAACTGGACACGGCCGCCATGGTCTTTGCGTTTGATGATCAAACAGCCCTAAATATAGATAAAATCATAAAACTGAGTCAGGCTTATCCTCAGACCTATCAACTGGAGCCAAACAATATTTTTAAAATCTTCAAATCGGTCGAAGACGGTGTCAGTGTTCTTCAGGCCGCCAAAAAAAGCTTGCAAGAGCTACTCCTTGATGTTAATGTTTCATAAGTTTATTCAGCCGGAAAGGCGGAATGGCGGCTATTTGACGGTCTGCCTGGCCTTGGGTCTATTTCTGTTGGTCGGATGCCGGTCGGCAGACCACACGGATGTTTCCCTGGTGGCCAAGGTGAATGACCAACTCATTACTACCGCTGAATTCTACCGGGAGTGTGATCGGCGGATGGCTGATGAGTTCACCCCGTCTCAGGCCGATACTGCCGAGATTAGCCGGATCCGGCAAGAAGTGTTGGATCAATTGATTGAAGAAAAGCTGATCCTATGTGAGGCGAGGCGAATTGGGATTGAACTGCCTCCTCAAGAGCTTGACGCGGCCATTGCCGCCGTTAAAAGTGATTACCCGGGAGACAGCTTCCAGCAAGCAATCATTGACCGTTATGTTGACTATGACCAATGGAAAGACGCTCTCAGGCAGAGGTTGATTCTGCAAAAGACGGTTAGCCGTCTGGTGTCTGACCGGATAAAAATATCCCAGGAAGAAATTGTAGAATATTATCAGAGACATTTGGCGGTGTTTGACTTGCCGGAGCAAGTTCGGGTAAAAGAAATTACCTGCCCCTCGATGGAAATTGCCCAACGCATCCACGACAAACTTGTGAAGGCAAACTGGAATAACGAGGCGTTAGTAAAGGTGGGGCGGCAGATTCCCGGTCTGGAGATCCATAATTTGGGGTTGCTGTCGCGGGACCGTCTTCCACCGCAGTGCCGGGAAGCGGTGAAGAGATTGTCTGTCGGAGGGGTCAGCGACCCCATAGCATATACTTACGGTGTTCATCTGTTTCTGGTCGAGGCCGTCCAACCACCCCGCCGGCAGCCTTTGAGCGAGGTCAGAGACAACATCTTGAAGATCCTCCACCATGAAAAAGGGAAACAGGCTTATCAAGAATGGATCAGGGATTTGTCTATGCAAGCGGTAATTAAGATAAATCGGGAAGTGTTTAATTTCCAATAACAAACAACCGGAGGGTTTACTCTGATGATTCGGCGTCATAAGATTACTTACTTGTTTTTCGTGATCACTTTTTGGGCTATCTTGTCAAATATCGGATTGGCCGAAGTGCTTGATCGCATCGTGGCCATTGTCAATGATGACGTTATCACCTACTCCGAACTATCCGATAAACTTATGCCCGTTTTGCAACGAATGCAGTTAGACCCCCGGTTGTCGGAAAATCAGGAAAAAGTATTTACGATCACCCAAAGTGCTCTCGAACTTATGATCAATCAAAAGCTGGCCGAAAAAGAAATTGAACGGCTAAAGGTTAAAGTCAGTGAACAAGAGGTGGCAGCCGCGCTGGCTAAGGCGAAACAAGACAACTTCATGACTGAAAATGACCTGGAAAGAATGCTGAAAGCCAAAGGAATGACCATTAAGGACTACCAACAGGAGATCAGGGAAGAGATTCTAAAGGCTAAGCTGCTTAATTCTGAGATAAAAGCAAAAATTGTGATTCCCGAAGAAAAAATTAAGGACTATTTTCAAAAGAATAAAGATCAGTTTGAAGGCCAAAATCAGGTTGGCGTAAAACACATCTTTATTGGAATTCCTGAAAATGCCACCGCGACGGTGAAACACGAGGCGAGAAAAAAGGCCGAAATGGTTTTGGAAAAACTTCGGGCCGGAGCGGATTTTGCCAAGGTAGCTGCTGAATACTCGGAAGCTCCGACGGCTCGCGAGGGTGGGGATCTGGGACTGGTGCGCGAAGAAGATATGAGCGCGGAGATGAAGAACGCAATTTCCAAGCTCAAGAAAGGTGAGCCGAGTGACATCTTGGAAACAGCAACCGGCTTGCAGATCTTGATGGTTACCAAAAGATCCGACGCCCAGCAGAAGTCATTGGAAGACGTCCGGGACACTATCCACGAGAAGCTCTATCGAGAGGAATTAAAACAGCGATATGACATATGGTTGAAGGGCCTAAAAGACAAATCCTATATCAAAATAATGCTCTAACGTTATTGCGGCCGCATCAACCTCTTTGGGCTCGCCGATCGGATACTCCGGCCAGGCCACCCCAAACGAGGTTGATGATGGCGGAGCGTCCTTCCTCATCCTACCTGAAATAACTGTTAACATAGTTGATTACCCCTAACTGCTTCTAACGCAACATCAAAACCCGGCTTGACCCGGACGAATAAGAATGATAGAATTTATTCCGACTGTGGGCGCAAGAAGGTTAACCCCGAGAATGAACCTTATCAACCGAATCGAGTTTACATTATGGGCCTATGGAATACGATAGTTGCCGGATTGGCTGATCTTGTAGTTCAATTACCCTTGACCCTGCTTCTCTTGTTTATGGCCAAAGTGGTCATGGATTTGCGGTTGAAGTGGTTTCACGGCGTCAACGCGGAGAAGCAGATCTCTGATTATAATAATCAGGCCATGGCCATTATGTATCTGGGGTATTACATCGGAGTGTTCATCGGGTTCTCGGGAGCTATTCATGCCGAGGGAGTGAAGTCATCCATCGGCTGGTTATGTCTCCTGGGCCTGGCCTCTCTGGCCCTGGTTCATGTAGGCCTGTTTTTTTGCGACGTGACCATTCTGTTTGGCATAAACGATGTCAAAGAAATGGCCGTCCCCGAACCGGCCGATACCGTTGCCGTCGGGCGCGCCGACAAAAAGGCCTCAGCCGCGGCTGGTTCCAAACTCGGAAATCAAGCAGTGGCTTGTGTCCGGGCTGGATCTGCGGTGGCTTCCGGACTGGTCATTAACGGCGTCTTTAACGATCTGGATTCGGGCTGGTTGGTCACCTTGATTTGGTATCTGATTGGGCAGGTGGGATTTATTTTGGTGGCCTGGGCCTATAAAAAGCTGACTCCTTATGACGACGATGCCGAACTGCTTCAAGACAATCGGGCCGTGGGATGGGACATGGCCGGGGTGTTGTTGGCCTTCGGTATTCTTTTCCGCCAGGCCATCTCCGGTGACTTTATCTCCTGGACTCATGATTTGCCGGCGTTGGCCGCGTACTTGCCCATTGCCGTGGTCATCCTTTTGTTGTTCCGCTGGGTGATCGGGCTTATCTTTATCAGGGGCAGCGTAACCACCCTAATCGTCCGAGACAAAAACGCCGGCGTCGGCATGATCTCCGGCGGCCTGATGGTTTTGTCGGCTTTGGCTTTGACTTATTTTATGTAGATGAACGCAGTTGGGATGCCTTTTCGGAATGAAGGCCGGTCCTCTGCTTCAGTAACAATGTTTAAACAAGAAGGTGCGACCATGAAGACCAACGCATGTCATATTCATCAAAGAGTTCGAATCTTCTACTTGATGATCATATTCTGCCTGGGTTTACTTTTGGCCTTGCCACCGGCGGAGATTTGGGCCAAGGGCTTTGGCGGCGGGAGCAGCAGTCGAGGTGGGTCTTCCGGAGGCCGATCATATAGCAGTTCGTCCTCGTCCAGATCTTCGAGTGCAGGGAGCTCGTCCAGTCAAACGAGCACCAAAGGCGGATGGGGCAAGACCGGCGTAACCGGTGGCTCGCCCTCGGCCGGATCCGCTCGCAGCTCCACAGACGCTAAAGCCATGGACAGACAGCAATCCAAACAAAATTACCAGGACTACAAGCAGCGAACCGGGCAAACGCCTTCTAAAGAATCTATTTCCCGGGCCCAAACTCAGGCGAACCAGACCCGGACCTCCAGAGTCAACAGTTATTATGGCCCGAATACGACATACCAGCGCCGTCTGGCACCGACCTATTATCAGGCGAACTATTGGGGCGGGTACGGCTATCCCATCTGGGGGTTTCACTCCGTCGGGATCTGGGATATGGCCTTTTTGATGATGGCCTCGGATCTCTTCTGGTACCACCACTGGAATACCCTCTCCCAACAACGAAATATGTTCGATCAACAACAGATGGCCGATATGGAGAGGCGGGTCAAAGCCCTGGAAGCCAAAGGGGTCCCTCGAGATCCTAACTACATTGATCCAAAGGTGGACCCGGACATCCAGTACTCCAAAGAATACGTAGAACAAAACCCGGACAAGGTTTTCGCCGGGCAGGCCCAACCCGAGGCGGCTGGGGCATCCAAGGTTAGGCCCGTGGCAGCCCGCGAGCCAAAGAAAGACAGCGGCTGGGGGGCGGGCACCTATTTACTCCTGGCCCTGTTATGCTTTGGGGCCTGGTTTGTTTTTATCCGCTGATCCTAGTTCGCACAAGAGTTGGGATCAACAGATACCATCTACCATCACCAGATCTGACAGAAGGATATATGGGACTAAAAGACGTTATCTTAGGCGATCCTGAGGGAAAAACCCTCTACGAAAAATGGCGGGATAGGGGAAAAGAAAAGCCGGTCCGAAATGATGACACCTTGTCATTTAATCCGGTTCATGCCCAGGTGGGTGGTTATGTCCTGATCGACGGCGTAGAGCTTAAGGGGCAATTTGAGATCAAGGCGGTGGCCCTGTATGATAAGGGCTACGACCAAATTCTGCGTTGCTTGATTGAAGATGGTGAACAGAACCGAATACTGGAGATAGCCGCCGAAGATAGGACCAAGGAGTTAAAATACTTTCTCTTCACTTTAGTCGATGAATTCGGCTTTAATGAGGATTTCTATAATGAATTGGGCGGCCCGGATCTGCCGGACCCAAACGGCCTTATTTATACCAACTCCTTAAGAACGAAGGCACCGATCAAAGCTCAGGTGACCATCGTCGAGGACCCATTTGATTCCGTTACGGAAAAGACGTTCGAGATTTGGGCCTATTCCCGCAAAAGAGATGACGGCCAGGATGAATACCTGCACATTGAAATGGATACCGACGACGGCTGGATTTTACTCCAAACCGGGATTGAGCTGATCGCCACGGATATCTCATTTTTACCGGCGCCGAAGGCTTAGAATTGCATAGGTGATGAAAGGTCAAAAAATGAGGAATGAAGACGAGGAAACCCTCGAACGGGTACCAAGTGAAGAGGAAGACGCTGAAAGTTCGCCGGCCTCATTCGAGGTTATAACCTATCCGGCTGATTATACCTTGGAAGGGATAGTCGCTAAGTACCGCAAGGGTTCTATTTTTATTCCAGGATTCGAACGAAAATTCGTTTGGACGATAAACCAGGCCAGCCGACTAATCGAATCATTCCTCTTGGGGCTTCCCGTTCCGGCGATATTTCTCTATCTGGAACCGGAGACTAACAAATTCGTGATGATTGACGGTCAGCAAAGGTTGCTCAGTATTTATTACTTTATGGAAGGCTACTTCGGTGAACCCAATCGAGGCAAGAGGGCGGAGTTCCAGCTAAAAGGTCTTAATAAAAGCAGCCCATTTTATGAAAAGAAGTATGAAGACTTGAGAGAATCTAATGAAGCCGCGTTCAATAAGCTGAACGATTCAGTCCTAAGAGCGTTTATTGTGAAACAAATCGACCCAGAGGGGAGTTCAAGCGTCTTTCATATTTTCGAGCGACTAAATACGGGGGGCACCCCACTTGTTGGCCAGGAAATTCGTAATTGTATTTATCATGGCGAATTTAAAGAGCTTTTGGCAGAATTGAACAATAATAAAGGCTGGAGAGAGATATTCGGAAAGCAAGAACCCGA
This sequence comes from Deltaproteobacteria bacterium, assembly GCA_015233055.1. Lineage (GTDB taxonomy): Bacteria > Desulfobacterota > JADFXK01 > JADFXK01 > JADFXK01 > JADFXK01. The sequence continues at coordinate 30,163 of JADFYN010000001.1, forward strand.
TAAGAGGCAGCGTGACGTTGAACTAATCCTCCGGTTCTTCGCATTATACTGCAATTCTCAGAAATACGGCAAGCCGATGAAGGATTTTCTATCAAACTTTATGAGCGATAACCGACACGGAAGAATCATATCTATCGAAGACGCTCGAAGGCTATTTGATGATACGGTCTCACTTATTCGCGGCACCTTGGGGCCACGGCCATTTCATTTCAAAAGCGGCCTCAATGCAGCGGCTTTTGACTGTGTTTCTATCGCATTTGCTAAGAACAGGCACTCGATACCACATGATCTGAAGGACAGATTCTCAAAGCTCAAGGCTGAAGGAAATTTCTTAAAATCCATAGAGGACGGTACAACCGACGAGGTCGTGGTCGCACGCCGGATTATGTTATCCGAAAATAAATTATTTGGGTGATTCCATGTTCGCGGTACCGTTGCAAAATGCCATTAATACATGTTTGCAGCACGTTCAGTCGCTACCTGACGATGACTCGGCCTCACCTGAACTAGAGGCATATCTTGTGGCAGGGGTAGTCCTGTTGATTGTATCGGAGTATGAGGCACTAATCGAGAGTATGTTCCAGAAAAGAGCGGACAAGTGCAACGATCCGCACATATCGTCATATGTCAGGGCGATGATAGCTCAAAAGTTTAGAAGTCCCGACCTCAGCAAGATCACCGACACCCTGGCTCGTTTTGGTCAAGATTATAAAGAGACTTTTAATTCCAGGATGTTGAATACTGAATCTCACATGGCCTGGGACAACATTATGAAAGCCCGTCATGCGGTTGTACATAGGAAAGGAACATTGAACCTTACGCTCCATGAATTGAACAATACTTTTCCCAAGACACTCTCGATCATAGTAGAATTGGAGACGGTATTAGGTATTTGACGGGAAGATTTGACTTGGCTTTAGTCTGTTAAGGTCATTAATCATAACAAAAGGAAATCGGAGGAACATGTCGTGGATATTATGATACGCAAGACCCAGTACAGGCACCTGGGCGTTGTTTTGGCCGAAGCCGGTTATGTCGTTCTGCCCTTGACTGAGGAACCTGATCACGGGGCCTACAAGATTGTAAAAGCCATGCCCGGAGGGGCGAGAGAGTTGACGGTTTTCCTGTCCATCCGTAACGGAGAGATGTTTTTTCAGGTTAATGTATGTGAGGAAAAACAAATCACCCACTTGCCCTTGGAAAAGCAACTGGAAATCAAGAATCAACTTTTGGAGGTGGCGACTTATCTGAAGGGTGTTGCGATTGGCCGCGATACCTACAGCAATCCGAACAATGTGATGATTGTCGTAACGGAGAAACGGGACTTGGAAGGACTTGATGTGCAGGAATTGGAGGCGATTTTGGACGCCCTGCTCGATGGACAGGAGGCGGTTTTGACTTTAGTGGAAAATGCCATTACGGGGTCCAAATAGACCCGGCACGGCTTGGCAAAGTTTTTAGATTTTCCGATGATGCAAGGTAGTCGTTCAACCATTAAGGCTAATGAGTATGGAGGAACAAACATATGGCAATAGGATTTGGTAGAAGCCTGGCCAACTGGATCATGGGCAAGAAGGATAGCGTTGAGGACTGGGTGGAAGATTCGGACAGACCCAATCAAGCTATGCAAGAAGTGAAGAGATACGAAAAAAGTATCAAAGAGTATGAAGAACGTTATGCAGAAATACTGCAGATGTATAACGCGGCCGATCGGGAGGCGAAACGCTTGGAAGGCCTGATCCGGCAGTTGGAGAATGCCGCGACTGGTTACGACTCTTCCGGAAATCAGGACAAGGCCTTGGAATGCGCCAACAAGATAGTCCAACTGGAGCAAGATTTAGAGGTGGTTCGGGCTGACATGGCGGAACACAAGAAAAACGTCGATATCGCTCAAACTAACTGGAAAAAAGCCATTACCGGCAAGGACGAGGCCGAACGGATGGCCCGGCAGATCAAGTCTACTCATAACGTGAATAAGGGCCGGGAAATAACCTCCAAACATTTTGACGGTAGTGGTTTGAATAAATTGAAGGAGATGCGTGAACGGCAAGTTGCCCAGACACAACTTTTAGATGCCAAGGATCAAATTGCCACCGCGTCCAAAGAAGACTCGATGGAATCACTTATCGCCGGAGCCGCTCCGGGGGCTGATGCTCAAGCTCAAACGGTTTTAGCCCGCATTCGGGCCAAGAGATCTGAAGAAGTCAGGTCCTAGTCATCGCAATGCCGTCTAGAGTCGGCAGACCTCCGGAGCATCATTTCATCAGGCGAAGGGCCATGGCCACTCAGCGATGGCCCTTTGCCACATAAAAACATCCAGCCCGATATTCCTTCCGGCCGTTCTAAGCCGGGCCAGGTCCTTTATTCCCAGTTGTCCGATTACCTGACCAAACATCCTCCTATGAACTTTTTTGAAGAGTTATAATCAGATGAGCAAGATAAAAATAAAAGTACGCAAAAAAAGTAGGCCCGCACAGCCAACAGTGGTGGAGAACCCTTCTGAACTGATGAATTCCTTGATCGAGGCGGAACAATGTTTCAAAGCTGGACAGTTCAACCGGGCCGAAACAATGGGGCGGCAATTATTGGATAAGGACCCTAATTTTGCCCATGCCTGGCATCTCCTGGGGTTGGTTCAAATCCGGCGCAGCCGTTTGGAGCAGGCTGTGGACTATTTCGACCGAGCCCTGGCCTTAGCCCCGGATTCACCTGATTTTCACTTGAATAAGGGAGTGGCGTTGGGTTTGGCGGGACGTTTGAATGAGGCCAGGGGGGAGTACCAAGAGGCCATTCGATTGCGCCCGGATTATACTCAGGCGTACTATAATTTAGGAATTATTTTAAAGAAAATGGGTTATGACGGTGAGGCCGGCGTGCGGTACCGGCAAGCGATTGACTCAGACTCTAATTTTGCTGAGGCCCGATACAACCTGAGCAGCCTGCTCTTCGAGCACGGCGACTACGATGGGGCAATTGAACAGTATCTAGCTCTGGTTAGGATTAAACCTAATGATTTCATGACCCATTTCAATCTAGGCGTGGCATACAAGAATATTTCTGAGTTTGATCTGGCGGTGGCCCATTATCAGGAAGCGACCCGAATAAAGCCTGACTTTTACCGGGCATTTTACAATTTGGGAAGTCTAACGGCGGAACAAGGGAAAGCCGACGAAGCCATCGCCGCGTTTTCCCAGGCGTTGAGCCTCAGTCCCACTTCCGGGTTAAAAATAAGAAAAGCGCTGGTGTTGCCTCGGGTCTATGAGTCGATGGCTGATTTAACCAGATGCCGCCAACGTCTCGAAGATGAACTAATGGCCCTGAGCAACGAACCCTTGACCATAGACCACCCGCTGGTCGAGATCGGCGTGAGCAATTTTCTGTCAGTTTACCAAGGGTTAAATGATATTTCAGTGCAGCGGCAACTGGCGGCGGTTATTCGTTCTGCTTATCATCCTTCACCCTTGCCCGTGATGAAACCCGACGGGGCTGAGCATCGAAAAATCAAGATTGGTTTTATTTCATCACATTTCAGAAACCATACCATCGGAAAGATCTGCCGCGGCTTGATCGCCCAACTGTCACGGGAACGCTTTGCCGTGACGGTGTTTTCAATTGGTCGGTATCAAGATGAAATTTCAAATTTTATCAGAAACAGCGCCGATGTTTTTTTTGATTTAACCGGAGATTTGGAAGTCATCCGGCAGGTGGTCATCCGGCAGGAATTGGACGTCCTCCTGTTCACCGACATCGGAATGGATACGGTGACTTATTTTCTGGCTTTTTCACGATTGGCTCCGGTGCAGTGCGTCACTTGGGGCCATCCGGTGACCACGGGGATTGATACGGTTGACTATTTCATCTCCTGTGATGGGTTTGAGACCCCGGCCGGCGACGGTCTATACACCGAAAAATTAATCCGGCTGACTTCTCCGCCGGCCTATTACTATCGGCCGGTCCTACCCACCGGATTTCAGGATAGGTCGCATTTTAATCTGCCTGGAGATCGGCATATCTATATCTGTCCCCAGAGTCTCTATAAGATTCACCCAGACTTTGACCAGGCCATGGCGGAAATACTGCGGGCCGATGGGGCGGGATTGATAGTTTTGGTGCATGGGCCTCATAAGGACTGGAGCGATTTGTTGGCCCAACGATTTAAGCAGACTATGCCTGATGTGGCCGATAGAGTGATCTTTTTGCCTCGAATGACTTTTGATGATTACCTGAGCCTCATGGCCGGGTCGGACGTGATGTTGGACACCTTTCCTTTTGGAGGAGGGAACACCACCTATGAAGGACTGGCTGTGGGGATTCCAATTGTGACCTGGCCGGGACAGTTCATGCGGGGTCGGATGACCGGCGCTCTTTATCGGAAGATGGAGATGAATGATTGTGTCGCCTCCAGCCTTCAGGAGTACATAGACCTGGCTGTCCGACTGGGCACGGATAGTCTTTACCGGGAAGATATCCACCAGAAAATTCTGAGTAATAATCATTTGATATTTGAGGATATCCAGGTCGTCCGGGAACTGGAAGACTTCTTCAAGGCCGCGGTGGCGGAAGCGTCCAAGGATAATGAAGTTGACTAACTATCAGAAATTTAGTTTAGTGACAGTTAATAGCGGCATGTGCTCCGCAGACCCAATAGCCGAGCCGGTGACGGCGACGTCGCTGACTTGAGGGCGGCCGTTTTTGTTTTCCAGTTTATCTGGTCTAAAATTGAGGAGTTTGACATGATTGAACGCTATACTAGAAGTAACATGGGGCATATTTGGGCGCTTGAGAACAAGTATCGGAAGTGGCTGGAAGTGGAGTTGGCCGTGGTCCGGGCAATGGCTGAACTGGGTATGATCCCTCGATCAGCCGCAACCGAGATTGCGCTGAAGGCTGCCTTTGATGTAAAACGAATTGATGAAATTGAGCAGGTCACCAAACATGACGTGATTGCCTTCACTACCAATCTGGCCGAAAACATCGGACCATCCTCCCGATATGTGCATATGGGGATGACCTCTTCGGATGTGCTTGACACCGGTTTCGCTCTCCAGTTGCGGGAGGCCATGGACATTTTGATCGATGACGTCTTAGCCTTAAAAGAGGCCATCAAGGACAGGGCATTTGAACACAAAGAGACCCTGATGATCGGCCGATCCCATGGCATCCATGCCGAACCAATTACGTTTGGGTTGAAACTGGCCGTGTGGTATGACGAAATGGCCAGGAATGAGACTCGGCTGAGACAGGCCAGGGAGGTCATTAATTATGGGATGGTCTCCGGGGCCGTGGGCACCTTTGCCAACATTCCGCCGAAAGTGGAGGAATTAGTCTGTCAGGAATTGAGGCTGACTCCGGCGCCGGCATCCACCCAGATACTGCAACGGGATCGGCATGCTCAATACTTTACCACGATGGCCATCGTGGCCGGGACATTGGAGAAGATGTCCGTGGAAATCCGCCATCTCCAGCGGACGGAAGTCATGGAGGCGGAAGAACCATTCAGCCAGGGCCAAAAGGGTTCATCGGCCATGCCCCATAAACGCAATCCCATCGGCAGTGAGAATATCTCTGGTCTGTCCCGACTTATCCGGTCCTATGCCATGGCCGCCCTGGAGAACGAGGCTTTGTGGCACGAGCGCGATATCAGCCATTCGTCGGTGGAACGAGTTATCGGGCCGGACAGCACCATTCTGCTTGACTATATGCTAAACCGGATAACCGGCTTGATTAAACGGTTGGTGGTCTACCCGGATCGAATGCGGGAAAATCTGGATCGGACTAAGGGTCTATTTTTCTCCCAACAAGTCTTGCTGGCTTTAATAGACAAAGGGTGCATCCGGGAAGACGCTTACGCGTTGGTCCAGGCGAAGGCGATGAAATCTTGGGAAACCCAGGCGGACTTTAAAGAGCTGCTGGCCGCGGATCCAGACATCACCAGGTTTCTCAACCGGGAAGAGTTGGATCATCTTTTTGATCTGGCTTATCACTTGAAACATGTTGACACTGTTTTTAAACGAGTATTCGGCCAATAGCCGCGGGAGAGGCTGGCTTCCGGGTTTTCGGATCAGGTGCTGAACAAGCCGCATCAAAATCAAAAGGTCTTGTTTTTGTACCTGGGGTATGGTATAAAATAATATTTACTGATCGAAATCGCCGGGTTTTCCGGTTGGACCAGCCCGGCCGGCAGGCCTCGGATAGGGTGAGTCTGAAATAAATATGGTCACATGGTGATTCCCGTGTTGGCGGTCGGAGAGAAATACCCGGCCTAGAAGGTAAACATGAATGGGATTTTGATCAGATGGCTAATCATGACCATGGCGTTGATCCTGGCGTCTTTTTTGATACCCGGCATTTATGTTCAGGATTTTGCTTCCGCGTTGGTTGCGGCCGCGATTCTGGGTATTTTGAATGCCTTTATCAGGCCGGTCCTTTTCTTGTTGACTCTCCCGCTGACCGTCTTGACCTTGGGATTGTTTGCCCTGGTCCTTAACGGATTAATGCTTCAATTGGTCTCTTCTCTGGTCAAAGGATTCTATGTGTCCAATTTTTTATCGGCGATTCTCGGGTCGGTGATCATCTCGGCTGTAAGTTGTGTGCTCAACTTGCGGGTGAAGGATCGGGGCCGGATAGAGGTCATTGAGTTGCGGCGGGAGCGAAATGGCCGCTGGTCAAGGTAGCCGGCTATAGACTGAGGTTGGAGGAGTTGGGATTGGGCCGGTCGCTTTTTCTTTCACGACACACAGAGGTTCGGCCGCCGGATCCATTTTTTTCATGATTGAATCACAAACGGATAGTTAAGGAGAGAGTAGATGGCCCGGATCGATGCCTTTTTCAAACTACTTCATGAACAAGGCGGGTCTGACTTGCATTTGGCGGCGGGTACTCAACCGGCTATGAGAATCCGTGGCGAGGTTGAGCGAGTTAAATATCATGTTCTGTCTAATGAAGAATTGAAAAGCTTGCTCTATGAGATCACAACGGAAGAAAAAATAAAGGAATTCGAGGAAACCGGCGACATAGATTTTGGGTATGAAATACCGGGGTTGGCCAGGTATCGAGCCAATTATTTCAGGCAAAAAAATGGGGTGGGAGCGGTATTCCGGGAAATCCCAAGTGAAGTTCTGACGGCTGATCAGTTGGGTTTACCAAACGTAGTGAAGAAGTTGGCGACCCTCCCCAAAGGTATGGTTCTGGTTACCGGGCCGACGGGTAGCGGTAAATCGACCACCCTGGCGGCAATCGTTGACGAGGCCAACAAGGTTCGACGAGATCACATCATCACCATTGAAGACCCCATTGAATTTGTTCACAGACCTCAAGGTTGTATCATAAATCACCGTGAAGTCCATCTCCACACCAAGAGTTTTTCGGCGGCCTTGCGCGGGGCCCTGCGGCAGGATCCGGATATCATCCTGGTTGGGGAAATGCGGGATCTGGAGACGATCTCTCTGGCCTTGGAAGCATCCAATACGGGCCACCTGGTTTTTGGAACTCTGCATACGACCAGCGCGGCCAAAACCATCGACCGGGTGATCGATATCTTCCCGGCCAACCAACAGGGTCAGGTTCGGTCTTCTTTGGCCGACGGCCTCCGAGCGGTTATCGCCCAGACTTTGTTTAAGAGAATCGACAAAAAAGGCCGAGTGGCCGCCCTGGAGATCATGATCGCCACCACGGCCGTGCGAAATCTTATCCGTGAAGCCAAAGTTTTCCAAATTCCTTCTGCCATCCAGACCGGTAAGAAATTTGGGATGCAATCCCTGGATGACGCCATCATGGAATTTGTTAAGAAAAAGATTATCAGTCCCGAAGAAGCCTATAATAAGGCCATCGATAAAAACAAGTTTCTGCAGTTTTTGAGCGCGCCCCCGGCCGATTTCACTGAAGCCTAGCGCCTGGAGCCAGCAATAGAGTTCGTTGATAAATGATGCCTAAAGACTCTACACCAGGGCCCCGGGTCCGACAGCTTTCGCACCAAGACGGTGAAGGCAAGTTTAGGGGTGAACATGACCAAGAATGAAATCGATCAATTCCTGACCACCATGTTGATATCCCACAAAGGGGTATCAGATCTGAATATCACCGTGGGTCGTCCCTTCCAGGTCGAAACGGACGGCGTACTTATGCCGGTGGAGACCAACCCGCCGATAGAAAACTTGACCGCTTTTCAAACTGAAATTTTTGTTTTGAATATGATCAACGCCGACCGGCGTCTGACTAAAAACCTGATTAGTGCCGGGTCGTGCGACTTGTCCTATTATCTCCCCGGAAAAGCTCGCTTCAGGGTGAACATCTTTTCTCAACGGCAATGTTATTCATCGGTGCTGAGACGACTCGAGACCATTGTGCCGACCATTGCCGATCTCAATTTGCCTAAAGTATTCTTGAACATCGCCAAAGAAAAAAACGGCATCGTGCTGGTCACCGGAGCTACCGGGAGTGGTAAATCTACTTCTTTGGCCGCCTTATTGGACGCAATTAATGAGACCCAGCCTGTTCATATCGTGACTTTGGAAGACCCGGTCGAGTTTGTCCATTCTCATAAAGTTGCAACATTTAATCAGAGAGAATTAGGCACTGATTTTGATTCGTTTGCAGGTGGGCTGCGGGCGGCCCTCAGGCAGGCGCCAAAGATAATCCTGGTCGGCGAAATGCGGGATCGGGAGACGGTGGAAATCGCCATGAGCGCGGCCGAAACCGGCCACCTGGTCTTTAGTACCTTGCATACAGTGGATGCCGGCCAGACCATAAACCGGATAATCGGTATGTTTGACTCCAATGAAGAGAGCCAAATTCGAGTCCGCCTGGCAGATACGGTGCGATGGATTGTCGGCCAAAGGCTTTTGCCCAGGGTCGGTGGCGGCCGGGTGGCGGCTTTCGAGATCCTTTATAGCAATATCCGGTCTAAGGAGGTCATCCTTAATGGCGAGAGTGAGGGTAAGTCATTCTATGATATTATCTCCCAGGGAGAGACCCATGGCATGAAGACCTTTGACAGCCACATTTTAGAACACTTTCAACATAAGATAATTACCGATGAAACAGCCATGGCCTATGCCTCCAGGAAACCGGTGGTCGGCCGAGGAATTGATTATATCAAGGCCTCCCGGGGAGAGAAGACAACAGATATTGAAGACCTGGGTCTGGATACAAGTTACAGTCAAAGTGGGACCACGGGACCAAAGGGGGCTAAAAGGACCCGCACCTTGGGTTAACTGGTTAGCAATGAGCAAGAAGAATATTTATCTCATCGCCCCAATTCAACCCGCTATGGTACGACGATGAGTGCCGGTTTACCGGAGTTAGGTGAAAGCCGACTGCCTGCATTGATTTCAATTGTTTCACGCGGCCGCAGCAGCTTCCTAGAGGAACCGGGAAACTGAGACAGACCTGGTATATGATCGATCCGATCAAGATTTATGAGGACGATGAGAAACGAGTATGGAGATTACCTGCCAAAATTGTAATACGCGACTGAAGATCCCGGACGACAAAATCCCCCCCGACCGGCCGGTATCTCTAACCTGTCCCAAATGTCAGGGAAAGATATCTATTCAACCCAAACCACGACGGGAGACGGAAGAATCATCCTTTTCCCTTGATTATGTTAAGGATTTGGATTTTTTTGAAGAGGGGGGCCAAGCCCGCGCTGGTTTGCGTGCTTCATCAGGCAACTCGGGATAAGGCCGTAACGGCCCTGGAAGAACTTGGCTACAAAGTCAGTCGAGCTAAGGACCCGCTGGATGCGGCCAACAAAGTCCGGTTTACCCAATATGAGGTTGTTCTGACGGATGAGACCTTTCCCAGTGCCTCGATGGAGGACAATCCCGTGCTTGACTACCTGGTCGACCTGCCCATGGCCATTCGGCGGAAGATTGTCGTTATTGTCTTGGTGGACAAATATCGGACCTTTGATAATATGGCCGCATTCATCAAAAGCGTCAACGCCTTAATCAATAATCGAGATTCACAAAATTTAAAACCGATTATTGAAAAGATAATTGCTGATAACATTCGTTTTTATAAGGTCTATCGTGAATGTCTCCGGGAGTTGGGCAAGAATTAAAGGAGACGTGGATCGTATTCACCCGATTTGGGATCCCAGGAATCAACACATGAATGACCGTTTTAGAATCGAAAAAGAAAAAGTTGCTATCACCCTATACCTGACCCATGGGGCTGAGATGCCGG
>JADFYN010000001.1:40415-63499 GCA_015233055.1 Deltaproteobacteria bacterium
TCAGGGAGTGTTTTCGAGATTCATTAAACAAGAAGGAACAATTTTTTCCTTTTTTGGCCCAGGGGACTAAGGGAGCTGTTCTGGTAAACCGAAAAAATATCGTCCGGGTCTCTTTGAGCCAATCGGAACGCACCATGAGTGAGGAGATATCTCGTCAAGAAAAAGTGAGTATCACTCTTTATGATGGGGTTTCCATGGAAGGGGTGGTATGTGTCAATATGCCGTCGGAGTGCGGTCGCCTTTCGGATTTTCTCAATCAGATAGACCAGTTTATGTACCTGTCTTGCGAAGACGACGACTGGTTGATCAATACTGACTTCATCCGGTTCGTCCGGTCGTTATAAGATCGGTGGCCGGAGGTCTTTTATGGATAAGTTTATGGACCAGAGCGAACAATATCGAATCAGGATCGAAAATTGCGTCAAGACAATTATTGACATTCACCGGTTCTTGTGTAGTGAAAACATAAATCAAAATATTTTGGTGCAATTTGAACGGTTGGAAAATGTTTTCAACATGCTTGACACCGCCCAATTATCAGAAGTGGATATGGAAAAAATTGAAGAATCCACCAACAATTTGCTTAAGGAACTCTGTGTTCTGTTCGAACATCACGGTCTGCAAAATATTTATGACGAAACCAAACACTAGTCTCTAGGTTGGCATCTTGACCAGCGCTTGATAGGGCCGGTCGAAAAGGGGTCAACGTTTTCTCCGGCGGCAACAGGTGGTTTTTGCTCGAGCCCGACCGGGTCGGCTCAACATCAGGGTAGTTCAAGTTTTTTTCAACCCTTATACCCAAGTCAAACATTCCCAACGTCATCATTGGTAAGTTTTTTACTATGATAATAGGCACTCTGATAGTCTTCATGATGCCGGTCAGAAACAGGCGGTGAATCGTGAAGAACCGGTTATCCAAAAGATATCGAAATAAAATTTGTACGACAATTAAGCATGCAGGCCCGCCCCGCCCGTAAATCGCGGTGTTTTTCCGAACAAGAAGGGATGTTATTTTGAATATGGTTGTTGGTGTTTCCGACATGAAGGTAAGCAACGATTTAGAATCGGTTCTAATCACTTATTCTCTGGGATCTTGTATCGGGATAGCGGTTTATGATCCGGTAGTCAAGGTGGGTGGGTTATTACATTTTATGCTTCCTGAGTCGGAGCTTGACCCCGTGAAAGCTCAACATAACCCGTGCATGTTCGCAGACACGGGCATCCCGTTGTTATATAAATCGGCCTACATGTTGGGAGCGAAAAAGCAGAGAATGCGGGTGATCGTCGTGGGTGGTGCCCAAATCATTGATCAAAAAGGTTTTTTTAATATTGGTAAGCGGAACCACATGGCTGTTCGAAAGATTTTCTGGAAAAACAACGTGGTCATTGATTATGAAGATGTAGGCGGAAATGTCAACCGGACTATCAAGTTAGAAACCTGCAGCGGGCAGGTCTGGGTGAAGGTTTCGGGAAAAGGTGAGATCAAGATATGATAGACCTTAAAGTTATCATTGGCAATATCGGAAAATTGAAGCCTTTACCGCAGGTCGCCAATCGAATCATGGAACTGGCCGCGGACCCCAAGTCCTCTCTGGCCGAACTATCCGAGGTCATTCGATATGACCAGGCCCTGACAGCCAATTTACTTCGAGTCTGCAATTCCACCTATTTCGGCTTGAGCCGGCAAATCGAATCAATCCACCAGGCTGTTCTTATTCTGGGGATGGATCAGGTCGTTGACCTTATACTGCTGTCCGGAGCCGCAGAGAACCTGAAGAACGTCGAAAAAGGTTACGACTTGAGCAAGGGAGATCTGTGGCGATATTCGGTGGCCTCGGCTATTCTGGCGCGGGACATCGCTGAAAGGAAGGGCATCAGGAATAACCACCTGATCTTTACCGCGGCACTTCTTAAAGATATCGGCAAAGCCGTGTTGGCCGACTGTGTGGCTGAATCATTTGAACTGATAAATAGGCTGGTCACCGAACAAGGTATGAGCTTCAGAGAGGCGGAAAAACAGGCTATAGGTATAGACCATGCTGAGTTGGGGGCAATGATAGCGCTAAAATGGAAGTTCAGCCCCAAAATGGTGGCTATCATAAAAAATCATCATCCTGCCGTTGATGTCGCCTACGATTATGATCTCGAAACCTGTATTATTCATTTGGCCGACATACTCTGCATGACCATGGGCATCGGCGTGGGTGCGGATGGGTTGGCTTACAGATTCAATCAACAAATGATGACGAGGTTGGGCTTTTCTGAAAGAAATTTATTTGAAATCATTGCTGCATTTGGTGAAAAGTTGCAACAAGTAGAGGAATTGATATCGCTTTCATAAGACGAATTACCATGGGTTGCATTGATTTTTAACGTCGTTATAAAAATAAAATCCATTGGTTCTCGTTTTATGCGTTAGATCCGGCTAATCCGGGATGATGGATCATGTCGCGCCTATTTTATCGCGATGATACAGGATAAAAATGGAGAGCAGACAGACATGGCTTTTAATGTACTGATTGTTGACGATTCAGCTACGATGAGAATAGTCCTTAAAAAAACGATTACCGCCTCCGGATTCAAAATAGGACAATACTTTGAAGCTTCAAACGGCCGGGAGGCTCTGGGTATTCTAGAAAATACCATGATCGATTTGGTCCTCACCGATTACAATATGCCCGGCATGGACGGACTGCAACTCTTAGAGGAAATGAAAAAAGATGAGCTGATGATGTCTATTCCAGTGGTCATGGTGACAACCGAAGGGAGCCATCAAAGAGTGGAGGATTTCTTAGAAAAAGGCGCCACCGATTATGTCAAGAAACCCTTTACCCCGGAAGAAATCCGACGGAAATTGAATCGGATAATGGGAGAACCGGAAGATGGAGAGGCCAGAAGTGATGAGGGCGATGCAAACCTCGATTTCTGAGGTTCTGGAAACCATGTTTTTTCTGCCTGTGAGGTTTTACGAGGGCGTCGGACTGGAGGTGCTGGGTGATATCACCGATCTGGTCATAAGCCGGGTCACCTTTGGGGGGCCGTTTCAGGGGCGGATGATGATTTTCATACCCCGGGATCTAGCCCGGTCCATCACGGCCAGTTTCCTGGGAAAGGATGAAGCGGGCGTCTCTCATGAACATCTTGAAGAAACGGTCAAAGAAATTGATAATATGATTGCCGGTAATACCTTTACCGTGCTTGATGAAAAATCCGTGTTTAACCTCGGTATACCGCAACTGGTCGACTATAATGATGTAAAGAATGAGTTAGATCCGGAACAGGGCATTGTTGTTCCTATTAATACCCCCGATGGAGCCTTGGTTGTTTGGATGAATATTGACTCATGACGGTTTCGCCGACGCGAAATAAGTTATGGTCGCGCCTTGCATGCCCCGGCAATTGAGACTAAAGGCCGGTTCAATGTTTTTTAGTGCTTGCCCTGCTTCTCACCTTTTACCTTAGCGAGCCGCTTATGATTACTTTGTTGCTAGCCATTCATAGTCACCAACCTGTGGGGAACTTTGATTGGGTATTCGAAAAGAGCATGGATAGGTGCTATCTGCCGCTGCTTGAACTCCTGGCCGAGCATCCTGGGGTTAAGATGTCGCTGCATTACAGCGGGCCACTTTGGGAATGGATGGAAGACCATCGACCAACTGCGATAGACGCGGTGAGTCGATTGGTCCGGCAGGGTCAGGTGGAGCTGATGGCCGGCGGCTTTTATGAGCCTCTTCTGGCCTCCATCCCGGAACGGGACGCGGTGGGTCAGGTCAACATGATGCGGGACTATCTCAAGAGCCGTTTTCAATGCTCTGCCACCGGCCTGTGGCTGACGGAACGGATTTGGGAGCCGTCTTTACCCAAATTACTGGCCGCGACTGGAATTCGATATACGGTGTTGGATGATACCCATTTCTACTATGCCGGGTTGGACCACCGGGATATGCGCGGTTATTATTTAACCGAGCGGGAAGGGCAGGTCCTGGCGGTGTTCCCGACACTGAAAAAACTAAGATATTTTATCCCCTTCCGATCAGTTGAGGAGAATCTGGATTTTTTTCGGCACCTGGGAGAAGAGTGGGGCGACGCGGCCGTCACCTACGGAGATGACGGAGAAAAATTCGGACTCTGGCCTAAGACATATGATTGGGTGATTAAGAAGGGGTGGCTCAAAAAATTCATGCGGACACTCGAAGAGAATGCCGACTGGTTGACCACCCAGACTCTGGGCGATTACCTGGACCAGGCCCCGCCGCAGGGAAGGGTTTATCTTCCCACGGCATCATATGAAGAAATGACGGAATGGGCGTTGCCGGCGGCCGCTTCAGCCAGGTTCTCCGACATCATTGCCGATCTCAAGGCCAAAGGAAAATACGATGAGTACCGGCCTTTCCTTAGGGGAGGGACGTGGGATAATTTTCTGGTTAAGTACAGCGAGTCTAATATATTGCACAAGAGATCCGTTTTTCTTAGCGACCGGGTTGAAGAAAATCCCGAGTCCCGGCGCCGGTTGTGGCGGGGTCAATGTAACTGCGCCTATTGGCACGGCTTGTTTGGCGGTCTCTACCTGCCCCATTTGCGGGATGGAGTTTGCCGCGAGTTGATAGAAGCTGAAACCATTCTCTACGAATCCAGCCCTGAAATGCCTGAGGTCAGGGTAGATGTAACAGACTTTGACCGGGACGGGCACGATGAAGTGCTGATCGGCAACCGTTGGTTTAGTACCTGTTTTTCTCCCTGGTCCGGTGGTTCGTTGGTGGAACTTGACCTTCGGCCTTTGGCCTATAATTTGACTAATACCCTGACCCGGAGAGAAGAAGCCTATCATCGCCCCCTCCGGGAGGCTGGGGATAATGCCGTTGTTTTCCAGGGCGAAGAAGAAGATCGTGAAGATGAGACCGAAATAAGATCCATCCACGATCTAGTCATGGTCAAGGAAAAGGGCCTTGAAAATTACCTGATATATGATTATTATCAACGACATTCTTTCATGGATCATTTCCTGGCGCCTGGGACTGGTGTCGAGGAATTCCTAAGAAATCCCGGGGTGGAGGTCGGTGACTTTATTGGTGCGCCCTATGACTTTCACCTGGATCAACCCGCGGGAGAAGATCGGGTTTCACTGGTTATGACCAGGATGGGGCGGGTCTTATCCTGGGGCCGGGAAAAGCCGGTTCAAGTGACGAAAGAATTGATTTTTGATTCAAGCTTATCATTATCCGCCGGATACCGATTCAAGAATCCGGGGCCGGAAGGGGTGTCTTTCTGGTACGGGGTGGAATTTAATCTCGGCCTGCTTTCAGATATTGACCCCGAAAGATATCTGCTTCTTCCGGAAACCCCTGAGGAACGAATTCTCCTTAGTGAAACCGGTGAAAGGAACGATATCAACAGACTTAGCCTGGTCAATGCCTCAGACGGGTTTGCTATAACTTTTGTCTTTGACCGTCCGGTCACCGCCTGGTTCGGCCCCATCTATACCGTGTCTCAATCGGAATCCGGTTTTGAAAAAAATTATCAAGGCACGATGCTGACCTTTGTGATCAGGGAAGCATTGGAAAAAAATGAAGAAGCCCGCTTGGGCATATCTTTGACCCTGACCGTGATGGATAAAAACCGCGGCCGGCCTTGATGGTTTCTCGTTGCTTGTGTTTTTTGTTGCAGGTTGTCTTACAATGACATTGACTTAAGCGAAGAACAAACGAGCTAAATATTCTAAAATAGTCAATTCCAAACAAGCCCCAACGGGGTGCTCTAGGTTAGCCCAGGGCAGCGCCCTGGGAATTCGGTTAGTTACGTATCAGCAAGATAGTCAAGAGGTCGGCCGGCTCCCCAAGCCATTTCCTTTGAATGGGGTATCCAGGTACGGCTGAGGTGCTGAATTGCCAAGGATTTTATGTGGGCATTATAGGTTATTTCGTATAGTCGCCGCCCCTACCCAGGGTGTTGCCACTGGGCTAACCTAGAGCGCCCTTTCAGGGCTTAGTCGGAATTGGCCATTTATCAGAATCGGATCCGATGCCCCTGCACCTTAAGTCAATGGCATTGGGTTGTCTTAAACGAGTGACGAGCAACCAGTACCGGCAGCGAGCAACCAGGTGCAAGCAAGCAGCAACAGGTGCTCCCAGAAGCGTCGATTATGGCCGTGTCAAGTATAACTCAGTAATTTGGTTATAGTTACGTTTAGATCGGCATGGCGTCCCATATGCCTCGGAAAATCCGGAGGAAATCATGAACAAGATAAAGCGATTTGTTGTTTCGCCCGATATCCCCAAGCGGTTGGAGGGCCTCAAAAAGATTGCCTACAATATTTGGTGGAGCTGGAATATTGAAGCCATCCATCTTTTTCGGAGTATAGATGTGGATTTATGGGAGGAATGCCACCATAACCCAGTGAAGATGCTTGGACTTCTGTCTGCAGAGAACTATAGAAATTTGGTTACCGATGAAGTCTTCATGGCCAGGGTGGACCGCATCCTGGAGGATTTGGAAGAGTACCTGGAGGCTCCGACTTGGTTTGCCAAGAACTATCCTGATTATCAAAAAGTCTGTATTGCCTACTTCACTTTTGAAGCCGGCTTCCATGAATCCTTGCCGCTCTATTCGGGCGGGTTGGGTATTCTGTCGGCGGAGCACTTGAAATCGGCCAGTGAGTTGGGGGTGCCCCTCGTAAGTGTGTCCATTCTTTATAAGCTTGGCTATTTCCAGCAATATCTGAACCAGGATGGATGGCAGATGGAGAGCTATCCCGAAAATGATTACTTTAATATGCCCTTAACCCTTGAAACAAAACCTGATGGCACGCCTTTATTTATATCCATAGATTATCCTGGACGAAAAGTATATGCTCAAATCTGGCGAATGCAGGTGGGCCGCGTCCCCCATTTCTTGTTGGATGCCAATGTGGAAATGAATAGCCCAGATGATCGGGAGATCACCTACCAGCTCTATGGCGGCGATAATGAAATGCGCATCAAGCAAGAGATATTGCTGGGCATTGGAGGTACTCGCGCTCTGAAATTAATGGGTTACGACCCAATGGTCTGCCACATGAACGAAGGCCATTCCGGGTTCCTGTCCCTGGAGCGGGTCAATATGTTGGTTCAGGATCATGGGTTGAAAGTGCATGAGGCCCGAGAAATAGTCAAATCAACTAACGTATTTACCACTCATACGCCCGTCCCGGCCGGGATTGACGTCTTTCCGGTCGATCTGATCCGAAAGTATTTCACCGCCTCGTGCCAGGCCATCGGAATTGATATCGAGGAATTGATTGCGTTCGGCCGCGAGAACCCTGACGACCCCAATAGCCCCTTTAATATGGCCGTATTATCTTTCAGAATGTCTTACCGGATCAACGGCGTCAGCAAGCTGCACGGACAGGTCTCCCGCCGGACATGGAAACATCTCTGGCCCGGTGTCCCGGAAGATGAAGTGCCCATTAAGCATGTCACTAACGGCGTCCACACCAAAACCTGGCTATCTGACGAAATGAAAAGAATGTACGACCGATATCTGGGCACCAGATGGCTCGACGAACCAGACAGTGGCCGGGTCTGGGAACGGGTGGATAAGATACCGGATGCCGAGCTGTGGCGAACTCACGAGCGCTTGCGGGAACGGCTGGTCTATTTTGTCCGCCGTCAGTTGGCGCGGCAGTTGAAAGCCCGGGGCTTACATCACACAAAAGTGTCGGCAGCCGAGGAGGTCTTTGATCCAGACGCTCTAACTATCGGATTTGCTAGACGATTTGCTCGATATAAGCGAGCCACGTTACTCTTTACGGATCCTGAACGACTCGATCTTTTGGTCAACAATCCCAGTCGCCCGGTCCAGTTTATCTTTGCCGGGAAGGCCCATCCGCAGGATAATCCGGGAAAGGATCTGATCAAGCAACTGATCCATACGTCGAGTTCCGATACCTTCCGCCATAGAATAGTCTTTCTGGAAAATTACGATATTGAAATCGCTAGATATATGATCCAGGGGGTGGACATCTGGCTGAACAACCCGCGGCGGCCCATGGAAGCCAGCGGGACCTCCGGGATGAAGGGGCCGATCAACGGCGGCATTAACCTGAGTGTCTTGGATGGCTGGTGGGATGAGTCGTACAATGGCAAAAACGGCTGGACCATCGGGAATGGGGAAGAATACGCCAATCAAACAGAGCAAGATGGGATCGAAAGCTTAGCTCTATACGAGATATTGGAGAAAGAAGTAGTTCCGATGTTCTATCAACGAGATGAGGCCGGCATCCCGAGACGCTGGACAGCGATGATGAAAGAGTCTATGCGGTCCGTGGTCCCGGTGTTCAATACCGACCGGATGTTGATTGACTATCTGAATATGTTCTATATCCCGGCCTTGCAAAAATGGGAAAGACTGACCTCGGATAACTACGATTTAGCCAAGGACCTGGTTTACTGGCGAAATTTTATCAAGGATCAGTGGGGGAAAGTAAAGGTCCTTGATGTGAAAACAGAAGCTGATCGGATCCTCAAGGTCGGCGGCCTCATGGTCATCAACGCCGTCGTGGAATTGGGCGAGATCAACCCCTGGAACGTCGCTGTGGAGGTTTATTACGGGAAAGTTGACGCTCAAGCCTATGCTGTGACCAATGCCCAGGCCATGAGAATGGAATGGCAAAAGGAAGTGTCGCCGGGGCAACATCTGTTTACGCTGGAGTTTCCTTTAACTCAAAGCGGTGAGACCGGATTCAACGTCCGGGTATTACCGGCTAGAGATATTCTCAACCACAAATTCGACACCGGTCACATCACCTGGTGGTAGTTCCCGGGCCGGTGATCAGGGCAGTGATTCCACTTAATCTGGTTGGATGGTTGAACATGCTGGACGACAACCTGATTTATTATCGCGCCGATGATGATAAACGGACCGTGATTACAGAGCGGATGGCCGAAATTATCAGCCGCTACCCGGAAATAATCGCTGCCTGGCTGCATGGATCTTTCCTCGAAGAGCCGTTTTTCCGGGACATCGACGTGGGCATCCTTGTCCGCGGGCTTATCCCGATGGCATATTGGGATTTTGAATGGGAAGTGATTGAGCGGATTAGGCAAGAGGTGAGACCCCCGTGTGAGGTCGATCTCCGGGTGATTAACGAAGCACCGTTGTCTTTTCGTTTTCACGTGATCAGAGGAAGATTGATCTCCACCCGAGATGAGGAGTTTGCCACCGATTATATTGAATCCGTCGGCCGAGAGTACCTTGATTTTGCTCCGCTAAGATATCGGGCCATGCTGGAGTCCTGGTCATGATGCCGGTCGATCTGGATAAGATAAATGCCCGGGTTAAAGATATTCGAGAAGCGGTGACTAAGCTTCGGGCGTCGGGGAACATTCCTCTGGTCGACTTCCTGGCTGATATAGATAGACGGGACCTGGCCTGCTATCGGTTGATCATGGCGGCTGAGGCGGCCATCGGCATTTGCCTCCATCTTGCCGCAAAGGTATTAAAAAAAGCTGCCGAGGAATACGCTGGATGCTTTCAATTATTGAGTGACCACCATCTGATTGATCAAGGACTGGCCACACGGTTGGGTCGGATGGCCCGGTTTCGAAATCTTCTGGTCCATCAGTATTGGGAGATCAATTATTCCCTGGTGTATGAGATCATTACCGGACCCCGGTTGAGCGACTTGGAAGAGTTTATCCGACAGATCGGTGACTGGCTCAAAAAAGATGAAAATCTGGGAGCCGGTTGACAAAAGTCGGGCGGGTAACCGGATTGTATCCACGGTGTGGGAGCTTGGTTGGTTTCCGGTCCGAGAACGCCGCGAATCTCATTGATTTTTATGAATAAGAATGATAAACTCAACACACCATGGTCAACTATCCGAAGTATACCAAAGAACGGCCTATGGTCCTGATCACCGGTGCCCGTGAGGAGAGATTGCCTTTTCGAGGGATTTTTCTCTTCACAAGCAGTTACCGCCCTGGGAAAAGAAACGAAGGCTGACTGTGTTTTTTGGGATTGCCGGCTGGGTTGGAACAAAACAAAGTCAGAGGCAGAGGATACGACCATGAAAATGAATGAAGTTCGAGACAAGGCTAAAGCCTTGGGGCTGCACGTCAAAAGCGTGGGCGTCAGCAAGAGCGAATTGATTCATAAAATTCAATCCGCCGAAGGAAACGTTCCCTGTTTTGACACCCACAATCTTGATTGTGATCAACTGGGGTGCTGTTTCCGTGTTGATTGCCTTCCTCCAATAAAAACGAACCGGCGAGGAAAAGCTACGTGAGCAATAAAAAGTTTTATGGCTCCTATTTGTTGGGCTTGCATTTTCACATTCCTTGGGTCCTGAACAAGAATGAGATGGAAGAGGAATGGCTGTTTGAGGCCACCGCCGAAACCTATATCCCTATTTTAAACGTTTTTAATAGGTTAGCTAACGAGGGCGTCTCTCCTCAGGTTACGGTCGATATTTCTCCGGTTCTATGTGAACAGCTTGCCCATCCCGATTTCAAACGCAAGTTTGAGGAGTACTGCTGGAACAAAATCACTGAGGCCCAAAAAGACCAGGCCGAATTTCAACACAAGGATGGTCATCTCAATTACCTGGCTTCCCAGTGGGAAAAATTCTACCAGGAGACACTGGACCATTTTACCAAGCGCTATGGGTACGATTTACTGCAAGGCTTTAAAACGCTTCAAGATGATGGGCATATCGAAATCATGACCTGCGGAGCCACCCATGGTTACTTTCCGGCCATGGCTGAGGACACGTCTATCCAGGCCCAAACCGCCCTGGCCAGAGCCAATTATCGCAAATATTTTGGACGCGACCCTCGGGGGATGTGGCTCCCTGAATGTGGTTACCGGCCATCCTATTGGTGGCGCCCCCCCACTCCCTCTCGAAGCGGTGAATGGCCCTACCGCCGCAAAGGCGTAGAGGAATTTTTATCTGAAAGCGGCATTCGTTATTTCATGGTGGATGATCACCAGTTAAGAAATGCCTATCCTTATGATCTGGATAAAAACCCCCTTTACGGTTATATTGCCGGTGGGGCTCAGGCCCCTGGCGGGGATGTCTCTGTCTTGGCCCGGGACATAGGCTTGTCTTTGCAAGTTTGGCGGGCTGAGGTCGGGTATCCCGGTGACGGGGCGTACCTGGAATTCCATAAAAAGCATTCTTTGGGCAAACATCGTTACTGGAAGGTGACCGACAAGAAGGCTGATCTGGGCTGGAAACAGCGTTACTATCCAGATGATGCCATGCTTGGGCCCCATGCCAAAGTCAAGGAACATGCCGGCCATTATAAATACCTCATCGCCACCAGCCTCAAAAATCATTTCGAAGTCTCCGGACACCAGGCGATGGTCATGACCACATTTGATGCGGAACTGTATGGCCACTGGTGGTTTGAGGGGCCGATGTTCATCTATTATGTCCTGCGCTGGATCTCCCAGGATCCCAACATCAAACCCGAAACCGTCAGTTCCTTTTTGGACCGGATGCCGCCCGTAAACCGGGTCTACCTCCCGGAATCTTCTTGGGGCAACAATTTCGACAATTCCACCTGGATAAACCCGGAAGTCCACTGGGTCTTGGACCGGGAGTACGCGGCAGAGCGGGAAATGCAGTATCTAGTCAAAGAAATAGGTGGATTGGCCTCTGTGAATCAGGAAGTAGACAGGGTTTTGAAGCAGGCGGCCAGAGAATTACTGCTGCTGCAAGCCTCTGACTGGAAATTCATGATCACCAATTGGAGTGCCCGCGATCTGGCTGAAAAGCGGGTTGTTGAACATCACTCCGACTTTTTTAGACTGGCCGCGGCCGCCTGGTGTCTCCATCAGGGCAAAGAATTATCTCAAGAGGACCGGGAATTCATCGATTCCTGTTGCACCCGGGATAATCTCTTCCCGGAAATCGACTTGTCATGGTACGAGGGGTTGCGCTACCCGGCCGTATGCTAATGATTGTTTACCTTGACGTTTGTCCAGATTGTTGTTTTTATGTCCGTGGCCCATCCTCTGCTGCTCAGAAGCCCGCACCTCCGCCTTGGTGATGTCGTTGGTCTGGCTGCCGCCTCTAGCTCCTTTGATCCTGAGGCGTTCGACCGGGGAGTCGACATCATCAAGCGACATGGATACATCCCCAAATATACCTCGCGGGTGTTCGACAAATCAAGCTACCTGGCCGGCCATGACGCCGCCAGGGCAGCCGAGTTGAACTCCCTCATCACCGACCAGGAGGTCAAGGCTATCTTGTTCATCCGGGGCGGTTACGGGGTGGCTCGTCTACTCCCCCAGATCGATATGACCGCGCTTGCGGCCAGGCCGGTTCTCCTGGCTGGATTTAGCGACATTACGGCTTTGCTGGCCGCGGCATATTCCGGGGTACGGCTGGTGTCTATCCATGGCCCGCTGGTCACTTCCTTGGCCGACAAGACCGATCCGGCATCCCAACAACGTTTTTTCGACCTGCTGGCTGGGGAAACGGACGGCCAAATAGTCTCATCCGAAGCGGTGACTCTTCGACCCGGCCGGGCCGAGGGGCCATTGTTGGGTGGGAATTTGTCCGTTCTCTGCCATCTTGCCGGAACCCCCTATTTTCCCAATCTCGCCGGGGCCGTGTTGCTGTTAGAGGACCGGGGTGAGGCGCCCTACCGGATAGATCGGATGCTGACTCATCTCAAACTAACCGGACAATTGAACCAGGTCGCCGGGTTGGTGCTGGGCCGGTTTACCGAATGCGGATCTCCGGAGCAACTTCATCAGGTTTTCTTAGACGTCCTGGGTGATCTCCCCATACCGATTCTATCTGAATTTCCAGTGGGACACGGCCCGCAGAACATGGCCTGGTCCTATGGTGAATGGGCTGTTCTCGAGACGGAGGCGAAGCGGCTTGTTTTCCCATACGAGGTCCGGCCGGAATGACCTATCCGGAAGAAAAATTGACTCAGTTGTTAGAGTCGGGCGTGGTCCGAGACGTCTTCCCGGGTGCGGTGCTGCTGGTTGCCTCCGACGGTGAAATAAAATACCATCAGGCCGTGGGATTGGCCGCCCGGAAACCGGCCACCCAACCGATTGATCTCAACACTATTTTCGACCTGGCCTCGTTGACCAAAGCCTTAGCTACGGCCGCGGCCATGATGAAATTGATAGAGACGGGGCGATTGACCTTAGATACCCAGTTGGGGGACATCATTGGTCAAGCCGGGGACAAAGCGAACATTTCCCTACGCCTGCTGCTATGTCATTCGGCGGGATTACCCGACCATCGCCTGTATTACAAAATGGTCGTCGACCTGGATGGAAATCAGCCTAAAGCGGCCATCAGACGACTGGCCTGGCATGAAGGTCTTGTCTACCCCCCGGGAAAAGGACGGTTATATAGCGATCTCGGCTATATTCTGTTGGACTGGGTCATTGAAACGGTCACCGGGGTGTCGCTGGATGTTTTCCTGGCTGAGACGGTGTATGGACCTCTGGGACTGACATCCACTTTTTTTCGGCCGGTCAATGAGCCGGACCGACCGGCATCAGCCACACTCAGATTTGCCGCGACCGAGGAATGTCCCTGGCGGGGAAGGGTCTTGGTGGGCGAGGTCCACGACGAGAATACTTTTGCCGCGGGAGGAGTATCCGGGCAGGCTGGGCTCTTTTCCACAGCCGCAGAAGTCTACTCTATTCTAAAATCATTGTGGGGGGCGGCTCACCAGGCCAACGGCGGGCCGTTTCATCGAGATGTGGTCCGGTTGTTCACGGCCAGGCAAAATATTGTTCCAGAGTCTACCTTTGCCCTGGGGTTTGATACTCCTTCGGCCACCGGCTCCAGTAGCGGCAAGTATTTCCCCCAATACGCGGTGGGCCATTTAGGTTTTACCGGCACCTCTTTTTGGATGGATATCGACTCGGGATTCACGGTTATTTTGTTGACCAACCGGGTCCACCTGGGCCGGGATAATATATCAATCCGGTCATTTCGCCCCATCTTGCATGACCTGGCCGTAGAGCTTTTGGGTCCCAAGGCGTTCCATACGGGACGCTCCCAAAAAATCTCCAAGGAGTAATTTCTTGAATACCATTCCTGATCAGATTTACACCATCCACCTGATGGGTGTTTGCGGCACCGGCATGGCCTCTCTCGCCGGGATGCTTACGGAAAGCGGTTACACTGTGACCGGGTCGGATCAAAACGTCTACCCTCCGATGAGTGATTTTTTGGCTTCTTTAGGCATCGAGATCATGATGGGATATCGGCCTGAGAACCTGAATCATAATCCTGACCTGGTCGTCGTCGGGAATGTTATCCGCCGGGATAATCCGGAAGCGGTCGCCCTGGTCTCCCGGGGGATTCCGTATCTGTCGTTTCCCCAGACTTTAGCCCACTTTTTTCTCCAGGATCGGCTGCCGCTGGTGGTCACCGGAACTCACGGCAAGACAACCACTTCGTGTTTATTGGCCTGGTTGCTGACTTCCGCGGGATGGGACCCAGGGTTCATGTTGGGTGGGATCGCCAAGAATTTTGCGGCCAACTGTCACGTGGGAACCGGACGCTATTTCGTTGTGGAGGGTGATGAATACGATACGGCTTTTTTCGACAAGGGACCGAAGTTTTTACATTACCGGCCTCATATGGCTATTTTGACCGGGATCGAGTTCGACCATGCCGATATTTACCGGGATCTGGATCATGTGGTCAGTTCATTTGATGCCCTGGTTAAAATCATTGATCCGCAGGGGGCCCTGTTCGTCTGGAGCGGCTGTGAGTTGGCCCGGACGACCGCCCGGAACTCCACGGCCCGAGTGATGACTTATGGTCTAGATGAAAGCGCGGATATCCGGGCCAAGGAGACAGTTTTTCGGCCTGGCGGAGCGGAATTCACGATGGGCCTGAATGGTCGGGCGATTCCACTCAGCACACCTTTGCCGGGGAGGCACAATGTCCTGAATGCCCTGGCTGCGGCGGCAGTGGCCATGCGGGTGGGGCTGTCGGCTGATCAAGTTCGTCAGGGCCTGGCCACCTTTGCCGGAGTTCACCGACGGCAAGATGTGAGAGGGGAAAAGGACGGCCGGGTGGTCATCGACGACTTTGCCCATCATCCCACTGCGGTCAAAGAAACCTTGTTAGCCATTAAAACGGATCGTCCCGGTCAAAGACTGGTGGCCATATTCGAACCTCGGACCAATACCAGCCGGCGAAATGTTTTCCAAGATGATTATGCCGAGGCTTTTGATCCGGCCGATTTGATTCTGGTCCGGGTCCCGCCGGATTTGGAAAAGGTCCCCGCGGCTGAGCAATTTTCATCGGCCAGGCTGGTGGATGATTTGGGGCGGCGGAATCTATCGGCCTATTGTTTTCAGGATACGGAGCAGATCATCGACTTCCTGAAGGTTAATTCCAAACCCAACGACGTCCTGCTGGTGATGTCAAATGGCGGCTTTGACAACATTCATCAAAGATTACTCACTTTATCCTACGATAATGTATGATAAGGGGCTGATGTTGTTTTCGTCTCGATAAGCCGGGTCGGCGGCTTACGGGCAAAGATGGACAAATCGTGTCAGATGAATTAGACTGGATCTGAACCTCCCGACCCAGTCATCCCGCGGCTGAGCCGATCAAGCTGATCGTTCGTCGGCGAGACCTCATCCAGCAGCCCCACTAACCGGGAAAGTGAAAAAGGCTTCTCCAGATACCCCATCTTGCCTCCCAGACATAAGAAATTCTTTTTATCCTCCTCATTCCTATCCGCAGTCATCAAGATGGCCGGCCCGTTGTACCGGTGCTTGTCCCGAATCTGCCGCATAAAACTTATCCCATCGAGTTCCGGCATGTTTTTATCAGTCATGACCAGATCAATTTTCTCGCCTTCCGCATCTAACCGACCATACAGGGACAGGGCCCGGCATCCGTCGTCCGCGGTGACCACGTGGTGCCCCAAGTCGGTAAAATAATCAAATAGAACTTCGCGGATCATTGATTCATCATCGATGACCATAATCCTCATCATGCCGTCTCCCCTCTGGATGAATTAGATCAACCTGTGATGGTGTTGCCTCTCCCGGATGTTCTTCAATTATTTTATAGAGAATCGCCGGACGCAGATGTTGCGATGACCAAATTGTTGACTTATGGTTATCAAAGCAATTTTTGTGCCATGTGCCATATTGACTGCAACACGCTTAAATAAGGTGGTAATTGCTGTTATGATCCCGGCCTGAGCGACCCGGTGGTGGGCATGTTGATAATTATTATTTTATTTAATAATTATTGTGATAAGATGGGATGGCTGATCTCTTAATTTACTTAATTTTTTATGTTATTAATGGGTGTTATGCTGACGTCGTCGCCATTTTATTAGTGTTGAAAGCCGGCCGCGGCTTGTCTCCAAAAAATCGCTTGACGACCGACACGTTTTGAGATATTTAGGATTAAAAAGGTCTTCTATATGTTATATGCCCGATAGGGATAAGGCTTGATCCTGGTTTACAATAAAATAGATAATTTATAGCAGGCGTTAAAATATAATTATTGTGTAAACATCTATTGTTGACTTCAACCAGCAGTAAACTTCGGCCTGTCTGCTGTCGATCCGTGGATTAGACGTCACCTGATGTTATTTTTTCACCTTAACTATCTGATTAGAATGATAGGCCTGTCTCTATTCGCATAAAGGATGACTGATGAAACTAACCACCAAACTAAAATTTGCCTTCACCACGCTGGTCTTGATTTCAGCTCTTTCGGTAGCCCTGTTTACTCTGGCCCAACTGCGGTCTTTAATTACCGATGTGTCGTCACTGTCTTCGACCAGCCTCCAACAAAAAGCCTCGAATGATCTGGCCTACCTGGCAAAGACCGACAAGGCGACGGTCAGCCTTTTCATTAACAATACCGAGACCAGCACGACTAATTTGAGCGGATCATCTACTTTGAGCCGTTACTTTCGGGTTAAGGAAGGCCGGGACCAGGAGGCCAACGCGCTGATAGAAAAGGAAGTCATTAGAATCATACAAGGGATTGTGGATATGTGCCACGTCCAAAATGAATTCCTAAAAAAGAAGCTGGACTGTGATCTGGCGGTGGCCGAATACTTTCTATCGAGCTACGGGAAACCGGTTCTCTCAGAAACACCGACTCAATGGAAAGCCACGAACCAGTTTACGAAAGAAATCGTTGAGGTCAGCCTACCCGCCCTTAAAATTGGTGAAGTATCATTCGGTCCGGACCGGTCACAGGATGAGTCCGTCCAGGTTGTTGATCAGACGAAAAAACTGGTTGGCGGATCCTGCACCATCTTTCAGCGAATGAACAAAAACGGTGACATGCTTAGAGTCGCCACCAATGTCCGAAGAGCCGATGGGACCCGCGGCACCGGTACATTTATTCCGGCCACGGACCCCGATGGCCGACCTAATCCCGTCATCGCAAAGGTCATCAATGGGGAGACTTATCGCGGTAGAGCCTTCGTGGTCAACGCCTGGTACATTACTATCTACAAACCATTCTATGACGCCAAAGGCGACCTGGTCGGGATGCTCTACAGCGGGATCAAAGAACAAGACGGAGTTAGACTCAATCAGGTTTTGTCCGGCACCAAGATCGGGCAATCCGGCCATGCCTTTGTGGTTGATTCCAAAGGTGTTATAGTTATCCACCCGCAAACCGATTTGATCGGAAAGAATGTCATCACAGACTTAAACATAAATGAATTCAAAGAAATATTAAAAAAAGAAAAACCCGGAGAGGTCAAAACAATCTCTTATCACGCGGGTAATCGAAGAAAATTTATGGCTTATTATTACTTTCCGGACTGGGACTGGCTTATCTGCGGCGATGGCTATTGGGACGAATTCACCGCGCAGATGTTGGATCCTCTTTTTATGGCTCTTAAGGACGAAATGTTGGAACTCTATCGTTCCAACACTATTGACATAAATGGCAATAAGCTGCCTATATTCAGTCAGATTAGGGTGATAGCAGAAAATGGTCGGGAAATTGTAAATCTGAAACAAGGCAAGTTCAGTAATGAACTGGTTTCAAAGGCTCAATCACCATGGTTCCAGGAATGCCTTAAATTGCCCAAAGGTTCTTTTCGAAATTCTGGAGCCATTTTGTCTGACAATACCGGAAAACCGGAAATGAGAGTGGCCGCGCCCGTGTATATAGAGGATGCGCTCAATGGAGTTGTCGTGGTGAATATGGAGTGGCAGATTATCTGGAAAATCCTCGAAAACCATCGTTACGGCAAGACAGGTTACGTTTACATCATAAACGACTCCGGCGTGCCGGTTACTCATCCCAAATATGATTTAACCAACCCGGTTAATCTGTCCGATGCCAAGTTCGGTAACCTGTCAGAAATAGTGCGTCATAAAATGCTGCAGGGGGCATCCGGGGTGGAGCGGTATACGTTTGAAGGGACCGAAAAATTTGTTTCCTTTACTCCCTTGAAAATCGGCGGCAAGAGCTACACCTTGGGCGCCACCTGTCCGGTGGAAGAGGTTCAGGAGCTTTCATCTCAAATAATCAACTATTCCGACAAACAACGACAACGCACGATTTTGTCGATCATTGTGATTGTCTCAGTCGTAATTGTCATCGGTCTGATCATAGGATTTCTGGTGAGTTCATCAATCTCCAAGTCAATTAGGGGGGTCATCCGGGCTCTGACCGGTGGAGCAGAACAGGTTACATCCGCCTCGGCATCGGTATCAACGGCCAGCCGGTCTTTGGCTGAAGGGACCACCGAACAAGCGGCGTCCATTCAGGAAATCTCCTCAGCCCTGGAGCAATTGTCATCAATGACCAAAAGAAATTTTGAAAATTCCGACGAAGCCAACCGGATCATGCTCCAGGCGAATCAGACGGTTGAAAAAGCGAACAACTCCATGAAAGAATTGACCAGGGCCATGGAAGAAATCTCCACGGCCAGTTTAGAAGCTTCAAAAGTCATCAAGACAATTGACGAAGTCGCCTTTCAAACCAACCTTCTGGCATTGAATGCCGCGGTTGAAGCCGCCAGGGCTGGTGAAGCGGGAGCCGGATTCGCCGTTGTGGCCGAAGAAGTGCGCAATCTGGCCTTGAGAACCTCGGAATCTGCTAAAAATACAACTGTACTAGTTGAAGGGACATTGACCAAAGTGGCCGTCGGAACAGGCCTGATGGAAAAAACAAGCGCTGATTTCAATGAGGCCTCCCGTCAGGTGTCCAGGGTGGGCTATCTGTTGTCTGAGATAGCCGCAGCATCTAAAGAACAGGCGCAAGGCATTGAACAGACCAACCGGGCCATAGGTGAGATGGACGTGGTGCTTCAGAAAAATGTTACCAATGCCGAAGAGTCGGCCTCTGCCTCAGTCCAATTGAACAGCCAGGCCAAAGAAATGGAAAACATAGTGGACTCATTGGTCACACTCGTCGACGGCAAAACGGATAGACGCTCCGGCATGACCCAGGCGCTGCCTGAACCGGATGAAACCTATCCCGATGATACGTTACCATTGGGCGACCATCCGAAGCGCCGATGATGCTGCCTCTGATTCAACTTTAGTCCAGCCCGGCGAGATTATTTCACCAGTCAGGTCCAAATACACCCCAGGTGGCTGTTGTTATCACCACAAACAACGGTTGTTCAAATTTCGAGATATAGGCCACCCTGTATCGGTTACAAAACCTTAGCGGTTGGGTGCGGCGATGAAACTTACCAGAGCAGGTGAATATGCCATCAGATGCATCTTGTATCTATCCAGACAGGATGTGACCGACACCATCAGGCGGCACGACGTTGCCGGCCATATGGATATTCCTATGCAATTCTTAAGTAAAATCGCTCAACAACTGGCTAAGGCCGGGCTTATCCAGATCACCCAGGGATCCAAGGGCGGTTATCGGTTAATTCGTTCCCCGGAACAAATCACTCTCTTAGATGTCATTGAAGCCGTGGAAGGGGAGTTGGTCCTCAACGACTGCTTATTGGAACATGATCCTTGCTCTCGAAAAGGCACCTGCGCCGTCCATCGAGTCTGGGCAAAGGCGCGCGGCCAACTGCGAGACACCCTGGCCGGTGTCACTTTTGCCGGGCTTTAGGTCCGGTAGAGAGAAGACTATAATAATATTTTATGCAACTATCTGTAGTGACAATAAGTTCCTCTGTGGCAAAATGGCCTGAGCGGTTTTGATCTAACCTTTAGGAGGAGGATGAATTATGGACGTTGTCTTTTTATCTCGGCTGCAATTCGGCATTGCGGCTTGTTTTCACTTTTTGTTCGTGCCGCTAACCTTGGGTCTGTCCATTTTGTTGGCCATTATGGAAACCAGGTATGTCCAAACCGGTGATGAGGATTACCGCCGGATGGCCCGGTTCTGGGGCAAGCTCTTTGTGATCAACTTCGTGGTCGGGGTGGTCACCGGTCTGACGCTGGAGTTTCAGTTTGGGACCAACTGGTCTCGTTATTCCGCCTATGTGGGTGATATTTTTGGTTCACTCTTGGCAATTGAAGCGTCGGTGGCCTTTTTCTTAGAATCCACCTTTATGGGGGTCTGGATATTTGGATGGAAACGGTTAAGCCCCAAAGCCCATGCCACGGTGATGTGGTTGGTGGCGGTGGCCTCGAGTTTTTCCGCCGTATGGATCATTATCGCCAATGCCTGGATGCAACATCCAGTCGGTTATGTCATCAGAAACGGCCGAGCGGAACTTAATGATTTCCTGGCCGTGGTCACCCAGCCTTTTGCCTGGCACACCCTTCTGCACACTCTCTCCGGGGCCTATGTCCTGGCCGCCTTCTTTGTCATGGGGGTCAGCGCTTATCATCTCCTTCGGCGGTATGAGATAACCCTTTATACCAAATCCTTTCGGCTGGCTTTGACCTTCGGCCTGATTTTCGCGATTGTGGCTGCGGTGCACGGCCATTACAATGGCGGAGAAGTCGCCAGGACGCAGCCGACTAAGCTGGCAGCCATGGAGTCGCATTGGGAAACGGAAAAAGGCGCCCCCATCTACTTACTGGCCATTCCTGATGAAAAGAATAACCGCAATGCGTTACAAATCCTGCCCATACCGGGGGCTTTAAGCATGTTGGCCTATCACTCACCTTCGGCTGAGGTTAAGGGTTTAAATCATTGGCCGAAAGAAGAGCGGCCACCGGTTGCCTTAACCTTTATTTCGTTCAGGCTAATGGTCGGGCTGGGGATGTTGTTCATGGGTTTGACCATCTTGGGCTGGATTATCCGCCATCGTTTGATGGAAAATGGCTGGTTTCTTAAAATAATGCTTTATGCCATTCCTTTGCCGTACATTGCCCTGCAGGCCGGCTGGGTTGTGGCTGAAGTGGGGCGGCAACCATGGATTGTTTATGGCGTCATGAAGACGGCCGATGCGGCTTCACCGTTGGCGGTGAGTCAGGTGGCGGTTTCGCTGGTGGGCTTCATTGCCATCTATGGCCTGTTGAGTATTGTTGCTTTTTGGCTCTTGCTTAAAGCGGCCCGCAAGGGTCCGGAAACGGCCCCGGCCATTACTTTATAGAGAAGGAGGAAAACCCATGCTGGAGACTACTTGGTTTGTCTTGTGGGGAGTACTGTGGGCCGTCTACTTCATGTTAGACGGATTTGATCTGGGCCTGGGTGTGTTGCAGCGTTTTCTTCCGAAGGATGAGACGGAAAAACGGATTATCTACAGCATCATGGGGCCGGTTTGGGACGGGAATGAGGTCTGGCTGATCACCGCCGGTGGGGTTACTTTTGCGGCTTTTCCCAAAACCTATGCCGTGATGTTTTCCTCTCTCTATTCCGCCTTGCTTCTGTTGTTGTTCGCCTTGATTATCCGAGCCGTGGCCCTGGAATTTAGAGGCCAGGTCGATTCGCCGGCTTGGCGGAAACTGTGGGATAACGCGGCTCTCATCGGGAGTTTCTTGCCGGCTCTCCTGTTAGGTGTGGCCTTCGCCAACATCTTTAAAGGGATACCGATAAATGAGCACGGGGTCAACCAGGGCTCCCTGTGTAGCCTGCTCAACCCTTACGGTCTGGCCGGCGGGGTTCTCTTTGTCTTGCTTTTTCTGTTGCATGGCGCCTTATGGTTGGCTGTCCGGACTACAAATGATTTTCAGGCTCGAGCCGTGCGGCTGTCCGGCCGGCTTTGGTCCGTTTTACTGGTCGTGGCTGTTCTTTTTCTGGCCCTGTCTCGGGCATTTACTAATCTCTGGACAAATTACATCAATCATCCGGTGTTACTCCTGATCCCGTTCGGGGCGGTGTGCTGTTTGTTGTGGATCAGGATCAGCCTGGCCCGAAAAAACTGTCTGGCCGCCTGGGTCAGTTCGGCCGGGGTCATTGTGCTGTGTACTCTGTTCGGCGTAGTTGGCCTTTATCCCAACCTGTTGCCATCGAGTCTCAATCCGGACTGGTCCATGAGTATTTACAATTCATCCTCGTCTCCGTTAACCTTGAAAATAATGCTGGGGGTGGCCCTGGTATTCGTACCCCTAGTCATTATCTATCAATTTATGGTTTACCGCTTCTTCAGCTACAAAGTCACTCGGGAGAATGTGGCCGAGGAAGTCTATTAGATCAAAAAAGGTCGATGCGAAGAGGGGCGTCCACCCCTCCCGCGTCCGATCTCCCCGGCTGATCTCCGATGGGAAAGAAAGATAGACATCGGCCGACCTGCCGGCGTTCAGTCTTACCGGGCGATAATACCGGGGGGAAGCTTGCCCGGCTGAGGGGAGGAGTCAAGATAGGGGTCGGAGGATGATTCCGGAGTTGACGGAAGGGAAGGGGCCTTTTTTCCCGGTGAAAGAGTTTTTGTCTGGTCAGGCTCATCAACCCATTCGTCATGCTTGGCTCCCTCCTTGGCCTGGAAGATTAAGCCCAGTTCTTTGGCTACGGCCAGGTAAGAACCCGTACTAAGACGGACTTCACCGAAAAATTCAACAAAAATAGCGGCTTTGCCTTCCACCGGACAACGGCTTTCGCAGAAACCGCAACCGTTGCATTTTTGTTCTTCGATAAATGGCACGGCGATGCGTTGACCGGGATGGGGTTGAAAGACGATGGCGTTGTAGGGGCAAATTTCATCGCAAATTAAGCACTTGCGGTCCTGTTCCCAGGCGACGCACTT
>JADFYN010000001.1:63514-64082 GCA_015233055.1 Deltaproteobacteria bacterium
AGATATTGGCTGTGCCGATCTTGGCATATTTCTTTTCTTCCACCGGTAACGGTCGGATGGCCGCGGTGGGGCAAACCTGGCCGCAGAGATTGCAGTTTTGTTCACACCCATCCCAACGGGCCAATGTCCGGGGGCTGAACATCCCATATATTCCGGCTTCCCACCACACGGGCTGCAGGGTATTGGTGGGGCAAGCCTTCATACATTCGCCACACCGGATGCACTTGGCCAGAAAATCCGGTTCCGGTACGGCTCCCGGCGGGCGGACCAGATTGGTGTCTCGGAATCCTTGCTGCATTCCGGCTGCTTGGGGGTGGTGGATGTTAGTCATCACCAAAAAGGCACTGGTGGCGCCAACAGCGCATGATCCCAGCCAGCGCCGCCGGGTCAGGTCCAATGGGGTGCTGGTGACTGGACTGGTCGTTGCCGCCGGACCGAAAGAGACCGCCTTGACCGGGCAGACTTCGGCGCATCTCCGGCAGGCCAGGCATTCGGTGTGGGCGGCTGACTTGTTGTCCTCATTAATGGCGCCCATGGGGCATGATCGGCGACACATCCCGCAATCGGT
>JADFYN010000200.1 GCA_015233055.1 Deltaproteobacteria bacterium
CGTGGTCATGGATTTTATGGGTATCAAGGTCAAGTCCTGGATCGATGAGACCGGACGGACATTGAAGGAAGAGGTGCTGCTGGGCTTTAAACTGGTTTTGTCCACCGACACCGAGGCCACGGCAGATATTGCCGGTAGCGGTGGTCCCGATTTACTGGCCGCGGCGGCCGTGCCGGTCAAGAACGCCATCAAGAATCCCCGCGAAACAACCTATGTTAAGCTAAAACTGGGCGGAATTAAACTCAGTGATTATAACCTGAACGACCAGCGGCAAAAGCTCACCGGCGATGAACTGGAGATCAGGAAAGAAGAGATTTACTGGTCGAAAACCCCTATTCGGACCTACAGCGGGAAGGATATGGAGGCGGACCTGGCCCCGAATTTACTGATCCAAAGCGACGCCCCCGAGATTATAGAGCAGAGCCGGCAGATTCTGGGCGATGAGCATATGGCCCAGGCCGCGGCCCGCAAATTGAATACCTGGGTTTTCCAAAATCTAAAGAAACACCCCACGCTGTCCGTGCCCAATGCCCTGGAGACTCTCCAGACAAAGGCCGGAGACTGTAACGAGCACGCGGCCTTGTTGACGGCCTTGTTGCGGGCGGCCGGTATCCCGGCCAGGGTGGCCGTGGGCCTGGTTTACTTTCGAGACAAATTTTATTATCATGCCTGGTGCGATGCTTATGTGGGACGATGGATATCCATGGACGCGACCCTGGGCCAGTTTCCGGCTGATGCGACTCATATCAGTTTTGCCAGGGGAGGACTGGAGCAGCAGGTGGTTGTGGGTAGTTTGATCGGGCGGTTGGAGGCGGAGGTTTTGGAGTCAAAATGATTCAACTAATTGAATTAACCAAACGATTTAACCGGATCTGGGCGGTGGCCGGCATATCTCTGGATGTGCGGCCGGGGGAGGTTTTCGGGTTTCTGGGCCCCAACGGAGCAGGCAAGACCACGACCATCAAGATGATGGCCGGCATTTTGCGCCCTACCTCGGGGCGGGTCATTATAAATGGGCTCGACCTGGCCGGACACCCGGAAGAGGCCAAGGCTCAGATCGGGTTTATCCCGGATCGGCCGTTCTTGTATGAGAAATTGACCGGCACGGAATTTCTCCGATTTATCAGTGGACTGTATCAAGTACCGGAGTCCCGGGCCATGTCCCGGATTACCCGGTTACTGGCGCTGTTTGAGCTGGACGGCTGGGAAAATGAACTTATCGAGAATTATTCCCACGGGATGAAGCAACGGCTGGTCATGTCCGCGGCTTTGATCCATGAACCGAAGATGCTGGTGGTGGATGAACCCATGGTTGGTCTCGACCCTCGGGGAGCCAGGCTGGTCAAGAATATTTTCCGCCATCTGGTCAGCGAAGGGGGATCCGTGTTCATGTCCACCCATACTCTGGAGATCGCGCAGCAAGTCTGCGACCGGGTGGCCATCATCGACCACGGCCGGATTATCGCCCTGGGCACCCCCGATGAACTCCGGGACCTGTCCGGGCTTCACGACAGCAATTTGGAATCAGTGTTTCTTAGATTAACCGGGGGTGAGGATATTGCCGACGTCTTGGAGTATCTTAAACCGACCAACTGATGCGGTATGTGTTGCGGGTCAATGTCGTTGATTTAAGGCTGGACGGTCATGCTAACCTTTTAAAAATGACCCATTCCGAATAAGCCCTGAAAGGGCGCTCTAGGTTAGCCCAGGGCAACGCCCCAATGCTGTTGAATTAAAGAAATATTATAGGTATTTAGGTATGTTACTCGTCTGAACCTTGATTACGCTGATTAAATAAAATACTATGAGTAAAGCAGAATACCCGTGTGTTGGGCTGCCGGGTAAGCCATGGGAAAGCCCATCCGTAGGGGCGAGGCATGCCTCGCCCCTACCACTCTTGATGAACTTCCACAAACATCATTATCGATCAAAATAATCACAGTTCAGACAATGAGGCGGATTCCAGTCCCGGCCGCACGCTTAATTCAACAGCATTGGGGCGTTGCCCTGGGCTAACCTAGTGCGAAAACGTTGGGGCTTTAGATGAGTTATCATCAACGATAAAATTTTCCTCTTAATTTAATCACATTAACACTAATTTCGCACCCGAGGGGAGGCGGCGGCTATGAATCTGATTAGCAGGTTTTTCTCAAAACCGTTCAAAAAGGATGAACCGGAGGATGTTTTGAGAGTGTCCAGGGTGGTGGGGCCGTTGATAGACCAACTGGCCAACTCCATCTTCACCACATACAGCGCCGAGTTGTTAGCCGGACCGATCACCTACATTGTCCCGGCCGTCTGGGGCGCGACCAAAGAAGGTGAACTGACCGCCATGCAAAAGGAAATGAACGGAAAGATAGCCCCGGTAGTTGATGAGACAATTGATTCCTTCGGTATCCGGGGGATGACCGGCTCCCAGAAATTCGCGCTGGGGTACCTCATCCGCGGCCTGATTATCTCTAAGATTATTTATATGATAGAAGTGGTGAGAAACCAGACCGCCAGGCGGGACGGATAGGGACAAGGAAACGGTTCGGAATGGAGGTCGGCTCGCTCCGCCGCCTACTCGGAAGGGCTCAAAAAGGCATGTATCTTTGCGAGGAAGCTGCGCGTATCAATGGGTTTGGTGATATATCCGGAACAACCCGCGGCCAGGGCTCTTTCCTCGTCCCCCCGCATGGCGTGGGAGGTCAGAGCGACAATAGGTATGCAGCTCAAATCGGCTTCACTCTTGATCGCTTGGGTGGCGGTTAACCCGTCCATCCCCGGAAGCTGAATATCCATCAAAATCAAGTCCGGTTTGTGAATCCGGGCCAGTTCAATCCCCTTTTCCCCGTCTCCGGCTTCTAAGACAATATAATTCTTGATGGTCAACAAAGTCTTGACCAGTTTCATATTAATTTCGTTATCTTCGACTACCAAAATCGTCTTTGTTTCCGCCATTCTCATCCTCATCCGAAAATCAGTTCAGATCAATCACCCGACAGCCGAAAAAGACGATCCGCTTTGGTGAGGGGCCTGGAGCGAACTACTCTTCGACTAACCGATGACATTTTGGTGTTGGCCGCCTCGCGGGGGGCACATCTATTAGGAGCCCATTTTAGGGTAACACCGGGCAAGCCCCGGCACTGGAGGAACGGCGAACGGTTTGCAGGAAAATGCTTTCTTCTTCGTCTTTGTACCGACCTTTTATGGATAAGATTTCTTCTTCAATAGCAAAAAAGGCATCAACTACGTCCGGATCAAAATGGGTGCCCCGGCCTTCGCTGATAATGCCATAAGATTTTTCTAAAGAAAATGGTTCCTTGTAGGGCCGCTTGGAGGTCAGGGCGTCAAACACGTCGGCAATGGCCACGATACGCCCGGCCAGGGGGATCTTTTTGCCCTTTAACCCCAGGGGGTAACCACCGCCGTCCCATTTCTCGTGGTGAGTCATGGCAATCACCTTGCCAAACTGCAGAAAACCGGGCAGGGACGTGGTCAAGATATGGCCCCCGATGGTCGTATGGGTTTTCATGATCTCACATTCTTCATAGGTCAATCTGGCCGGTTTCAGCAGGATACCGTCGGGGATTCCGATTTTGCCCACGTCATGCATGGGTGCGGCATACAGAATGGCCTCCACGGTGCGGTCGGGCAGCCCCATTTTTCGAGCCACCGCGGCTGAATAATTGGCCATCCGCCTGATATGTGAGCCGGTGTCTTCATCTTTGTGCTCGGCGGCCCGGGACAAGATGAAGATGGTCTCCAACGAGGCCATATTAATTCGCTTAAAGGCCTGCTCCAGTTGTTCCGTTCTGTGGGCGACCTCTTGTTCCAGTTGCCGCTGGTAGCTTTTCATATGGTCATTGTAGGCTTTGACCTTCAACAATGAGCGAACCCTGGCTCGGAGTTCCACCTTATCCACCGGCTTGGTCAAGAAATCATCCGCTCCGGCCTCCAGGGCCCTGACCCGGTCTTCGACGTCTTTCAGGGCGGTAACCATGACGATGGGAATGAACCTGGTCTCCTCGTCGCTTTTAATTCGCCGAGTCACCTCGAATCCGTCCATCTTGGGCATCATGATGTCGAGCAGTATGACATCGGGGGGATTGTCCTTGACCCCGGATAACGCCGCTTCGCCATTTGCGGCCAGATAGACCTTATACCCTAGAGGGATAAGCATGGCCTCCATCAGACGCAAATTGCGGTCTTCATCATCCACGACCAGGACTTTTTTTGGGGCTTCCATTGACCAGGCTCCCATTTTAGCTAGATGTTTTTTCGGGTCGACATTGTCCGCGTGAATCATATCTATATTATTGGTGGCGAACAATAAGATATTTGGTAGTCTAAAACTGTAATTATAAATTAGACTTTTATTATATAATGCCGGGTTGATCAAGGCAAGCATAATCGTTTAACGGCACAGTCGCGTAATTCGTAACTCGCAATCCGGACCCCGTCATGGGAGATTCACCGGGAGGGTGAAACAGAACCTGGCCCCCTGGCCCAATCCGGCGCTTTCAGCCCAAATCTTGCCCCCTTGTAGTTCCACAAATCCTCTTGACAGGGGGAGGCCCAACCCGGTCCCCGGCGTCTTGCTGACCAGTCCATGCTGAACCTGATAAAACTCATCAAAAATTTTTCTCAAATCGTCTTGATCCAGGCCGATGCCGGTATCGGCAACGCT
This sequence comes from Deltaproteobacteria bacterium, assembly GCA_015233055.1. Lineage (GTDB taxonomy): Bacteria > Desulfobacterota > JADFXK01 > JADFXK01 > JADFXK01 > JADFXK01. The sequence goes on from JADFYN010000200.1 coordinate 4,673, forward strand.
GATTTCGATTGTCGGCGAGGATTGGGCAGCCTCTTCTTCTGATAATATAGAAAAACAATGATTCCGCAACCTGGCTTTTAACGTGACGTTGCCTCCGTCCGGGGTAAATTTGACGGCGTTGGACAAAAGATTATACAGCACCTGCTTTATCTTGGCTTCATCAGCCCGAATTAACATGGGGATTTGGTCATCTCCGTCAAAACGCAAGCTGATGCCGTGCTTGAAGGCTTTTTCTTTAACCAAGACCAAACTGTGCTCCAACAGTTCCCGGATGGAAAACTCGGTTATATCCAGGTCCATTTTACCGGCTTCGACCTTAGACAGATCGAGGATATCGTTAATCAAGGATAGCAAGTGATTACCGCTGGCCAGGACATCGCCGATAAACTCTTCTTGCTTCGGGGTCAATTCGCCAAAGTATTTGTCCAGCAGCACCTCGGAAAAGCCGATAATGGCATTGAGCGGTGTCCGGAGTTCGTGGCTCATGCCGGCCAGGAAAGCGCTCTTGGCCTTATTTGCCGCGTCCACCTGTTGTTTTTCCCGCAAGAGTTCCTGGGTCAGGTGAATCAGTTCGTGGTTCTTGGCGATCAGTCGGCTGGTCAGTTCGGTCAATGATTTCTGATGGCGCTCCTGTTGTAGCCGGTTCTTAAAAGGCGAGGCCATGGTCAAAACGATATCTCCAAGCAGTTTAATATCAGCCTGGGTATAGTCCGTGTCCTTGTTGGCTACGGTCACCTGGCCGATGAGTTGATTGTCATAAAGGATCGGGGCGCAAATGATTCTGTTCAGGGGTTGATGTCCTTCCGGAACCTTTAGCGGCTGGTTGGAAAAAGTTGTCTCTTTATCCAAAAGCGATTGGCCGAACACCCCCTTCCAGGTTTCTCGGGGGAAGACAACGGAGTTGGCATCTATGCGGCATCTGTCCCAAGCTTCGTTGGTCTTGGTTGGGGCCACCAGAGAGCCGTCTTCATCGATGTATCCGATGTATCCTAACGGACTCCGCATGGCCTGCAAAATAATCTCCAGTGCGGACTGGTACAATTTTAGGGTATCGGATTCAGTGGCAAATATGTTGTTCAGGCTATGAATAATCTCCAGCCGATGTTCGGCGGTCTTCCGCTCCGTAATGTCGTCCCCGTAGCAGTAGATCAGCCCCACATCCTCCCGGTAGCTAAAACTACAGATATAACACCGGTCACCTATGGCTATTTGTTCCCGAATTATTCTTCCAACCCGGTAGGCCTTTTCGGCCCCGGGCCCAAACATCTCAAAACAAAATATTCTTAAATCCATCCCCTTGCTGCCAGAAGATTCAATGACCTTTCGAGCGGCCGGGTTTAGATAATTAATTGGACAGGCGCGGTCGAACGGCAGGACGGGACCGGGATTCAACTCGACAAAAGAGGCCAGATCGACCGGCCGGGATTCACCCGGAGGAAGGCAAAAATGCTCCAGACTGCAGGCATTATCCGTAACTCCTGATGATTTCTCACGTTCCGCCAAAAGATTCTCCCATCAACATAGTGGGGCAAGTTTGACTAATTGAATCCCAATGTCGTTAACCCGTAACCCGCATCCGCAACCGGTCACCTGTCTTCCGCGTAGGCAACCGGTCACTTCTCCGGAGCTTATCCACCTTAATTACGGCAAGTTTATTGTTGAGGTGTTAAACCCAACTCTTCGGCCTTTTGCACCGCCCACATCAGCCATGCCGGTCGCCTTGGCTGAAAAAGATCCTTATTTACAAAGAAAGTGTATCACAAAGGACAATGAATTACAAGCAGGCAAGAGAGGCCGAAAGGACCAGGGCATCAAAAAAATTGT
>JADFYN010000201.1 GCA_015233055.1 Deltaproteobacteria bacterium
GAGGCGAAAAAAGTAACGATTGCCGCCGGTGATTCCATGACCCGGTTGACCGACTCCATGAATGAGATATCCAAAGCCAGCGAAGAGACATCAAAGATCATCAAGACTATCGATGAGATTGCTTTCCAGACCAATCTGTTGGCCCTTAACGCCGCGGTGGAGGCGGCCAGAGCCGGTGAGGCCGGAGCCGGATTTGCCGTGGTGGCCGATGAAGTCAGAAATCTGGCCATGCGAGCGGCTGAGGCGGCTAAGAGTACCTCTAATCTGATTGATGACACGGGCAAGAAAGTCAAAGACGGGACCGCTTTGGTGTCCGTGACCAGTCATGCCTTTACCCAGGTGGCTGACAGCGCTTCCAAGGTAGCCGAGCTGGTGGGGGAGATCGCCGCGGCCTCCAAGGAACAGGCCCAAGGCATCGAACAATCGAATCGAGCTATATCGGAGGTGGAAAAAGTCACCCAGCAAAACGCCTCCACTGCCGAGGAATCCGCTTCGGCTTCGGAAGAGCTGAATGCCCAGGCCGTTCAATTGAAGAATTACGTCATGGAATTGATGGCCCTGGTGGGCGGAAAGGTCCATTCACGGGAAGTAAAGAAGAGCCGAGAGGAATCAGCCGTTCCGGCCCGGCTCCTCAGGCCCGCCCATCAAGTTGAAGAAGCAAAGGGAGTTAGATTGATTAAAGGAAATGTAGACAGAGAAGTCCGCCCCGAACGCGTGATTCCCATGGATGACGGTGATTTTAAAGATTTCTAGTCGGTCGACATCCCAGGCTGGGGTTCATCCGGCCTGGGAAAAGCTATCGCCCGCAAAAATAGAGGTTGGATGGGACCCCCTTAAGACGCGGCGGCGCCCAGCTCAAACAGACGCCACGGGATATCCAATCTTTCATATGTCCGGGGCCAGGCAGATAATTCTGTTCCGGCCCTCTGACTTGGCCTGGTAAAGCGCTTCGTCGGCGACTTTGATGAGGGTGTCTGGGCGGGTATTTTTTGAGGGGACGACGGTGGCCACGCCCTGGCTGATGGTCACCCAACCGCAAGTACCGGAACGGACGTGCGGGATACTTAAGGACTGCAGGTTATCGCTCAGGTTGTTGGCCAGCGCCAGTGCCCCGTCGGAACTTGTATGAGGCAGAATACAGCCGAATTCTTCGCCCCCATAACGTGCGGCCATGTCTGTTTTGCGCTTTATTGAGTTGGTCAGAGTCTGGGACACCTGGACCAGACAGGCATCCCCGGCCAGGTGTCCGTAGTTGTCATTAAATAGTTTAAAATGGTCAATGTCGATCATGATCAAGGACAACGGCAAAGATTCACGCGCCGAGAAATTCCAGGCGTAGGCCATATATTCATCAAACCGGCGGCGATTGGCAATCCCGGTCAATCCGTCACTGAATGAGAGATTCTTAAGCAACTCACTTTTGATCTTCAACTCGACATGGGTTTTCACCCTGGCCTCGACCACTACCGGACTAAACGGCTTAGTAATATAGTCCACCGCCCCGATATCAAAACCTTTGATTTGGTCTTGCTCGCTGTCTTTGGCGGTAATGAAAATGACCGGTATGTCTTGAGTGAACGGATCAGCCTTTAATTCCCGGCAGACTTCATATCCGTCCATCCCGGGCATGACGATATCAAGAAGGATCAAATCGGGAGGAATTTCGGACCTGGCCACCCGCAATGCCCCGACGCCGTTTACGGCGACCCGGACGGCGTAGTTCGGGCACAGTAATTCCACCAGAATCCTGGCATTCACAGGTTCGTCATCAACAATGAGGACAGATTGTTTGTGACTGGTTTTGTCCATGCCGGTCTCCGTCAAACGGGATATCCATTTCCCGGGCGATTAGTTGTCGAGAGTTTAGCGCTCGGCGGATTTAATCCAGGTCCACTTCTGTCTGGCAATTAATGCACCGTCTGACCCCGCGGAACAACTGTTGAGCGCATTGGGGGCAATGGTAGCGGGCTTCTTCAGCCCTGATCCAGGTTTCCGTGCCTGCCTCACGCCTATGAGGGATGGCTCTAAGCATGACTTTTTTCCCCACGGCCACGGGAAAATTCTGGATAATCCGGCAAGGAAAATCATCACACTCATGGCACCCGGTCAGCCCTTTGAGCTTGGCGCAATCTCTGATCCGGCATTTCTGACAAAAAAGGAAAGGTTTTTCCGATAAACACCCCTGGCAATGAATGTCTTCCACCGTCAGATGCTCGCTCCCGGAAAACTTCCCTTTGAACATCTCTACCAGCCGTTTTTTTAGCTCCGGATTGTTTTCCCGATGGGCCAGAGTCACGGCGCAGACACCGCAATAAAGGCCGCAGGGCGACAACAACTTATGATCTATCTCCATTCCGTCCGTCAACTTATTGGGTGGGCAGTTATCGACGGGATGAACCAATGAATCAGGCATAACGGATTGGTCGAGCTTCAGCAGGTGAATAAAAAACTCCCGGTTCCCCTTGGCCCCGAAGATGGGCGAGGCCGTACTGCCCTGAAATTGGAAGCCTAAATCCGTGGCGAAGTCGGCCAGTTCCGACACCACCCGCTGGTGTTTGGCCGGGTCCTTGACCAGTCCGCCTTTGCCCACTTCGGACCGACCGACCTCGAATTGCGGCTTGACCAGAGCCAGCACTTGCCCCTTTGGGGAGATCAATTCATATACTGACGGTAGTATTAATCTCAGGGAGATAAATGACACGTCAATGACGGCCAGGGGCACCGATGGTAAGCCGGTTTCAGTCAGGTTTCGGGCATTAACCTTCTCCAGGGTGACTACCCGGGGATCATTGCGGAGTTTCCAGTCCAGTTGCCCGTGGCCCACATCTAAGGCCCAGACCTTGACCGCGCCGTGCTGGAGGAGGCAGTCGGTGAATCCTCCGGTGGAGGCCCCGACGTCTAAGGCGGTCAGTCCGGCCGGGTCGACCCCAAAGTCACTCAAGGCCGCCTCCAGCTTTAGCCCCCCCCGGCTGACGTAGGGATTTTTCGGCCCTCGCACCTCCAGCAGCGCCGTATCGGGCAGGGGACTTCCTGCTTTCTGCACCGACCGGCCATCAACCCAGACCTGCCCGGCCATGACCGCGGCTCTGGCCTGCTCCCTGGTCGGGCAGAGACCTTTCTCGACCAACAATACATCAAGGCGTTTTTTGGGAATCTTTGTCATAATAGAGCCGGCCTGGGCGTCTCCCGTCAGCAGGTTTCAAGGTCGTGATGATTGATCGTCATGTTTTTTTGAAAATGATTAAATATCAAGATATTATAGCATAGGCATAATTCCGTTGTCAAGTGATCCGGCAGGAATTCAGCAATTCTAATTTTGCCTTGACAATTAAGTAATTTTTATATATATCTCGAACGGCCGTAGCTTGCGTTTTTCCAGACCAGGGCGTTACTCGTGGCCGGCTGTTTTCAACAAGTACCGAGCAACCAGCCAACAAACAACCAGCAACAGGCTTTCTAAAAGCGTTATGTATGCCCGTGTTGTGCCTATCTTCAGACCTCTTGTCCCAAATGCTCTACCTGACGCAAATTCAATCTGCGTCCAGGAAAGGTGGCCCTTTTTCCCATTTTACTGTTGGCGTTGGGTGGCAAGTCCGCTCACGGGTCAGGATCGGGATGAGACATCTAAGGCCGTGGGAGAGGATAGGACCACGGTTTATTCTGAAGGGCCGTGGGTGGATTCTGCGGCCCTTTTGATTTGTCCTAATATATGAAGGATGTATGAATATTGTGTTGATTGGCTACCGATGCTGTGGAAAATCTGCGGTGGGGAAGCTGTTGGCGGAGAAACTGGGCCGCGATTTCGTGGATTCCGACACCCTTATCCAACTTCAATCCGGCCGGCCCATTCCTCAAATAGTAGCCGAAAACGGCTGGGCCGCCTTTCGTGACCTTGAGCGGCAGGTGATCAGCGAACTGGCCCGGAAAGATAATTTGGTCATCGCCACCGGCGGGGGCGTCGTGCTCGACGGCCGGAATGTTTCCCGGCTCAAAGAAAACGGCTGGGTGGTTTGGCTTCAGGCGGGGCCGGCGACGATTGGGGGCAGAATGGCCGCCGACATCGTCACTGGGCAAGTGCGGCCATCCCTCACCGGCGCCGACCCGGTGGCTGAAATTGCCGCGGTCTTGTTGGAGCGGGAGCCACATTATAATCACGCCGGGGATATAGCCATAGACACCGGCTCATTGGGACTCCAAGAAGTAGTTGACTGGATCATAGACCGTCTGCCACCTGATTTTGGGGATCAGTCGTCCCTCAGACATTAACAAAAATTGATAGTTGAAAGGAAAGATTAACTGGATGCCAGGTAATACCATTGGACAAGCTTTCAGAGTGACCACTTTTGGGGAATCCCATGGACCAATGATCGGGGTTGTCATCGATGGCTGCCCTTCTCAGTTGCCCTTGCGGCCAGAAGATTTTATCAAAGATATGGCCCGGCGGCGGCCCGGCAAATCAGCGGTGGAGACACCCCGGGCTGAAAAGGACCGGGTGGAGATCGCCTCAGGAGTGTTCAAAGACCTGACCACAGGCGCACCCATTACCCTGATCATTCACAACCAGGATGTCAAAAGTGACCCGTATGAGGTGCTGTCCCGACTTTTTCGACCGGGTCACGCTGAATTTACCTACTTTAAGAAATTCACCCACTTCGACTATCGGGGCGGCGGTCGGTCGTCGGCTCGGGAAACGGCCGCCCGGGTGGCGGCAGGGGTCGTGGCGGATCGCGTCTTAATCCCCGCCGGAATCAAGGTGTTAGGTTACACCCTTGAATGTGGCGGTATTCGAGCCAAAAAAATAGATTTTCGTGACATTGACCAGAATGAATTCTTTTGCCCGGACATGCAGGTAGTTCCGGCTATGTCCGAAAAAGTGGCCCAGACCCGGAAAGAAGGCGACAGCCTCGGCGGCCTGGTGGAAGTTCGGGTTTGGGGCTGCCCCCCCGGCCTGGGCGAGCCGGTGTTCGACAAGCTGGATGCGGAGTTGGCCAAGGCGGTGTTATCTATCGGCGCGGTCAAGGGCGTGGAATTTGGGGCCGGATTTGCCGCGGCCGGCTGCAAAGGATCCCAAAATAACGATCCACTTACGCCTGACGGATTCAGGACCAACAATGCCGGGGGGATTCTGGGCGGGATTTCCAACGGAGATGAGATCGTTCTCCGGGTTCCGGTCAAGCCCATTCCATCCATCTATCTGGAGCAAGACACCATTGACCGGAAAGGAAGCCCGGAGAAACTAAAACTTACCGGCCGGTATGATGTTTCCGCCATTCCACGGGTCATTCCTGTGTTAGAGGCCATGGTTAAGATCGTGTTAGTCGACCACCTCCTTCGGTTGAAAGCAATCCGCTAAGTTCCGGACTGAACTGTAATCGCCCGGAATTTAGACTGCCCATTCTCCGTTAAAGCCGGTTAAGACAGATGTCAGAAAGGGGACTTGTTTATGTTAGGAAAAAAAGTTCGATTAGAAAGGGTGATGGACCGCAACACCAAAAAAACGGTGATCATTCCTCTTATTCACGGCGTGGGCATGGGCCCCATAGAAGGCATTAAAGACATCCGAAACTGTGTTGATACCATGGCCCTGGGCGGCGCCAATGCCGTCATCCTGCACAAAGGCATAGTCTCATCGGCTCACCGCCGGAGCGGTAAAGATATCGGTCTGATTATTCACCTGACCGCCACCTCTAAGGATCATCGGCAAACTCTGGTTACGGAAGTGGAAGAGGCCGTTCGGATGGGGGCCGACGCAGTTTCCGTCCGGATCTCCATCGGCGGTGACGATGAACCAGGGATGTTGGACGTGCTGGGGCTGGTGGCCCGAGATGCGGCGTATTGGGGGATGCCTCTGTTCGCCTTAATGGATCCGGGTGAAGAAAAAGACTCCCAGAAGCAAATCCTGGGGGTCATGCGAGCCGCCCGGATTGGGGCGGAATTGGGCGCTGATGTGGTCCGGGTGCCATACACCGGGGACGCTGAGAGTTTTGCTGAAGTCGTGTCTGTTTGTCCTGTGCCCGTGGTGGCCATCGGCGGGGAAAAGAAAGTCAGGGACAGGGATATCCTGGACTTGATTCATGGAGTCATGTCTGCCGGGGCTTACGGTGTGTCCATGGGCCGCAACGTATTTCAATATGACAAACCGGGCAACATGATCAAGGCCATCTCGTTGATGGTCCATCGGGGAGTCGGCCCGGACGTTGCGGCTAAGTCTATTGAAGAGGCGGCCATCCAGGGCGCCACATTCGGCACCGGCGTCATCTGGTAAAGCGTCCGCTGCACCGGCGGGGGAGAAGGGCAAAGGCTCGGTTGAGCCTTTTATTTTCCCCCGCATCCAAATGTCATTACCATGAAAATATTCCTGGGGTTAGGCCGGACGTTGGGTATAGGTATCCCACCCCTTCCCAGAAGGGTCTCAGATGCCGGCTATAGGCGATTTCCGGCCTGATTTCCTGCTATTGAGA
>JADFYN010000202.1:0-1877 GCA_015233055.1 Deltaproteobacteria bacterium
TCAAAGAGAAACTCAATTTCCACGGGCGCCGACAGCGGTAATTCCGATACTCCGACTGCCACCCGGGCATGACGACCCCGATCTCCAAAAACAGCCGTCAGCAGGTCGGAGGCTCCATTAATTACCTGGGGCTGTTGATTAAATCCGGGTGAAGAGGCCACAAAACCACCCACCCGGATAACCCGCCGCACCTTGTCCAATTCGCCCAGTTCTCCTTTAACCAGGGCCAGGGCATTCAGGGCGCAGATCCGGGCCGCATCTTGGGCCTGGTCCAGAGTTACTTCTCGCCCCACCTGCCCCGAATAATCCAACCGCCCTTTGACCATGGGCAATTGCCCGGAGACAAACATCCACGCTCCGGTTCTCACCACCGGGACATAGGCGCCCAGGGGCTTAACCGCTTCCGGGAGTTCCAGGCCCATTCCTTCCAACTTTTTTTCCGGATTCATCCGATCCTCTAATCCGGGGGTCGTCCGAGTGGCACGGCGGCGGATCAGAGAAAGCAACTCGATGGCCTTGACTTCCATCCGGGCCGCGTCTTGTTCTTCCTCGTGATCATACCCAAAAAGATGGAGGATGCCATGGATCAAAAGTTGGTCGAACCGCTCCGCCGTCTTCAGACCGCCGTGTTCCGCCTCGCTCACCGTGGTATCTGTAGAAATCACCACGTCCCCCAAGAGATGAGGGTTAAGCTCCCCGAACTCCCCTTCCCGCATGGGGAATGAAATGACGTTCGTTGGTCCGGTCCGGCCCAAATATTGCTCATTCAGCTCGGCGATCCCGGGGTCATCTGTCAAGACCAGGCTGAGTTCCCCATCAGGACATGCCAAGGCGTTTAAGATTTTCTCCACTTTCGTCCGGAGGCGGGGCCGGTCTATCCGAATCCGGTTTTGTTGATTTTGAATCGCGATCTCCATCTGGACCTCTTTTGCTACCGCCGCTTTTAGCTGCCGACTCTGGATATTCTATTCGAGAATGAAAAATACCGGTTAATATTTTATTGAAACTTTTGGCTATTTCGTGAAGGTCCCGCAAGGTTAGTTCACATTGATCCAACTGGCCGTCGGAAAAAACCTTGTTGATAATTTTCTGGACCAGGCCTTGAATCCGGGCCGGCGTAGGCTCCACTAAGGTTTTAGAGGCTGCCTCCACGTGGTCGGCCAGCAGGACTAATCCGGCCTCCTTGGTCTGGGGTTTGGGCCCGGGATAACGATAATCCTCGACATTAATCGTCATGGTATCGCCGGGCTTGAGTTGTTCCTGGGCTTTATTGTAGAAGTAAGAAATAAGACAGGTGCCGTGGTGTTGCTGGATAATGTCAATGATGGCCTGGCCCAGTTTCGCCTCCCGGGCCAACTCCACCCCGTCTTTGACGTGGGCGATAAGAATTAAGCTGCTCATTGAGGGAGCGAGTTTTTGGTGTTTGTTTTCCCCGTTGATCTGGTTTTCGATGAAGTATAATGGTTTCTTTATTTTTCCGATATCATGGCAATAGGCCGCGACTTTGGCCAATAAATGATTGGCGCTGATGGCCTTGGCTGCGGCTTCGACCATGTTGGCCACGATGATACTATGGTGGTAAGTTCCCGGCGCCTGGAGCATCAGATCTTTGAATATGGGCTTATCTAAACTGGCCGTCTCCACCAGCTTGATGTCCGAGGTATATCCAAAAAACATCTCTACTAGAGGGCTCAATCCCGAGGCGACAAAGCTCGACAGGATTCCGCCCATGAAGCCGAAAACAATCCGCTCCAACGTGACGACTGAAATAAAGGTGCCCCGGTAAAGGCCCAGGGTCATAACTAATAAGACATTGATCAGGCCGACGATCAAGCCCGCCTTAAACATTGTCTTCCGCTCCGGCTTGGCTAAAAGCA
>JADFYN010000202.1:1946-4976 GCA_015233055.1 Deltaproteobacteria bacterium
ACCACAACCATCAAGATCGAAGTCACCACACCACACATCAACGCCGCTTCCATGCTCAAAAAAATAGTGACGAGCATGGCCACCGCCGCGGTCGGGATACAAAAGATGAGTGAAGAGAAGTGTAAAAATGGGATGGCTTTGCCGGCCGCACTGTCCAGAAAATTGACCAGCACCGCCGTCAGAAAAACAATAAACATCGTCATCAGGCAAAACAGGATATCTCTAGAGGTGCCGGAGAACTTGCGGATGTGATATGTCCCAAAATGATACATGGTCATTAACAAGACCATTAAAAAGACTGCGATTCCAATCATCTTGCCCAGGAAGCTGTGGGGCGCCCTGGATTGGGCCTGGCTGCGCAACTTGACCAAGATATCTTCGGTGATTTTCTCACCTTCGCGGGCGATAATCTCACCTTTCTTGATCCTATAAAATACCGGCTTAACGGACTGTTGGGCCTCATGCTGCCGTTTTTGGGTCAAGTCTCGGTTGTACGTGACGTTAGGCTGGGTGATGGACTGGGCGATTTGAACGATGTACCGTCGGTGTGGCCGCAACCGATGGTAAATACTGCTTTTAGCCAAGCCGGAGATGTATTTTCGGGCCTGCTCCAGGTCTATTAGTCTGGATGCGTCTTGGACCAGCGTTTCCTTCCCGGTCTTGAGGTCGCGGAGCATAATACCCTTGTTCACATCCCGGACCAAAGGGGATTCGCTCGACACTATTCCCCGGCTTAAGGTTTGAGAGGCCAGTCTATTGATTTCAGCGGCAACTTCCGGTGCAAATTTGATGTCAATAAGCCACTCGTAGGTGTTATCCTCAATTTCGACGCCCAAAATTGTCTCGAAGTCATCCTTTTCCAACAAATGACCGAGTTGTTTTTGCTCTAGAGGATCCGGCGGTGCAGGTTTGGATGCGGCATTCTTAGCGTCGATCGTGGCCGGCGGAGAGAGTTTGGCCGAGGCTTTTCGGGGCTCAGAGGAGACTTGCTCCCGCATCAATTCAAAGGCTTGGAGGACCCTTTTCTTAATATTCTGAGCGACCTCATCATCAAGGTCATAGACGGGCAAGACAGAGCGGTTGGCTGCGGCAAGATGCTTAACGGTTGTTTCCTTATCTTCGACCAGGAAACCGGCCGTGGCTCTCACGTCGGCCAGGGCCACATCGCCTACCGCGTATTCTTTAGGCGGAGATAATGCTTCGTGCGAAATGATCAGGGCCACGCCCAAAGAAAAGACTATCAGTATCGCCCACTTTTTCAGCAGTTCGATCTTTTCGGGGGAGGACCCATGGGGGGGTCTCTTGCTCGCCCGACCGGCGGCAGCCCGGGGAACTTTTTCCTTTGTCAGCGGCTTAGTAACAAGTTCCCTAATTTTGCTGAGATCGTACTTTTTCTCGGCTTCCCGTTCGGGCATAGTCTTTAGGCTCACATGGCCTCATGATAGGTCTTAGTGCGGGGAGGATCTGCAACCGGGCCACCGGCGTCAACGCTGATCACATCGCCCGAACCAGTAGTTAAGCTCAATTACCTCTTCTTCTGATTGGCTTATTATATCACAAAAATAAATTTAGGATAGTCAAAAATACCGGGGGTAAGCGTTTTCTTACGGGTTAGTGTTTAAACGCTCGTTGGCCGGTATAAACCATCGTCACTGATGGTTCAGCCTCATTGCAGGCGTCGATAACTTCAAAATCACGCATCGAACCGCCGGGCTGGATGACGGCCGTGACGCCTTGCCGGATGCCCACCTCCACCCCGTCGCGGAAGGGGAAAAAGGCATCGGAAACCATGGCCGCGCCGATCAATCCCCCTTTATCTTGTCTGGTTTGGGCATCGATCTCTTCTTTCTGGTCAAGCGGGCGCTTGCCCAATAATGTCTCGGCCTCCAGTTCCTTGTAGGACAGAGCATACCGGGAAAAGCAGATCGCGTCGGCATACTTGACATAGGCCTTATAAACGGCCAGTTCGGCTACGCCCACTCGATCTTGTTCGCCGGTCCCGACGCCCACGGTCACGCCGTTCTTGACGTAGATGACCGAGTTGGAGGTCACTCCCTGTTCTACATACCAGCCAAAAAGCAGGTCGGCGTATTCTTGTTCGGTGGGTAATCGCTTAATCGTGTGGACCTGTCCTTGATAGGTGCCGGAGGCCAACGTCAGATCATCCTTACTGCGGACCCGGTTTACGGGAGATTGCTGGACGATGATTCCGCCGTCAATCAGGCTTTTGAAGTCCACGTAACGGATGGCCCGAAAGTCAGTTAACCGGTCCATTGCGGCCACCTTAATTATCCGCAAATTGGGGCGACTTTTTAGAAGGGATAAGGCCCCTTCTTCATAATCCGGAGCCACCACCACCTCCAGATAGTTGTCTTTAATTAAAGCTGCGGTGGCCTTATCTACCGGGCGGTTGAAAGCGGCGCAACCACCAAACGCGGCAATCCGGTCCGCCATATTTGCCCTGGCATAGGCCGTAGCCAGATCATCAGCCGTGGCCACGCCGCACGGATTATTATGCTTGACGATGACCACGGTCGGTTTATTCATTAAAAACTTTAGGATATTCATTGCATTATCAGCATCGGTAAGATTTGTCTTGCCGGGATGCTTGCCAAATTGGAGCATATCTTCTTCGTTGACGGCACTAACCAGCCCGTTCCCCGGATTAATGAAAGCACAATCACTCAGAACCAGGTTGCCGTTAGCCAGACGATAAAGCGCCGCCTCTTGCCCCGGGTTTTCGCCGTAGCGCAATCCCTTCTCAATCACCTCTCCCGAATCGTCATCCTTAATCCGCCAGGTCTGTTTGTGGTAGATCAACGTCTGGCCATCAAAGGTGATGGTCATGGTTTCGGGAAAATGATCGTCCATGATGGTCCGATAGGCCTTTTTCAGGTCTTCCATGTCATGTTTCCTTTCTGCGCCCGGCCCGGAGCCGTAACAAACGAAAATTATGGTTTTGATATCAAGTTACTTATATGACGCCACGTCCTTGACCGCTTTGTATCTCTTCTCTGCCACCGGCCAATT
>JADFYN010000202.1:5009-6430 GCA_015233055.1 Deltaproteobacteria bacterium
TCCACATATTCCGGCCGACGGTTTTGATATTTCAGGTAATAGGCATGTTCCCAAACATCACACACCATAACCGGATAGACACCCCAGATGGTCAAGTCCTGATGTTTCTCGGCCTGCAAAATGACCAGGTGTCCCCGAAATGGTTCATGGGCTAAAATACCCCAGCCGCTGCCTTCCACAGCATTGGTGGCCGCGGCAAACTGAGCTTTGAACTGATCAAATCCGCCGAAACTAATTTCCATCGCCTTGAGCAGGTCGCCTTTGGGTTTCCCGCCGCCGTTGGGGGCTGGGGCCATATTCTCCCAATACAGGGAGTGGAGGACATGGCCGGAACCATTAAACGCCAACTCGCGTGACCAATGTTTAATCAGGCTGTAGTCACCAGTAGTTCGAGCCTCAGCCAGCTTTTTCATGGCATTGTTGAAATTATTGACATACGCGGCATGGTGTTTGTCATGATGAATGGTCAAGGTTTCCTTATCGATAACCGGCTCTAGGGCGTCATAGGCATAGGGCAGCGCAGGTAGCTGACATTCCCCGGACGCGGCAGGCTTGACTGCATCTTTTTCTGTGGCCGCTCCGGCTGGGAGAATCATGGCCCCCGCTCCCGCGACTAAAGCCGCGACACCCAGGCCTTTCATCAAGTCTCTTCTGGTCATAGCCTCTGACATGATCGAACCTCCTTTATTTTAGGGAAATGATCATCCGAATCTGATACCCGGCATAAAACCCGACAAGTCGCTGGTCAAGCCCACAATTGGGCCAGATCAATTTCAATCTCTTGAAACGGCACGGCCCTGACTTTTCCGGACTCAACATGCGACTCCACCAGCATCCACCGGCCGGAGTCCAGTTGAAATATTTCCAAGGTCCTGACCCGGGGATCCACCAGCCACACGTACGCCACACCATGTTCCGCATAAATCGGGAGCTTGCGGACCCGGTCGATCATGGCCGTTCCGGGGGAAAGAACTTCACAGACCCAGTCCGGAGGGACCGAAAACCAGTTCTCTTCCGGCATACTAGGCAACCTTTCCCGCCTCCAGCCGGCCAAGTCCGGGACCAGGATATGCTCGCCCAGACTCAATTCCGGTTCAAACAAAATCCACCCCCCGCCGGGTCCGCCGACATCGCCCAGATGAAAGGCCCCACAGATTTTGGCGCCCAGCACGGAAACCGAGACGGCATGCTTTGGGGCCGGCCGCGCTGAGGCGATCAGTTCACCATGGATGATTTCCCCAATCATGTTTTCCGGGATTTGATATAAATCTTCGTAGGTGGCTTTCTTTTTGGCTGTGACCGGCATGGCGGCTCCCCCTTGGTTGTCAATCCCGTTGAATTAAGGGGGCGTCGTTAAGATTTCTCGCTTCGCCCGAACTTACGGAGAAATGGACCATCAAAACATAGTCGGACCGGGCTGT
>JADFYN010000203.1:0-5822 GCA_015233055.1 Deltaproteobacteria bacterium
TGACCGGGCCGTTCACATTCTGCTCAAAGAAGGCCGCTTGCCTTGTTTTGAAACCCGGCGCCGTGACAAAGAGGGAAGAGTTATTCCCGTTAGTCTGAGCGCCGCGGCCTATCGGGATTCATCCGGCCGCCGCCAGGGGATCGTGGTGACCATGCGGGATATGAGCGGACCAAAACAAATGGAGGCGGCTCTCCAAATTAGTGAGGACAAGTACCGGTCGGTCATGGAGGCGGCCCCGGACCCCATTGTGGTTTACGGCATGGATGGCGGAGTAACTTATGTCAATCCGGCCTTCACCCAGGTCTTTGGTTGGACCGCCGAGGAAGTTCTGGGCCAGTCGATCGATTACGTGCCTGGAGAGAACCGAGAGGATACCCAAAAAGCCATTACCCGGGCCTTGCGGGAGGGACTGGCCCGATTCGAAACCCGTCGTTACACTAAAGATGGACGCTTGCTTGATGTTCTCGCAAGTGCCGCCGCCTATCGTGATCATACCGGAGAACTCGTCGGAATGGTGGTCGATCTCCGTGATATCACCACCCGCAAGAAAATGGAGGCAGCCTTACAAGAGGCGCATGACAAATTGGAGATCCGCGTCCAGGAACGAACCGCGGAATTGATGGAGGTTAACGAGGAACTCAAATCACTGGCCTACGCCGTATCTCATGATTTACGCGCCCCGCTGATCAACCTGAAGGGATTTTCGGCGGAACTTCGGCGGGCCGTCAGTATCATTCGAACCGCCTGTCCGGCTTTGCTGCCGGGCCTGGATGAGGAAACCCGAGCTGAAGTTACCGCCGCGCTCGAACAAGACATCCCTGAAGCACTAGAGTTTATCGATGCTTCAACTACCCGGATGGGCAGGCTGATCAAAGCCATTTTGAACCTATCCCGGCTAGGGCACATAGAACTCAGGCTGGAGAAACTGGCTATGACCGGCCTGGTCACGGAGGTGTTGAAGAGCTTCGCCCATTATCTCGAAGAAAAAGCGATTAAGGTGAGTCTGCCGCCGCTGCCTGAAATAGTTGCCGACTACACGGCCATGGAGCAAATCATCAGCAATATCATAGATAACGCCATAAAGTACCTGGTCCCGAATCGGCCCGGCGAAATCGAGATTCAGGCCGACCGGGCTGACGACCGGACGATATTTTGCATCAGAGATAATGGCCGGGGGATCGCCGCGGAAAATTTAGACAAGGTGTTTGAGATTTTTCGGAGGGTGGGCGACCAGGATGTCCCTGGGGAAGGGATGGGACTCTCCTATGTCAGAACGCTGGTCCAGCGCCATGGGGGACGCATTTGGTGTCAGTCAAGTCTGGGTCGGGGGTCGAGCTTTATTTTCAGCATTCCCGATCAAAAAGCATAACGCAAAGGACGCGGCTCCCCCTTGTCATTTCGAGCGAAGCGAGAAATCTTAAGATTCTTCACATTCGTTCGGAATGACAGGGTGGAAATTATCGGAATAACCAAACGGAAATTATTGGTATGTTGGTTGCGGCCCAAGCTGGGCTGCTTTGATCTCACCATTTAGATTATGAGTTTTCCACTCTGGGCTTAAAGGGCTTCGGCGATCAGCTCGGCCAGGTCTTTAACGGCAATAACGTCTTCTTTATTGGTACTTCTCCGGCTATCCTCAAGCATGGTCACACAATAAGGGCAAGACGTAGCCAGGGTGTCCGCCCCGGTATTCACGGCTTCCACTACCCGGTAGTCGGAAAAACGTTGTTCCGGCAGGGTCTCCATCCATAACCTGCCGCCGCCGCCGCCGCAGCAATGACTGTTTTTCTTTTCTCTAGGCAGGCTGACCATTTCCAGCCCCGGAATGGCCTGGAGCAGCTTTCTGGGGGCGTCATAGATGTTGCTGTGCCGGCCCAGATAGCAGGGATCATGATAGGCCACCTTGCCCGCCACATGGTTCGGCAGCTTCAGCTTGCCCTGGTCCAGAAGATCGGCCAAAAGTTCGGTGTAGTGAATTACCTCAAAGTCGCTGCCAAATTCCGGGTATTCATTTTTAAACGTATGGTAGCAATGAGGTGAAGTGGTGATGATTTTTTTCACCCCTTTACTTGTGAACAGCTCCACATTCTTCTGAGCCAGGTTGCTGAACTCATCTTCGGCCCCGACTTTCCGGGCGCTCTCGCCACAGCAGCTTTCTTCTTCACCAATGACCCCAAAGCTAACGCCGGCGGCATTAAGAATCTTGACCATGGCTTTGGCGATTTTTTGGCTGCGGACATCATAAGCGGAGGTACAGCAAACGAAAAGGAAGTACTCCATATCCGGAGTAAACGTATTCACCGGTTCATCTTTATACCAATTGGGACGCTTTTCCCGGGTATCGGACCAGGGGTTGCCGTTGGAATGAATGCTCCCCAACATGGACCGCAGAATAGGCGGAATAGCTCCGGTTTCGGCGATCATAGCCCGCATGGCCTTGAAAATGTCAATCAGCTTCACTCCCCGCGGGCAGTTGATCACGCACTTGTTGCAGGTGGTGCAGGCATAGAGAATGTCATCGGATTCGAATCCTTCCATACCTAGTTGACCCATTTTAATCAACATTCGGGGGCTGAAAGGTGATTCTACCGTGGACCAGGGGCAAAGCCCGGCACACAAGCCGCATTGCATGCACAGATTAAGGCTTTCTCCCCCGCTGGCCACAATAGCTTGGTTAACCTCAATAAAAGGGGTGATCGTCATGATGTAAGACTCCTTTCAACTAAAATTTGATGATGTTTCGCCGACTAAGCCAGGTATTATGTTCATCCCATTAGCACGCCCGGAAGCGGAAGTCAAGCTACAATGTAACTACAACAGAAGGCTTAAATAATAAAACTATAGTTAATCAAATGAGATACAAATACCGCACGCTACTCCCCGGTTCTTCTGGGGATCGGAGCCGCCGTAATATTTTTGTTCGTCCCGCCACATTGCCTTTGACATCTGTGAATAAAGCGATAAAGTGTTTCTTACGGGCCGCCGGGTGATGAACGCAGATGGAAAAGACCCACATGCCTATTTTGGCCTTAATCTGCGCAAATCGGCGTAATCTGCGGATTGAATCATGGCCCTTGATGCTAATCGCTTAGCCTACTCGTCGAACTCAGGTAATACAAGACGCCGCCAATCAATAATCTAATACGCCGGCCGGGGCTGATGTTGGTCGCCCCGCTTCAGGTTCTTTATTTGCCTCTTTTTACCGGCCTGATCGGGAATTAAATGAAAAAACGCTGGAACACGGTTGAACTTCGAAATGATCGCGTATTGACCCTGGCCGGGGAGTTGAACCTCAATCCAATTTCCGCCGGGATTCTGTTAAGTAGAGGAATTCATGATGTCGCGGCAGGCCAAAAATTCCTAAATCCCGAATTGCGGGACTTGAACGATTATACTCTGCTCAAAGATGCCGACCTGGCCGCCGATCGCCTGGCCACGGCCCTGGCCAAAGGGGAAAAGATAACCATTTATGGGGACTATGATGTTGACGGACTTAGTTCAACAGCTTTGATGGTCAGCTTTTTCAATGAGTTGAACTACCCGGTGGACTACTATATCCCCCATCGCATCACCGAGGGCTATGCCCTTAACCGGCCGGCCATCGATACCATAAAAGGGTGGGGCACTAAATTGCTGGTCACCGTTGATTGCGGTGTTTCCAATAAGGACGAAATCGATTACGCGACCAGTTGCGGGATGGATGTCATCGTCACGGATCATCACACCCTCCCCCCAGAGCTACCCAAGGCCGTGGCCGTGCTCAACCCGAAACGTTCAGATTGCCCGTTTCCCTTTAAGGATCTGGCCGGAGTCGGAGTGGCCTTGTTCCTGGTTATTGCCCTGCGCGCCCGCCTCCGGGAAGACGGCTACTTCAAGCACATCAAGGAACCAAATCTAAAGAAATTCTTGGACCTGGTCGCCCTGGGCACGGTGGCCGACATCACTCCCCTGGTTGAGGACAACCGCATCCTGGTCAGTTGCGGATTGCCCGTTTTGAATGCTAATGGGCGTCCCGGTCTGGCGGCCCTCCGGGACATCAGTGGGGCGAATCGAACCGACCTGTCGGCCAAAGATATTTCCTTTAAGCTCGCTCCCCGGATAAACGCCTTAGGCCGGATGGATGATCCCCGCCCCGCCATCGCTCTACTGACCACCGGCAATTATGATCAGGCCCTGGAAATAGCCAAACTAATGGACCAGAAAAACCTGGAACGGCAAAAGGTGGAAGATCAAACCATGACCCAGGCTCTGGCCATGCTCTCTGACCTTGAGGCCAATGACGACCGGACCCTGGTCCTGTGCTCGGAAGGCTGGCACAAAGGAGTGGCCGGCATTGTGGCGGCTCGGATCGCGGCTCGGTTCTTCAAGCCCACGATTATGCTGATCCAGGAAAATGGGCTGGCCAAGGGCAGCGGCCGGAGTATCCCGACCTTCAATCTCATGGAAGGACTCCAGTCCTGCGAGGAGTTGCTGGAAGCCTATGGCGGCCACAAGTTTGCCGCAGGAATGTCCGTGGCGGTGAAGAACCTGCCGGCCTTCAAACAGGCCTTTGAGCAGGTGGCCAGGGAGCGGTTGCGGGCGGAGGACCTGATCCCTGTGGTTAATGTGGACGCCGTAGTCGAGCTGGCCCAGGTGACCGACCAGTTGGTCTGGGAGTTGGAAAAGCTCGAGCCTTTTGACCCGGCCAACCCGGAGCCGGTGCTGGCTTCGTTTAAATGCGAGGTCATGGATAAGTTCTGTGTCGGACCCTCCGGCAAGCATTTGCGGTTGGTCCTCCGGCAAGGCAATGTTCTGGTGGATAGTGTCGGGTTCGGCCTGGGCGGGCTCCTCAGCAGCCTTGGCCCCAGGGTGGATGTGGCCTACACGCCGGAAATAAACATCTGGCAAGGACAGGCCGGCCTCCGCCTGCGGCTGAAGGATGTCCGGTCGGCCGGTTAAGGATGCAGGAGTGTTTCACCATGTCTGCTTGCGGATCGGCTACGGATGATTAAGACATCGACATTCACCGAGACGCTAGTCCAAATTGGGGGCGGTGAGCGGATTGTGGCCGTTATTCTCTGAAATCACGGGCTACCAGCCGATTGCGTCCACTCCGTTTGGCCTGGTACAGGAGTTCGTCCGCCGCCCGGACCAGGGACATCGGCAGCAAGTTGATGAGCGGAGTCATGGTGGCCACCCCCAGACTAATGGTCACGTGGCCGGCTATCGGCGAGAACTCATGGATGACGCCCAGGGCGGCCACTCGATCTTTAAGCCTCCCGGCTACAACCATTGCCCCCACGGAATTAGTCTCGGGCAGGATACAAGCGAATTCCTCCCCCCCGTATCGGGCCATCAGGTCGGTCGATCTCTTAACGGTCGTGCTTAAGGCCCTGCCTATTTGTTTGAGACATTCGTCTCCGGCCAGGTGTCCGTAATGATCATTGTACGGCTTAAAAAAGTCAATGTCTATCATAAGCAACGACAAGCAGGACCTGGACCGGACCGAACGCCTCCATTCGGCTTCCAGGAACTCATCAAATCGGCGGCGGTTGGGGATGCCGGTCAGGCCGTCGGTAACCGATAGATTCTCCAGGACATCCCGGTATCTTTTTAGTTGGATATGATTTTTAACCCTGGCTCTGACGATTGTCGGGCTAATGGGTTTGGTGATGTAGTCAACCGCGCCTATTTTAAAGCCTCGGACTTCGTCTTCCTCACTGATCCTGGCGGTAATGAATATTACGGGAATATCTTTGGTCCGGTGCGCCTCCTTCAATCGCCGGCAAATCTCGTATCCGTCCATCCCCGGCATCATGATGTCAAGTAAGACAAGATCGATC
>JADFYN010000203.1:5861-6374 GCA_015233055.1 Deltaproteobacteria bacterium
CATCGTAGTCGTTTCGGATTAATTCGTAGATAACTCAAATACTGGTCGACTCATCAGCCACGATCAGTTTTTTCTGCCGCTCGTTCTTTTCATTCATTGGCTCTTGCCCCAATCGCATTTGCTATTTCTCCAGCTAAAGCCTCCAACCCGGACAGGGCTTTCTCATAATCGAGGTTGAAAACATCAGCTTCGATTATGGATAGTTTAGCAAATAACGGGGAGCCTTTTAGATGTTCACCCATAAGCTTGAGCCGGCCGGCCGTATCCAGGATGTTTCTTTTTAGTAAATCGGATAGTTCCGTCATAATTAAGGCGACCTTGACAACGTCCACCCGGTGGCCCGGGATCACCCCGTCGGCGGTCTGAACCTCGGCCGGACGGCTCTGTTCCAGCAGGTTGATCGAGGCCAAAACCAGGGCCATTTGTTCCTCTACTTGGGTGACCAACGTATTCCATTGTTCTGTCTTTCCTTGATCTATGGACTGCTCCAACCGGCCGGCCGCTAAAGACAAG
>JADFYN010000204.1 GCA_015233055.1 Deltaproteobacteria bacterium
TTCTTGGTGGAATCTTAGGTGTAACCACAGCTTCGGCGGACCACCCGGAAGATCATGTGATAGCTCAACTGACGGAAGAAGAAAAAGCTTTCCTGGCGGGTAAAGAATTCCGCCTGGGCGTGGATGCGGACCGGGCGCCCTTCGAGTTCTTCGACGAAAAAGGGGATTACGCCGGTATCACCGCCGAGTTTGTAGAAAAGGTCGCCAAGCACTTAGGCGTGGTCATGGTCCCCCAAAAAGGCCTGAAATGGACGGAGGCCATCGAAAAGACCAAGGTCGGTCAGATAGATATCATCCCCAAGATGACGCCGACCGCCGAACGAAAGAAATTTTTGATTTTCACCAGGCCCTACATTACCTTCCCCTCCGTCATCGTTATGCGTAAAGGCCATTCCGCCTCCGGACTCGACGACCTCAAAGGCCTTAAGGTGGGAGTCGTCAAGGGGCTGGTTATTGAGGCCAACCTGAAGCGCGATCGCCCCGACTTGCCGCTAATCCCCATGTCCGACCTGGAGACCGCCCTGCGCGAACTTTCCGCTGGTAAATTCGACGCCTTTATCGACAACCTGGGCCCGGTTACCTACACTATCGATAAAGTTGGGCTGGCCAATTTGAAGATTGCCGGTGAGACTCCCTATACCCACGATCTGGCCATGGGTGTCAGGAAAGATTGGCCCTTATTGGCTTCAGCCCTGGACAAGGCCATATCCGGCATAACCGAGCAGGAAAAGGCTGAAATAAAGCAACGTTGGCTGGCCATTCAGTATACCGGCACGGTCAACTGGATGGTTGTCGGGCCCATCGGATCAGGATTGCTGGCCATAACCGCCTTCGTCTTGATTTGGAATCGCCGCCTGGGGAAGGCCATCCGGGAGCGTAAGGCCGCAGAGAAAGAACTGACACGACTCTTGGAAGAAACCAAACAACAGGCGAAAATATTGAAGTATCAGCAGGAGAAGCTGAAGGAGACCGAAGCCTGGTTTCGCGGCATCATCGAGTCCGCACCCGATGGAATTTTAGTGACCGATAGCAGTGGCGTAATTATCCTCACCAACGCCATGGTCGACAAGATGTTCGGTTACCAGCCCGGCGACCTGCTGAACAAAAATGTCGATATCCTGGTTCCGGAGGATATCCGAGCCGGGCATGGGCTTAAGCGTGAGAGCTTCATTCAGACGTTAACGGGTCAAGAAATGGGAAGCGGCCTCAACCTGCGCGGCGTACGCCAAGACGGCTCGGAGTATCCGGCGGAAATCGGGCTGTCAAGATTACCCGCATCCGGTTCCCGAGGCACTTGTGTCTGCGTCTCTATTCGCGATATCACCGAACGAAAAGCCGCTGAATCGGCCCTGGCCAAGAGCCGGGAAATACTTCAGGGCATCCTTGACACCAGCCCCATAGCCGTGGCCGTCTTTGTGGATGGGGTAATCCGGTTTGCCAACCCACACTTCACGGATTTACTGGGCCCCCGAGTTGGAGATCCGGCTCCGCCGCTCTGTACCGATGCCGGCGATCGAGACGCGCTCGCTGAACTTCTCCGGCAACAAGAAGTCGTCTCCGATTTTGATGTCCAGATGTTTGGGACGGACAATAAGATACACAATTTCATGGCCACCTATCTTCGGACTGAATATGGGGGAGAGAAAGGCACCCTGGCCTGGCTGGTAGATATAACCAAGATTAAAACAATTGAGAAGGCATTGACCGCGGCTGAAGAGCGCAGCCGGTTACTGCTCGAGTCGGCCGGAGAAGGCATTTTCGGGGTCGATACGAATGGTCAAATGACTTTCGCCAATCCTGCGGCTCTCCGCATGTGGGGATACGGAGAGGAAGAGCTGTTGGGAAAGAAAATTCAGCCCATAATTTACCAGTCATTACCAGATGTCTCACCAAACCAGGCGGACGACGGCCCCATGTCGCCTTCTTACAAGGGGGGAGAAACCAGACGGAATGTCAACGAAATCTGGTGGCGTAAAGATGGTAACAGTTTCTACGTTGATTACTCCAGCACGCCTATTTATAAAGAGAACATTTTGGTCGGCGCAGTGGTTACGTTCGGTGACGTGACTGAACGGAAAAAGGTGGAAAGGGAACTGGAGCAGTATGTTAAGGACCTCGAACGGTTCAACCGGTTGGTGGTGGGCCGGGAAATAAGAATGCTTTATCTCAAACAAGAAATCAACGAGTTGAGAAGACAAGCCGGGCAAAGCGCCAAATACATCGTCCCGGCGGAGGTCGACCCCAATGAGGGGATTAGACCGTTCAAGGAAGAAAGAGAAGAACCAACGTTTGATTGGACCATGCTCGGAGATATCACCCAGGGTCGCCCCAACCTTGGTTCTTCCATGGATGTGGCGCTTTACAGATTATTACAGTTTACGTTAAGAGATGTCATCATCGCAAAATTCAACTCCGAAACTGCCGACAAGTTATATTTTGAGGCCGGTGAGATGGCCGGCAGAGAGCTATATCGGGCGATGATGGTCAAGGCCGGGAGTTTTGACGAATTTATGAAGGAACTACAGGAGCTTTTTGGAAATTTGAAGATGGGTATCCTGAAGATTGAAAAAGCGGAATTGGAGACGATGAATTTTGTTCTCACCCTGGCCGAAGATCTAGGTTGTTCCGGGCTGCCTATTTCTAATGAGACCATATGTAATTATGATGAAGGATTCATCAGCGGCCTGCTCCTGGAGCACACCGGGTCTCGCTTTAATGTTAAGGAAGTCGACTGCTGGTGTTCTGGTGATAGACTCTGCCGATTTGAAGCAAAACCGGCCGCCTGAAGTTCGCCGTTCCGGTTACCGGCCTCCGGATCCAGCAAGATTACTTAAAGGTCGGGTTAATTCCCTTAGGATCTAGTTCTCTTGACCGCCGGGGGAAGGCTGAGTGGTGCGGGTGCCGGCCTGGACCGGGTTATTCGCAGATCATGACCGGTCGGCTGATCTTGATCGTTTGAGTCATTGCCCATTCCCACCAGCGTAGAGAGGGTCAGCACAAAATCATTCAGATGCGCCGCCTGGCTGTTCAACTCTTCGGCGGCCGACGCGGACTGCTGGGCCGAGGCGGCATTTTGCTGTACGACCTTGTCCATCTCGGTGATTCCTCCGCTGATCTGATCAATTCCCTTGGCTTGTTCATTCGAGGCTGTGACAATTTCGTGCATCAACCGGCCCACCTGCGCATTATGCTCCACAACGGCTTCAAATTCCGCTCTCGTCTTGCCGGCCCAGACAGCGCCCTGTTGAATATTCTTGACCGTTTGTTCTATTAATTCATTGGTATTTCGCGTGGCCTCGGCAGCTTTTAGAGCCAATCGGCGGACCTCATCCGCGACCACGGCAAAGCCGGCTCCGGCTTCCCCGGCGCGCGCCGCTTCCACGGCTGCGTTTAAGGCCAACATATTAGTTTGAAAAGCAATTTCATCGATGGTCTTGATGATGGCTTTGATCCCTTCTCCGCTGGATCGAATAGCCTCCATGGCTTTCAAGGTCTCCAGGGCCGCCTCATGGGCCTGGTTCAGGGCCGTGGCCGCATTACTCCGGGTTCGGTCGGCCAGGTTGGCATTTTCTGAGTTCTGCCGGGTCATGGCCGTCATTTGTTCCAAAGAGGCCGAACTTTCCTCCAGGGCTGCGGCTTGTTCAGAGGTGGCCGATGCTAATACCTGATTGGCCTTAGCTACTTCATTGGCAGCCACGGCCACCTGCTCGGAGGATTGATGCAGCCCTTCGACTACGGAGAGGATGGGCCTGGTAATGCTTCTAGCAAACCACCAAACGAGAAAAATAACAATCAGTAAAAAACTGCCGCCGATGCTTAATATCTTATCTCGGATGGAATAGGCGGAAGACATAAGCTCAGTCATGGTCTGGTTGGTGATAATGCACCATCCGGTCATAGGCACCTGGGCGAAAGCGGCGAGCTTCTCAATGCCTTCAAAGGTGTAGGGATCAATTCCTTCCTCGCGAGCCAGTATTCTGGCCGTAATCTGTTCCATTCCCTTAAGATTTTTGATGTTGACCTTAAGGACGAGATCATCCCTTTTGTGGGAGATAACGGTTCCGGTTTGATCAACCATGTAGGCGTATCCGGTTTGTCCATTCTTGATCTTGAGTATTTCCCGGTTAACGGCGTCTGTTTTCAACACTCCGGCGATGGCGCCGACGACTTCCTTACTCTGGGCATAAACCGGCACGGCGATGGTGAATGTCAGTCCGTCGTTCTGCTTAGATCTGCAGACATTCACAAAGGCCGCCCGACCATTTGTAACTGATTTAAAATATGGCTCTTCAGCCACTGATGCGCCTTTGAGTCCGCCTCCGATACTGTCCGAGTAAACAGTGCCCTTAAGATCGACCGCGAAGATGGCCTCATAATCGGCCCCGATCTCCTTCATGGCATGAGCCAGCTTTCGATCTAATTTTTTTATTTCATTTGAAGAGTTTTCAATGCCGTTCTTAGCCACCGTGGTCCCGACATCAATCGGCGTATTACCTAAAGAAATCTCCTTAACCAGATTTAATTCACCGGCCAGGTAGGTCTGGACAAGCCCGGCCAGGCTTTTGGCCGTGTTGAGGGTTTGTTGTCTGAAAACTAAGGCCATGGACTTGGACGTTTCACGGAAAGTGAGTATCCCGATGATTAATTGGGGAATCACCACCAGAGCGATTCCTCCCAAAATAAGCTTGGTGCTAAGTTTCACTTGTTTCATTTTTTTCCTCCAGACCGGATCGGCCTTGAAACATCTAAGCATCCATTGCAGTTTGTTTTTATGAGGACTCGCTGTCTCGTTCTTCCATCGTCTCCGGGCCAGAATGTAACAAGTTGAATCAATTCAAAAAAAGGCAGAACCACCAGCCGACATACTGATCTTCAGATATATCACATTATTTGGATAATTTCGATACATTTTTATTAAGCCGCCACAGTTATGTCAGAAAAAAAAGACATCGCGGTGATGGACGGCCGTAGTCTTAAATCTTCATCTAAACATCGGGCCGCGGCTATCGAAATAAGTTGTATCCGGAAACCAAACCTGATAAAATTTGACAGAATTAACCTGAGTTCGACATGTCTTTCGGCATGCCTATTCTCCGGAGTTGGTCCCGAAAAAGATTTTAATGTTGCTTTCAAGGATATCTCAGGCTGACAAATCATCTTTGGGGATATTGATCGGCCTTGCACGGAAGTAGCCATCCCATGAGTGAATTCTCCGACATCGCCTCGCTCCGGCCCGACCAGGACATACCGGTGTCCGTGGTTATCCCGGCTTATAACGCCGCGGCGACCATTGGCCGGACGATTGACGCCTGTCTGGCCCAGACGGGACTGCCCGAGGCGCTGGAAGTTATTGTGGTGGATGACGGCTCCCAAGACCACACAGCGATCGTGGCCCAACGATATCCCGTCAAAGTCATTAGTCAAGCAAACAGCGGACCGGCGGCCGCCCGCAATGCCGGATATCGGGCCGCCCGCGGCCGGGTGATCTGTTTTACCGATGCCGATTGCATCCCGGCCGAAGACTGGGTGGCCACGTTGCTCCGGGGATTTCAGTCCCAAGAGATCGGCGCCGTAGCCGGCAGCTATGAACCGGCCAACCCCGAGTCTTGGCTGGCCACCTGTATTCAGGCGGAAATTGTCGTTCGTCATCTTCAGATGGGTCAGTTCATCCGGGCCTTTGGAACCTACAACGTGGCCATCATCCGCCGGGCCCTGGACGAGGTGGACGGTTTTGAGCCGACATTCCGCCGCGCCTCCGGGGAGGACAACGATCTATCTTACAAGCTACTCAAGGCCGGGTATAAAATCACCTTTTGCCGCGACGCCAGGGTCGCCCATTTTCACCCCACCAGAGTCATTAAGTACATGAAAGAGCAAGCCCGGCACGGATTCTGGCGAGCCAAAATCTATCGTCGTCACCCGGACATGACCCGGGGTGATGATTACACCCTGGTCAAGGATATCGTGGAGCCGCCCCTGGCCTTGACTATTGTCCTGGGTCTGGTGACCAGCCTGGTTTGGCCTCAACTCCGGCCGGTGGTCATGGGCCTGACCATTGTCCAGGTCATCATTCAAGCACCCATGACCAAAAAAATAATCGCCCTGACCGGCCGGCGAAATACAGCCTGGTTCGGTTTCGTCACCTTCGTCCGCGGGTTTGCCCGAGCTCTGGGTCTGGCCGCGGTTCTGGCGCTATTTAGACTGGAAAAACCAGGGACCCCAGGACTCTGATCGTCATTCCGGCCTACAATGAAGGCCAGAGCATCGCCCCGGTCAGCTATACTATCCCGCGTGACGTCCCCCCGGGCGATATTTGAGTGGTTAATGACGCTTGTATGGATAACACCACGGAAGCGTCTCCTCAAAAAGCCG
>JADFYN010000205.1 GCA_015233055.1 Deltaproteobacteria bacterium
CACCCTTTCCCAATAGGTAATGATAGTTGTCTAATTATGGTGTTTTTTTTGAAGATGTTGATTGCAGAGGACGCGGAGATGGAGATGTATCCAAAGATGGCGCAGATGAACGCAGATGGAAAAGCCCCACAGACCTATTCCGGCCCTAATCTACGCAAAACGGTGCAATCTACCGGATTGAATCATGGCCCTTGATGATAATCGCTCATCATACTCGTCGAACTAAAGTTAATCTACTATCAAACCTGGGCGGAGTCAATTGATATCGAAATATGCCGGATCCGAACCGGACCAACTGAGGTAGGAAATAAATCGGTCGGATGTCGGTAACAACTTGTTGTTATCATGTACGTTTTTTTTGATATAGACGGCTAACATGACCGGCCGTTTTGAAATGGGTTCATTTTTCTTGACCCCTAACCCGTTATTTGATAACCTCTAACGTTTAAATCATATTAATCATTGCTGCGGTAAAGACTAAGCCTGACTCATTTGAGTTTTTTGTTTTTTGTAAATTTCGGCCGGCCAGGCTGTCCGGGACACCGCCCCGGATATTTATCGGCATTCCAGTCCATCCCGTTTCCGGTTAGGTGCCCAGGGCGATCCGGAAGCGGTCGAACCACACGTTTTTATGGGTATCAACATCGTTAGGAGGAAAAAATGCTTATTCCAAATGGAGAACAGTTGCTGGTTATCCTGGTCATCGTCCTGATCGTTTTCGGGGGGAAGAAGATTCCTGAATTGATGGGCGGCTTGGGAAAAGGAATCAAAAGTTTTAAGAAAGGGTTGAACGCGACGGATGACGAGTTGGAGCCGAAGCCGGACCACCCGGAAAAGCTGGAACAAAAGCAAGATAAGCCGCAATAAAGGATTATTCCTCCTTGGTTTAAGGATGTCCAGGCCAAATGCAATTGACCTGCTGATGAACTAGAACATTGTCCGCCTGACTTGACCAGCCGGAAACACCCACCAGCGACTTCAGCCTTTTGGCGGGGGGTAAACAGCAATGTTAGGTATCACCGAATTAATTCTCATTTTTATTGTGGCGCTTATTTTTCTTGGTCCGAATAAACTCCCCGAACTGGCTAAGACATTGGCTAAAGGGATCCTGGAATTCAAGAAGACCGTGAATGATTTTAAGGACAATCTGGATATCGATGAAGATCTCAAAAAAGATATCAAAGAAGTGAGGCAAGCCCTTACCGAACCCATGGCAACCTTTGGGGCCGGATTGACCGGCATGGCCAGCCTGGATGCCATGAATACAACATATGGGTTGACGCCGCCTGTGGCTCCGACCGCCGGGAATCAAGCGGGGCCGGCTGATTCTGAACTTCCGCCGGTTAATTGGGGCAGGGTGGATGAGGCGTATCCGGTGACTGACCCGGCCTGGCCGGGCGGCGACCAATTGTCTCCATCCGTCTCGCCGGAAATGTCAAGTTATGCGACCCTGACAGAGGAAAATTCGGCTGGAGTCCAGACGCGGGTGCTTACGCCCAGGTTTTACAGACGTCCCAAATCGGCCCGGGGATTAGTCGGCCTGCAGGGATTAAAGATAGGAAAAGTACATGGCCGAAGAAGGTAAGATGCCCTTTACCAGTCACCTGGAGGAACTCCGGAGCCGTCTGATAAAATGTTTTCTGGCCATTGGTGTGGGATTTTTTGCTTCCTACCATTTCCATGAAAAGATTTTTAATGTTTTGATGATGCCGCTGCTCATTTCCATGCCGAAGGGGCAAGACAAGCTGATTTTCACCGGGTTGGCAGAGGCTTTCATCACCTATCTCAAGGTTTCGTTCATCGCTGGTCTGTTTTTCGCCTCCCCGGTGATTTTTTACCAATTCTGGAAATTCGTCACTCCAGGGCTATATAAAAACGAAAAGAAATACATCGTCGGCTTTGTTATTTTTTCCTCCATTTTCTTTGTCGGCGGCGCCTCGTTCGGATACTTCGTTGTTTTCCCCTATGCCTTTAAGTACCTGATGAGCTTTGCCAACCAGAATATCCAGGCCTTGCCCTCGATTAAGGAATACCTGTCTTTCTCCATGAAACTGCTGATCTCCTTCGGCGCCGTGTTTGAACTCCCCCTGGTGGCTTTTTTCCTGGCTAAAGTGGGCCTCCTCACGGATCAATTTCTCCGGGATAAACGGAAGTACGCCATTGTTCTCTCCTTTATCGTCGCGGCTATCCTGACCCCGCCCGACGTCATCTCACAGTGCATGATGGCCATTCCCATCCTGATTCTTTATGAGATTAGCGTCATTGTGGTCAAGGTCGTCTGCCGGAACAAAAGGCGTCGACAAGAATCGGATCTGGAAGAAGCCGCCGAGGAAGATAAAGTGGTTGAGGTACCTTAAATAGTTACCCGTTAGTTCTGACAAAAAGCAAACCGCAGAGAACGCGAAGCAAAAGAGAGGACGCTGAGATTTTAGGCTTCAGGTTGTGGAGTTCTGTCCGGCAGATGACATCCGACTCATAACCCGAGACCACCAATAAACCTCTGCGCTCTTTCCTTTTCTTCGTGTCCTCTGCGGTTTGCTTTTTGTAACGATGGGTTAGGCGATCTCTTTTTTGGTGACCGCTTCTTTCTTGATCCGGTTGACGGTATCAACCAGGGCAGGAAAGACGTTGTCCCGCAGGTCGCCGGCTACCACAACCATCAGGATATCGTCGCCTACCTTCAACTTCCCATGAGCCCCATCCACCAATACAGCTTCGATCCCGGGCCGGCCTTCTATATCGTCAATGATGACGTCGATCTTTTCCTGATCTACGCTAATTATTTCCAGCCCTGTCACTTTGCTGCCATCGCGGGAAGTTCCCCGGACTACGCCGTTGTGAGTCACGATCATGCCGACCCAGTCAAAATCAATCTGGCTCTTCACCTGGTTTATCATTTGGTTCAAATCCATTTGAGCATCTCCATATATGTATTTGGTTTGGTTGCGGGTTAATTTTAGACATTCTCAGGGATTGGCCGAAAAATTTCTGTCTCGTGATTCAATATATTAATATAACTACAAATACGTCTCTGTCAAGGTAAATGAAAGGAAAAATCTAATCTCGGATCTTATCCTGAACTTGAAGCAATGTCTTAGCCATGGCCCCGGCTCCTTGATTGATCACCCGAATGATTCCATAGACGCCTTCGATCGTCTTATTTTGAACCTCCTGGACACACCTGGAGACAGGCGCGATTACACTGATTTTGTTTAATATTCTAAATGGACCATTGGCAATGGAAGAATGTACTTCTTCAATAGAAACGGCTCCCTTGTCAACGGCTGTTTGAATCAGTTTGACCAATCCGATCAACACTGCGGATGGCCGACGAGCAGGCCCGGCCACGGAATCCTCTACTGAACTGATCGGCTTACCCAGTGGCTGCTCGTTGGATTCGTTGGCTGGTAATATCATCAACGTCAGTGTCTCCTCTATGAAATTGATATACTTCAATTCCAGCCCTTTTTTCCTGCTGATTAACAAAGTAATCGTGACTAAATGAGATTATCTCCATCCTGTCATCATAGATAATGTGAAGCTGGTTCTGATAATGCTTTGAGCGCGGAAAAACCCTCCAATTGACTGGTTCGCCGGGAAATGTAATGGGCGCCCCTTCGCTTGGCAGGACTACGATGGCGTTTTCGCATTCGATAACCACACCGAAGGACGCCACTCCACCTGAAACCACGTCGCCTTTCCACGGGGCCAGGTCTATAACGCCCAGGTCTTGAAACTGTTCGGAAAATTCTCTCCAAGGGTGGTAACGGACGATGTGAACACGGCCGCTTTGAGCCTGGTAGAGTTTATCTTGCCCCCCCCAAGAATAGCCGCCTTCTTTAAATATACTGGACTCCGAGATTAATGATTTGAATCTGCGTTCACTTAGACGATGTCCGTTCTGCTTTTTATATGTCTTTTCGAAAGCCGCCAGATAGCCAGGCCCCAGATGCGAAGACCCATATATGCTGTAAAAGGCCCAATTACAGTCCACGCAATTACTCGTCGATAGATGCTTGGCTACCTCTTTGCCAAAGGAAGGACCTGTAGCATCCAGGTTCATCTCGAATAAACCTTGGTCTCCTGCGGCTAAAGCAAGACTATCGTACCAGGCTGACAGAGCCAGAACAGAGACATCCCATTTCTTCTCCGGGCGAGTGCTCACCGGGTACTTGTTTTTTTTATTGCATGTGGCCCGGTAAACACCGGAGTGTGCACTGATATAGATATTCCGACCATATATCTGTGAATCAGTATGCGGAAACGGAAATCGGTTATCCTGACGCCCTAGTTGCATATCATTGAATTGCCGGTCTGATACCATCAAATCCATGGTCGAGAGTCGAGAGAACTTTTCCTCCATGATGCCTTTGATTTCTGTATCCTGAAATAGAAGCTCATACATGGGGTCGTACAGTAAGTCATTCCTTTCAAAGGCAATTCCGACTGCAAGATGCAGGTTATCTTCTATCCGAAGCTTCTCGGATAACCGGTCCCAATCTAACGTAAGGATATCACCTGAAAGTCCAAAAAGATAGAGGCAGCCTGAATATATCTGGGAGTCCCAATAGGCTCCAGGAATAGTAAGCTTTATAGGCTGCATGGTTGCCCCTTTGAAATCTTACGAATCTTCGGCATCGGGAGAACATTACCGTCCACCTATTCATCAGGTTGCCTTTTGGCAACGGGGTGAGCCTGAAGGAGACGCCTCCCGACACCACGATTTGATTTGTTGATAGACTCCAGGGGAATGGGTCAGTTTGATATGTCCGACACGCGGAAATTCCCTATGGTGGCCTGGAACAAACGGGATATCATGGCTCTCTTGGCTTAATTGCCCCGCCGCACTTGGTTGCCTGACCAGACCATCCCCGAACCATTGCGTTAACGGATGACGGGGGTCTTGGGTCAGAGTCCCGGTAATCACATAGTGTGATGCCCCGTCCAGGAGGGGGATAGTCTTCTTATTGTTTTTCAAAAGAGCATCGGGGTCTTGCCGGGTCCAATCTTCGTCCCGCAAATACCCGAAACGCAAATCCTTAATGCCGGAACTCCTCAGATCAAGGATGTCGCCGCCCAGTTTTGTATAGGGGCGAGGCACCGCTTTTAATATCCAGGACACGACATTCACAAATTTTTCTAAAGGAGCGCCCAAATGCGGGGAGCCCAGAAAAAAAACTTTCCTGACTTTTTTCACCCAGTCGGCTTGTTCTTCTGTCCCGTAATCGCATGCGCTGCGGGTCACCAGACCGCCCATGCTATGGCCGATCAGGATAATTTCTTCCAAGGGCTTAGGATAGGCTCTGAATAAATTGCTCAGCCTGGCTGAAAGCATTTTCCCGTTTTCCGAGATGTGCCGCCCGGTGTTGTAACGTAAGTAGAAAGGGGTATAGCCCAAATCGCGTTGCAGCAGAGAACCGTATGTTGTTTCGTGTTCATCCGCATAATTCCAAATCGTTTGATCACAGGCCAGGCCATGGACCAAAATACAAGCCTTGGAGGTAATATTCGGATGTGATATTTTCAGGCTCTCCGGCGTCAGGTTCAATGGCTCGTTCTGGAAATAGAGTTGCATTGGAAAGGCCAGTTCATTCTGTTGATCATGCAGGTAGTCACCGATTATCCCGTTTAAAATACAAACGCCCGTGTCCGCGGCTCTGTTGATGCCCGTGGCTACCCGCTCCAACCGGCCCAGCCAGGAGATTTCGTTTTTACTTATCTCATCTTGGACTAACATTCTTGTCTCTGGGCCGGATAAGTGGTCATGTCGCTAAGCTGTTTCCTAAGTTCTTCAGGGAGGGTGTCGTTGGCCGCATCTATGGTCACCTGCGGCAGACCACCGAATATCTGGTAGGCCCGGTTCAACGTGCGGTCATCCCAAATGGTATTGGTATCGGGTCTGGTCAGTATTTCAGAAGCCAGGACCGGTCGCCAGCCGCCTAATTTGTAGGTTATCCAGTAATTGCACACGCCGGCTACAACCGGACTGTTATTTATAAATTTATCTTTTTCCGTCGGAGGAATGCGGCGTCTGTTTGCTAATAACCAGGCCAGGGAGACCATGTCGTGGGCTACCACCGAATCCGAGGCGATGACCACTCCTTTATCAGGCTGGTACACATAACCGTAATCGGGCCCAAAGGTGGTCAGAATTTTGTCGGCCATAGACAGGACCAGCCGCTGCTTTCGGCGCAAAGTTTCCACAGTATTGCCCTCGGCCGTCTTTTCCTGCAGGGTGGCCGCGTCCCGATGGTATTCCAACCGGGTGTCGGTCCGCCAATAGCCCACCGCGGCTTTCATCCCCAAGGTGTTACCGGCCAGGACATGGCTGCTGCATCGGGGC